>CAYQJD010000001.1:0-69643 GCA_964417835.1 uncultured Muribaculaceae bacterium
AACTTTGAATAGATTTAAATCATTAATTGCTGTTACACTATGTATGTACCCGAAATAATAGCTCTTTATATACCATTTATTAATTTCTTTGATATTACCATCAATTAATCTTTCATGAATCATAATATAGTTTTCACTATGTGAAGTTTTATCATTATTTTTGACAAGTATTATGGCATTTGAATCATCTAATAAATATCTATCTTCCGTTTCTTGCATTTTAATATAACTCTTAAGAATTCGCATATTAATTTCTTCAACTGTTTCATATTTTTTTATGCGTTTTTCAAATCTTTTTGGTAATAACATTGTAAACTCTCCTTACTAAAACTATGAGTTATTATAAAGTAAAAATTTTCTAAAATCAATAAATTTTTCTAATATTTCTTAGGCATTTTTAAAACATCGGTTACATAACAATCTCCACATAAAGGAACATATTCGATATTTTCTTGAATAACGGATTCGTTATCACTAATAAATGAATTATTTATTTTTTTGGCATTAAATATAGCTTTTTTACCACAATGACAAATAGATTTAATTTCTTTAATTGTATCAGCAATTTCTAATAATCTTTTACTACCAATAAAACTACCTGTTTTAGCATCAGTTCTTAAACCATAGGTAATAACGGGAATATTATAAGTTTTAGTTATATTAAATAAGACATCTACTTGTAAGGAAGAAAGTAAGTGAGCATTATCTACTAAGATACAACTAGTGTTATTTAAAAGTGGCTCTAAAAGAGTAAGAATATTATCTTCTTTTTGAATTATAAAGTTAGCATCTTTTTGAAAACCAATATTAGCAGTTAAAGTTTTAGTTTCGGTATTATCTAGGACTGGTTTTAAAATAATTACTTGTAAGTTTTGATTTTCATAAGTTTTTGCCGTTTGAATTAAAGACATGGTTTTACCAGATTTAACTGTACCATAGTAAAAATATAATTTAGCCATTATCTACTCCCTTAGTTTTAGGTGATATTTTAGTTATTCCACCCATATAAGATTGTAAAACTTTAGGAATATTAATACTACCATCACTTTGATAATTATTTTCGATTACGGCGATAAGGCCTCTTGGAGTTGCAACTACAGTATTATTTAAAGTTGCTACGTAATAACTACCTTTATCACCTTTGGCTCTAATACCTAAACGTCTTGCTTGGGCAGTTCCTAAGGTAGAACATGAACCAACTTCAAAGTATTTTTGTTGTCTAGGGCTCCAAGCTTCAACATCACAAGATTTGACTTTTAAGTCTGCTAAATCACCACTACAACATTCTAAAGTTCTTACGGGAACATCTAAACTTCTAAAGAATTCAACAGTGTACTTCCACATTTTGTTATACCAATCCATAGCATCTTCTTCTTTACACAAAACAATCATTTCTTGTTTTTCAAATTGATGAACTCTATAAAGTCCTCTTTCTTCTAAACCATGTGCTCCGACTTCTTTTCTAAAACAAGGAGAATATGAAGTCATCGCTATAGGTAATTCTTTTTCGTCAATTATTTGTCCTTTAAATTTACCAATCATAGAGTGCTCACTTGTTCCAATTAAATACAAATCTTCATTTTCTATTTTATACATCATAGCATCCATTTCTTGAAAAGACATAACTCCAGTAACAACATCGCTTCTTATCATAAATGGAGGAATACAATAGATAAAGCCTTTATTTATCATAAAATCTCTCGCATAAGCAATAGTTGCTTCATGAAGTCTTGCAATATCGCCCATTAAATAATAAAAACCATTCCCACTAGTCCTTCCAGCTGATTCTTTATCTAAACCCCCTAAGGCTTCACAAATATCTGCATGAAAAGGTATTTCAAAATCAGGTACAATAGGTTCTCCAAATTTTTCTATTTCAATATTTTCACTATCATCTTTTCCCACAGGAACACTATCATCAATAATATTAGGAATTACCATCATTCGTTTTTTGATTTCAATATTTAAGTTTTCTTGAGTTTGTTCTAACTCTACTATTTCTTTAGATATTTTTGAAATATTTTCTTTTATTTTATTCACTTCATCAGTTCTTCTTTCTTGAACTAATTTACCAATCTCAGAACTCATTTTATTTTTACTACTCTTTAATGCATCTGCTTTTGTTTGAGCTTCTCTAGTTTTAATATCAAGATCATATATTTCATCTACTAAACTAAGTTTCTCATCTTGAAATTTTTTTCTAATATTTTCTTTTACTAACTCTTTATTTTCTCTTATTAATTTTATATCTATCATATTATGCTCCTTTTGGACTTCTTAAGAATATTTTAATCTTTACTAAAAAAAAAGTCAATCCGATCAAAAAACATTAGTTTTTTGATCTAATGTCTATATATAAAATAACAAAATATTTTTAGAAAAACTTATCTACATTTTTAGGGACTTTATCATCCTTAATAGCTTTTATTATTTTTTCTTCTTTCTCCAAAGAAACACTTTTTCCAGTAATCTTTGATAAATCTCTTATAATTCCTCTTAATACTTTTTCATCTTTCATATTATCTTCATTGAGTCTCTTGGCTAAATCAATCAAAGTTTCTTTATCAACATTTGTCTTCTTTTTTACCTTTCCAAAAAATTCATCGTTTAAATTCATATATTTCCTCCTAATTATTATATGAATTTAACTATAAATTAGTTATTTAAAAATATATATAAATAATATATAATTATATTAAAAATAAAAGATAATATATTACTTTTAAGATAAAATAAATAGCTAAAATTATAACCATAAATAAAATATAAAATTGATATAAAAGCAATATAATTTAATATACTTATAAATAAAATATTAATTTTATTTTTATAAACAATTTTATATATAAACTTATCAAAAATATATAAAATTATCATTATTAAACTTATATATGGAATTTTATTTAAAAATATATCTATAATTATAAATAAATATATTTTATCTTTATTTAAATTTGGTAATAATAAAATACTAAAACAAGATAATATATTTAAATAATTATTTATTAAATTATCTAATATTAGAATCATTTGAACTCACCTACTATTAATACATAATTTAAATTATTAAAATCAACTTCAGTTTCAATATATATTTTTTTAGATATAGTTTCTGATTCTATCTTTGTTACTTTACCTATATAAATTTTTTCTTTAATAGTGCCATATCCACTAGTATAAACTTCATCATTAACAAAAACTTTATCATAATTACTAATATCACTAATTATAAATACATCATTTTCATAATCATAGTTCAGTTTCCCATAAATTTCATTTATAACTACACTTAAATCTTTAATATCTTTTATTGTTGTCATTTCAGAAATTTTATCTTCAACTTTACTTATTCTTCCAATTAATCCAAACTCATTTGTAACTGCTAAACCTTCTTCTATCGAGTCTTCTTTACCATATTGAATTATATACTTTGATGTATTATATGATTTTTTAAATATTATTTTTGAAACTTTATAATTGTATCCTATTTTATAAAGATTTTTAGAAAACTCTGTTAAATCATTATATTCTTTTTCTAAATATTTTATTTTTTCATCTTTTAATTTTATAATTCCGTCCTGATAACTATTATCAAGTTTAAATATTCCTAAAATATTACCATAAAAAAAACAAATATTATTTCTAAATAGAATAACTAAAATAAATATAATTATATATATCCCTATTTTTTTCATCTACTTTCACACTCTCTAAAAAAACTATAGTAATCTTTTGAATTAGTAATAAGATGATCTAAAAGAGGTATTCCAACAATATTACATGATGTAATTAATTTATTAGTCATTTCAATATCTGCTTTACTTGGTATAATATCTAAAGAAGGATGATTATGAATAATAATAATCCCTGAAGCGTTACATTTTATTGCATTATAAATTATATCTCTTGGATGAAACAAAGTTTGATCTTTAGTTCCTATAGTTATTATCTTATAAGAAAGTAATCTTTTTTTATTATCTAAATATATAGCTAAAAGTTTTTCTTGGTTAAGTCCAACAAATATACTTTTAAAAGTTTCATGAACTATATCAGAATTATTTAAAGTCATTTTATTTTGTATTAAAACATTATTTACTCTTATTCCAAGTTCTATACTTGCTTTCAAAGTTATAGCTTTTACTAACCCTACTCCTTTTATTTTACTTAATTCATAAACATCTATATTTTTTAAATCATTTATATTTTCTAAAAAAGACAATATATTTAAACTAACTTCTTTAACTGAATTATTTTTGCTACCAGTTCTTAGTATTATAGAAATTAATTCTTCATTAGTCAAATTCTCTACACCTACATTTAAAAATCTTTCTCTAGGTAGTTCACATTCTGGTATTTCTTTTAATTTCATAAACTCTCCCTATATTTTTCGATAATTAATTTATTTATTTCCAAAAAAACTATTTCATTTTCATTACTCATCACACTTTCATATTCTTTTATTTCTTTTTTTATTTCTAAATTAGATATTTCTATATCTTTTAAATAATAATCTATTCCTTGACTATTTAAATAAGATGACATATTTTCAATATTATTTTCATTTTTTAAAATAGCTACATAAACTCTATAAAGTTCATTATCTGTAATAATTATTGAATTCTTATATTTTGATGAATATGTTAAAGCTGCTTCGTAACTTGTATAAACCCCTACTTGAAAAGCTTTATAAGTATCTTTAAATAAGTTTACAAAATATTTCGTATTACATATCTGATATCCTAGTAAAATACCTAAAATAAAAACTATTAGAGGTTTAATTAATTTTTTCATATTATCACCAATTTAATAATAAAATAATAAACAAATATTTTTTGTCGAAATAACCTCTTTATTAATATATTTTTATATTATTTGGAATTCCTTTAAAAATGAATATTATTGAATATTTTTAAATATTTGACATAATATTCATTGAAAGGTTTGTGACTTATGGAAAAGAAAGAAATAATAGAAAGTATATCTAAAAGAGGGAACGGATGTATTTTCTTAGGTGTAGTTGGTGCTGTTAGAACTGGAAAAAGTACTTTTATAAAAAAAGTTATAGAAACTTTAGTTGTTCCAAACATTGCTGATGAAAATGATAAAAAAATGTGCTTAGATGAAATACCTCAAAGTTCCGCAGGAAAAACAATTATGACTACTGAACCTAAATTTGTACCCTCAAATGGAGCGAATATAAAAATAGATGAATTCGTTACTAATATAAAACTTATTGATTGTGTAGGTTATGTTGTTGATAGTGCTAATGGATTTCAAGATGAATTAGGTAATCCTAGATTAGTAAAAACTCCATGGTATGAAGACGAAATACCTTTTGTAGAAGCAGCAGAAATTGGTACGGAAAAAGTTATAAAAGATCATTCTACTATAGGAATTGTTGTTACAACTGATGGTTCTATTGGAACTTTAGGAAGAAACGATTATATTGAAGCTGAAGAAAAAGTTATAACCGAATTAAAATCTTTAAATAAACCATTTATTGTCATTTTAAATAGTACTCATCCTAGCAGTGATGCAACTATTAATATACAAAATGAAATAACTAAAAATTATGATGTTCCAGTAATTTCAATGGATATACAAAATATGAATGATGTAGAAATGTATACAATTTTAAAATCAGCCTTATACGAATTTCCTGTAACAGACGTATCTATTAATATTCCAGAATGGATTCATGTTTTAGATAAAAAACATGAAGTAAAAAAACACTATCTTACTAAAATAAAAGAATGCATAACAAATGTTGAAAAAATTAAAGATGTCGATAATATGATTGATTATTTTAAAGATAGCGAATATATTGATAAAGCATATATCAGTGATGTAGATCCTGCAACTGGAGTGGTCACATTAAATCTAAATAGCAATGAAGAACTTTATAATAAAATATTAAAAAGTATTATGGGAGACGTAGACTTAACAAAAGCAGGTTTAATAAAAATATTCACTGATTATTCAACAAACAGAGACGAAACCGAAAGTATTAAAAGTGCATTAAAAATGGCAAAAAATACTGGTTATGGTATAGTCTATCCAAGTTTAAAAGATATGAAATTAGAAACTCCAGAAATAATAAAACAAGGTTCTCGTTATGGAGTTAAATTAAAAGCCGTTGCAAGCAGTATTCATTTATTAAAAGTTGATGTAGAAAGTTCATTTGAACCAATTATTGGTACAGAACTACAAAGTAAGGAATTAATAGACTACATAATGAAAGATTATGAAACAGATCCTTCTAATATTTGGAAAAGCGAAATATTTGGAAGAAGCTTAGATGAAATAGTAAAAGAAGGTATTCAAGCAAAACTATCTATGATGCCAGAAAGTACGCGTTATAAATTATCAACAACAGCTACAAAAATAGTAAATAAAGGCTCAAATAATTTAATTGCTATTGTTATATAAAAAATATCATTTTTAGGATGATATTTTTTTATTAACTAAACTAAATTACAATAATGGATTAGACTTTGTTCCATTTCCTAAACAACAGATTTTAAAACAATTTTAGGTCGGATTCTAAATCACTACTGACATATGAACCGGAAGTGCCTAATTGGCCACCATGGCATCACTATCATAACTTTGAAATACGTTATCATCATTATAAAAGTAATAATTATCTTTTTTAGAATTAACTTTTCCTCCTGCAAACGCTATTTCACTTATATTTATCTAATGACAACCCTTCTTTATCTAATGATAAAGAAGAAATTTCTTACTTTTATTTATCGTTTTATTTTTTTAATTATTTCAATTGTTTCTTTAATAGCACTATAATTCATTAATTTCTACTTGTTTTGCATTTAAATCCTTATTTTTAAAGTAATACATTTTTAATGATATTTACAATAATTTCTTTCATTTTATTATAATCTAATGAACTATGTTTATGATAAACAACCTCGTGACAGTAATTATCAATAATTCCGTAAATAACATGAACTTTTTCGTAGATATTATCTGTTTCATAACCATTATTTATTAAAATATTAGATATTTTTTTCGTAGCATTAATTTCATATTCGTTAAAAATAGATGCAACTTCTTTATCTAAATGACTTATTGATTGTAATTCTTCATGAGCGGTTTTGGTAAAAGTATGTTTTTCTACAAAATTATCTATCATTTTATTTAATAGTAATTCCATGTTACCATTATCTATCTTTTGATCTTCTAATATATCAATCATTGGATATAAAATAGATGCTGCATAATCTTTTATTCCATTTAAAAATATATCCCTTTTATCTGTAAAATATTGATAAATTATTCCTGTAGAAACGCCTGCATATTTGGCAATATCAATACAAGTTACATTGTGATAACCTTTTTCACACATTAATTCAAAACCTTTTTTTATAATTTTGTTTTTCTTTTCAATTGAAGTTTTTTTAATTGGTTCTCTTATTTCGTTCATGATAAACCTCCTTTTAAGAAAGTGCTACATCTAAAACCATCATTAATACAAAACCTATGGATAAACCTAAAATACATAAATTAGAATGATGTCCTGTATGAGTTTCTGGTATTAACTCTTCAATTACCACATAAATCATAGCTCCAGCGGCAAATGATAGCAAATATGGAAGAATTTTTGTAACTAAATTAGTAAGTAATATTGTAATAATGGCCCCAATAGGTTCAACAATTCCTGATAAAGTTCCCATTATAAATGCTTTATTTTTTGATTTTCCTTCCGTTTTAAGAGGCATGGAAATAATAGCTCCTTCTGGAAAATTTTGAATAGCTATACCAATAGAAAGAGCAAATGCTCCCGCAAGAGTAATAGTGGGATTATTTGCTAGAGTACCTGCAAATACTACTCCTACTGCCATTCCTTCTGGTATATTATGAAGTGTTACAGCTAAAGTTAATTTAGATAATCTACTAATGTTACTTTTTATTCCTTCACTTTCTATATTATCTTTATGTAAATGAGGAACAATAAAATCTAATATCAACAAGAAAAATATTCCAATCATAAAACCAACAGAAGCTGGTAAAAAGTTTATAACATTTTGCTCTTCTGCCATTTCAATTGATGGAATTAATAGTGACCAAATAGATGCTGCTATCATTACTCCTGATGCAAATCCTAATAATAATTTTTCTATTTCTTTATTTAATTTATCTTTTAAAAGATAAACCATAGCAGACCCTAGTAATGTCCCTAAAAAAGGCATAAATATGCCTATTAATATTTCTTTCATAGATTTATTCACTTCCTTTTAGGCTTGATACCATATCTATTTTATTTATTTTCCTAGCTAGAATTTTTGATACTATATATGAAGTTATAAATGTAACTAATGCTGAGATTATATATGTGCTAGGTAAAATATAGGTACCAAAATCAAAATTATCTTCCAAACAAGCAATAAACAAATATGATGTTAGATAATAACCTAATGGTAATCCTATGATGATTGATAGTATAGTAATCCAGATATTTTGTTTAACAAATATATTTTTAATTTGTTTATCTTTAAAGCCTAATACTTTTAATGTTGCAAACTGATATTCTTTTTCTGAAAAAGATAAAATAGACATATTAGATATAATAATGATTCCTAATATTATGGCAAATATAACAATTATTATAATCATTGTCATCATCATGCTCATCATACTTTCTAAATCATTTCTTAAGTTTTCTTTATTGCTAATTAATTCTACATTTTCAATTGTTTTAACATTACTTAAATCTTTATTAGTATAAATAGAATCTGGTGTATATTTAATATCTAAACTTTCTAAATATTCTTTTGTCATAGTGATATTTTGTGTTTGAGGGTCTTTATTAAAACCAACTATAATAGACTCATAATATTCTTTTTCACCATATATATGCCATTTGATTGTATCACCAATTTTATAATTATTATTTTCAGCTAATTTATATGTTACATACACTCCATCACTTGAATCAATATCAATATAATTTTCATCATCATCTAAAAATCTTACCAAATCATTAGCATTCGTTACAAATATAATATTAGATTCTTTCACATTGTTATCTAAAACGTATTCAATACCTAAAGTCATACTAGAACTATTACCATAAGTATTTAATAATTCATTTATTTTAGTTTCTTCTAAATCACTTTTTAAAATTAGTTTATATTTGAAATTGTATAATTCATTAAATTGTAAATCAATAAAATGATTCATTGAATTAAGCATTCCTAAAGCACAAACAATTAATAAGGAACATCCACTTACCCCAACTATGGCAGTTATTGTTCTAAATTTATTTCTAAATATATCTCTTATATTCCAAATAGATGTAAAATTTAATTTTTTAAATATTCCTTTAGTAGTTATATTTAAACTACCACTTTTAACATTAGGAAGTTCCGTGCGTAAAGCATCAGCGGGTTTTTTTATCAATTCCTTTCGACAAGTTAAATAAGTTACAAATGATATTCCAATAACAACCAAAGAAGCAACAACATAGCTTGATGGAACTATTATGGCTCCATTATTAGGTAGTTCAAAATATTGCATTTCCATTGACATAAATACATTTCCTATAAAATATCTACCAGCTATTATTCCGGCAATAGCACCTATTAGTGATACCCAAAATCCATAACCAATATAGTGCTTAATTACCTTAAAATTAGAAAACCCTAAGGCTTTTAAAGTACCAATTTGCATTTTTTCTTTTTTGATTACTCTAGTCATCGTAGTAATTACAGAAAGTAGTGCAATTCCTAAAAATAGTCCAGAAAATATACCAACAAAGGCTTGTCCTTCGTTCATTTCGCCCTCATACATTGTGTATGACGCTGTATTTTCTATTTTAGTTATAGCAAGTGTATTAGCATTTTTCTCTTCTATCAAGGCTTTTACTTTATCTACATTATCTTTACTATCGACATCAACCATTAAATAATAAAACGCATAATCTTTATAATCAAATTCAGGCATTATTTCATTAAACATTTCATTTGTTATATTAGTTCCTTGTTTTTGTGATAAAGAACTTATCATTTGATTTTTAATATAACTTTGAGGAAGTTCATTAATTGATAAATAAACAAAACCAGATTCTTTTCTATTAGGCATTAATGATGAAGCATCTTTTAAATCATATAAATGATCTGGTACATTTATTAAAGCAACTATTTCTTCTTCTAAGGTGATGGTATCATACTTAATTTTAATGGTATCTCCAACACTCAAATTATTTTCTTTAGCATAAAATTCATCTAACCAAGCACCCGATACATTAACATCAAACTCTTGCCCTTGGACAATATAAAATTTATCAATGTTATTACTTTCAACAAAGTTTAAAAAATAAGTAATATTTCCAGAATCATCAGTTGCGTTAACGCTTAGTAATCTTTCTACATCTTTAACATGTTCTATTTTTTTTATTTCTTCTAAATCTTCTTTAGTATAACCGTTTGTACCAATTAAATTTAAATCTTGTAAGTTGTAATTTTGATAAAATGTGTCAGACGCTTCTTTCATCCCAGCTGTATATGCTTCAATTCCAACATAAACCATAACGCCTACTAAAACCATAGCAAAAATAGTAAAAAACTGTGATTTATTTTTCCATATATCTCTAAATAACTTTTTCTTTAGCATATTACCACACTACCTCATCAATGGATGCAGGTTTTTTGATTTCTATATTAGATTCCACTTTACCATTTTTAAGTCTTATTACTCTGTCAGCTATTTCAGCAATTAATGCATTATGGGTAACAATTACAACCGTATTTTCCCCATTATTAGCATCACATTGTTTTTTTAATAGTTTTAAAACCTCTACTCCTGTTTTTGAATCAAGAGCCCCAGTCGGCTCGTCACACAAAAGTAGTAATGGATCTTTGGCTATTGCTCTAGCAATTGATACTCTTTGTTGCTCTCCACCTGATAATTGATTAGGAAATTTATTTAAATGTTGAAGAAGCCCAACACTTTTTAGAATATTTTTAGCACTTTTTGGTTTTTTTACTATGTCATTTACAATTTGGACATTTTCTAAAACTGTTAAAGTTGGTAATATATTATAAAATTGGAAGATAAAACCTACATTTTCTGCCCTATAAGTCGTAAGCTCAGAATCACTATAATTAGATATTACCTCATCCCCTACAATAATCTTACCACTAGTCACTTTATCCATTCCTCCAAGTAAATTAAGTAGTGTTGATTTACCTGCTCCAGATGGACCTAGTATTACCACAAATTCACCTTTATTTATAGTGAAGCTAGCCCCATCTAAAGCATTAAAACTTTTTTCTCCTATTTGATAAGTTTTTTTAACATTTTGAAATTTAATAAGTTCTTTCATTATATCCTCACTTTCAATATGAAATTTCTTTCATATTGAAATTATATTACATTTAATAAAATATAACAATATCTATTATGAATTTTTTTTGTATTTGTTTGTATTTTATTAATTCACAAAATGAAAACAAGGAGTTATTTCATTAAATATAAGTAGATAAAATTATTTATCATAACAAAAAAGATAAAATCATCCTTAAGAACAATTTTCATGATATTACTTAATCAACAGAAATTATTAATATATTTAATTTTTAATTCAATTATTTTTTCTTCTTTCTAAAAACAATTAAACATAATAGTGATATAACTATAATTATTATTAAATTTCTATAATCTCTTTTATTTATTATAATATTTTTTTTATTAAAAAATACATCTTCACTTGATAATAATTTATCTTGATAAAATATTTTAATTGAACCTATCTTATCATTTTCTTTAAAAGAATCATCAATACTAACAATACCTTCATAATATACTTTTAAATAATTTAAATTAATATTATTGCTCATATAATAAGTAATATCTTTATTTGATTTTATTTCATAATCATATACTTTATTATTACTTTTATAATTTATGGTATCTACTAATTTATTATCTTTTAATATAATTCTGTTAGAATAATTTTTCTTAAAATAATTTAATATTGTTAACTGATCTATTAAATTTTTAGCACTATCTTGTTTATCTATAGCATCTAATGTAATTAAAAGTAACTCATTATCATCTAATTTACTAATAGTACTTAAAGATAATCCACTTAATGATGTAAAACCGGCCTTAGATCCATTAAATTTTATATTATTCTCATTTTCTAAGTTATTTTTAGTAACTATATTATTTAAATTATTACTTATAGTCTTATCTAAACATTCCATATTGTATTTTTTTTTGGTATATATATCATAAAAATTTTTATTATTTAATGCATAATCTAATAATAAATATAAATCATAACTTGTAGAATAATTATCATTATCTTTACCAATTGGATTAGAAAACTTAGTATCTTTCATACCTAAATCATTTGCTAAAAGGTTCATTTTTTCTATAAAGATATCATAATCAGAAAATACATTATTAGCAAGTACCATTGCACTATCTGCAGCACTAAACATTAATGTACTATATAATAAATCTTTATAACTTATTTCTAGTCCGTCATAAAGTTCAATAGTAACATATCCACTTAATCCAACTAAATCTTTTTCATCTACTATAATCTTACTTTCTAAACTATTTATATTTTCTAAGCTCACTATAACTGTCATTAATTTAGTTAAACTTGCTATTGGTAATTTTTCATATTCATTTTTACTATATAATATTTCATTATTTTCTCTATTAACCAATATTGCACTTTTACTCTCAATATTTAAATCAAGTCCAAAACAATTAAATGGAAATAACAAAATAATTAATGTTAATGTTAAAAAAAACTTTTTCATAAAAACCTCTAAATACTTATTGGATTATTATCAATCTCAATAAACATGTCTTTTTCAGATGTATAAAGTTGATCTATAAATCTTATTGCATCAAATAATTTATCGTCATATTTATATTTAATTATAATTTGAAATCTATATATATTATTAATTTTAAACATATTTGCTGTACTAGGTCCTAATAATATACTATTTTTATCTATATTATTTTTTAAATAATTAGCTATCTTATTAGCATTCTGACTAGCTATATCAAAATCTTTACTACATATCTTTATCCCTACAATATAATAATATGGTGGATAATTTAATTTCTTTCTTATTGACATTTCATAATTAAAAAGTCCTATATAATTATTATTTTTTAATAATGAGAAAATAAAATGATCGGGATTAAATGTTTGAATTATGACGCTACTTTTAATTCCACTTCTTCCAGCTCTACCACTAACTTGATTTAAAAGAGAAAAAGTCTTTTCAGTACTTCTAAAGTCAGGAATATTCAAAGACTCATCTGCATTTATTATTCCTACTAAACTTATTTTAGGAAAATCTAACCCTTTACTAATCATTTGTGTTCCTACAATAATATCTGCTTCTTCATTCATAATCATACTTATATATTTTTCATGACTACCCTTTTTTGTAGTAGTATCTGCATCCATTCTTAAAACTCTAGCATTAGGAAAAAGAGACTTTATTTCATTTTCTATTCTTTCAGTACCTGTACCAAAGCTTCTTATTGCATTTTCATGACAATTAGGACAAGTACTACTATTTATTTTCGTATAACCACAATAATGACATCTTAAGTTGTTTGAAATCTTATGGTAAGTTAAACTTATTTCACAATGAGGGCACTTATATGTAAAACCACAATTTTGGCAACTAATTAATGTTGAATACCCTCTCCTATTTAAAAGTAACATTATTTGTTCTTTTTTTTCTAATGTATTTAATATATTTTCTCTTAGTTCATCACTAAACAACATATTTCTCTTTTTCATTTCTAAAGCCATATCTACTACTTTAATTTCTGGTAATGAAAAATTGCCAATTCTATTTTTAAGTTCTAATAATTCGTAAACACCTTTTTTAGCTCTAGCAAATGATTCCAAACTAGGAGTAGCACTTCCTAAAATAACCGGACAATTATTATATTGTGCACGCCATTTTGCAATATCTATAGCATTATATCTTGGAGAATTTTCTTGTTTATAAGTACTACTGTGCTCCTCATCTATTATAATTAAACCGATATTTTCAAATGGGGCAAAAATTGCACTTCGAGTGCCAACTACAAGATGAACTTCATGATTAATGATTTTTGTATATTCATCATATTTTTCTCCTTCACTCAATCCACTATGAAGTATTGCAACATCATTTGAAAAAGAATCATATAAACGTTTTACCATTTGATGAGTTAAACTAATTTCTGGAACTAACATAATTGCAGTTTTATTATTCCTAATAACTCTTTTTATAAGTTCAATATATACTATAGTTTTACCACTACCAGTAACACCATATAACAAATAAGTTTTAAATTTATCTATTAAAACTTTATTCACAACATCATTTTGTTCTAAAGAAAGTTTAAACTCTTTTTTCTCATTATTAACATTATTAATCCTATATTCTCTCTCTTTAGTAATTTTTACTAAACCTTTATCTAATAAACTCTTTAAAGCTATATAATTTATATTATTATTTTTTTCTAAAGTTTTATTTAATAATAATTCATTTAATATTTCTATTTGTTTTTTTGCTCTTTTATTATTTTCTATATAATTTTTAATAAATATTTCTTCTTTGTTTAGTTCTATAAATTCTTTATATTTATTAAAATCATTTTTACTCTTATTAACCTTTAAACTACTAGGCAACATTGTCTCATAAGCTTTAATTAATGTACAAAAATTATTATCTTTTATAAAGTAGCCTAACTCTAATAATTCCTTATTTAATATAAGATTACTATTAATAACTTCTATAATATCATTCACTAAAGAAATTTCTTTATCTTTTTTTATATTTAAAACTATACCATATATATTTCTGTTATTAAATTTAACTTTTACTTTATTTCCAACATTAACTTGCATATTAGAAGGTATTCTATAAGTAAAAGTTTTATCTAATGATTTAACACCATATTGTATCAATACTTCTGCATACATAAAATACCTCCATTCTATTTTTCTTATATCAAAAATATTTTTTATTTTTTCATTTTATTATTTTTATTTTTATTAAGGATTCTAAGTAATAAAGTTTTATCTTCAAAATCATCGTTTAACGTTAAACACTCATTGCATATTTCTTCATAACTATATTTTTGTAACTCAATAGGCTCAAAAAGTTTATTAAAACCTTCTTTTGAAATAATAATATTATATGTTAAATCTAGTATAAATTCTTGTCCTAATCCCAGAGAAATAAAATCATTACTATTGATTTCTACATAAGAATGAAAATGACTGCCAAAAAATGAATTTCTCATTTCTAAAGTAACTGCTTTGAAGTCTTTATAATCTTTATAAGTTTTTATAAACTCATAAGTTATTTGATGGCAATTATTGTTAGATTCAAAGTTTTCTATATTTAAAAAATCTGTTGCTTTAAAAAATGTGGCAGTTCCTCTTAATGTATTTAGAACATATAACTTATCTTTTTTTTCAATACTTTTAATAGAAGGCATAAAAGTTAATTGTTCTATATTAGCACCCTTTATTAAATTTCTTACTACAAAAAATAATTCAGGAGTAATATTATAATTATAATATTCTAATAATGGTTGGATTAAACTCTTATTTCCACCTGCCAATAACAAAAATATTTTATTTAAAGAATCAATATTTTCATCTAACTTACCGTTTATATCATACTGTCTCAAAAATATATTTAATATTTTCTTTGCAATTAATTCATTCTCTTTTTTGTCATTTTTTTCTCTTTCAAATATATTCATTGTTTCTCCTTAGATTTAAGATTAGTTTAACATATTTAAAAGCTGTGCGCAAATAATAAAAAGAAAAAGCCCTAAAAAGGGCTTAAACATACAAAATGGTGTCCACGAAGCGACTCGAACGCTTGACCGTACGCTTAGAAGGCGTATGCTCTATCCAACTGAGCTACGTAGACATAACTCAATAACATATTGATTATATAATAAATATATATTATTTTCAAGTATTTTTTAAACTTACGGAGAAAAAGTATTTTTTTAACTTAAAAATTAAATTGTAAAAAAATATTTTTAATTTTAAAATAAAAAGAGCATTAAAGCTCTAATTATATTCATTAAACTTCTTAAATTGTTCCTCATCAGATAAATCTGTTTCACTTAAGTCTTTAATCAATTTCTTCTGTTTTCTATCTAGTTTTGTTGGAATAATAACATTATAAATAACGTATGTATCTCCTTTTTTATTTAATTTTTCGTCATCAATACCTTTACCGCGTAATTTTACTTTATCTCCATTTTGAGTACCAGCTGGTATTTCTAACTTAACTTTTCCTTGAATAGTATTTATTTCTTTTTTACATCCCATTATTGCTTCTGTTATAGTGATTGGTAATTTTATATAAATATCGCTTTTATCTCTTTGATAGATAGGATGATCTTTTACAGTAAATTCAATATAAACATCTCCATTTGGGCCACCATTTAATCCAGCAGACCCTTTACCAGACATTTTCAACTGATCTTTATTATCAACTCCACGCGGTACTCTAACCTTTAACGTTTTCTTTTTAGAAACTACTCCTTTTCCATGACAGCTGTTGCATGTGCTTTCGAACGAAGTACCACTACCATTACATCTTGGACAAGTTGATTCAGTTTGAAATACTCCCAAAATTGTCCTTTGTCCTTGTATTATTCTTCCGCGTCCTTTGCAATCAGGACAGGTTTGAGCATTATGCCCGCCTTGTCCATTACACTCTGGACATTTATCTTTTATATTTATTGTAAATTCTTTTTCGCATCCATAAATAGCTTCATTAAAAGTGATATTTATTTGTACTAAACTATCCTCTCCACGACTTTGTCTTTTAGAGCTACCTCTTTTACGAGAAGTAAATCCTCCTCCCATGAATTGCTCAAATATGTCTCCTAGATCAATATCATCAAAGCCAAATCCAGAAAATCCTCCTTGGAATCCACCAAAGCCTCCACCTGTTCCATCAAAAGCAGCAGATCCAAACTGATCATATTGACGTCTTTTTTCTGGGTCAGATAAAATTGAATAAGCTTCACCAATTTCCTTAAATTTTTCTTGAGCTCCCGGTTCTTTATTAATATCAGGATGATACTGTTTTGCAAGTTTTCTGAAAGATCTTTTTATTTCTTCATCGCTTGCATTTTTATCAACTCCTAAGATTTTATAATAATCTTTAGACATTTTTACACTTCCTTATCAAAATATATATTATCATACTGTTCAACTAATTTATCAAAATATTTTATCGCATTAATATAAACTTCCTTATTTTCTATATTAACATTAAGAATTTCGAAAACTTCTTTTGGCCATTTATCACTACCTGTGCTTAAAAATTTAATATAATTTTTAAGCATTTCTTTATCACCATCTAATATTTTCTCAGCAACATTAATTGCAACACTTATACTAATTGCGTAATTATAAAGATAAAAATACATATAGTAATGGCTTCTAGTAACCCAACTATTTTTTGAATATTTATCCATTTTAACTTTATTACCATAATATTGCTTCAATGACTTTTTGGTAATTTTATCTAAATAATCTTTTGTTATTGTTCCACCATTTTTAACTAAATCATACATATTTTGTTCCATTTTAGCTTCACGTACAGCGCCAAATAAATTTGAAGCAATAACACTTATAATATTTTCTAAGCCCTGTAATTTTTCATTCTTAGTTTTAGCATTATTAACAATATAATTAGACAATAAACATTCATTTGTTAAAGATGCAACTTCAGCAACTAAATTTGAAACATTTCTATATTGTAGAGGATTATTTTCAATAATAAACTGATGATGTACATTATGACCACCTTCATGAGCAATAGTAGAAACTGAATCTAAATCATAGTTAAAACTCATTAATATTCTAGAGTCATGATCCAAAGTACTAAAAGAGTACGCACCACTCGCTTTACCTTTATATTGACAGTAATCTATATATTTATTATCAAAAATCTTTTTATAATGATTTAAATACTCAGCGCCTAAAGGCTTTAAACTATTAAGCAATAACTCTTGCGATTCCTCTATACTATAGAGTTTATCAGAACTACTTAACTCTAAATTCATATCATATTGATGTAAAACATCTAAGTCTAAAACTCGGCTTTTTAAATCATAATATTTTTGTAATGACTTTAAATTACTTTCTGTAGCGCTTACAAGACTTTCATAAACCTTATTACTTAAATTTAAACCAAATAATTTTTGATCCCAAGCACTATCAAAATGTCTTATTTTAGATATTGAATTATTCATATTTATATAGCTATTTAAAAGCATCGCATTAGTGCTAGAATATTCATCTATTTTTTTATTAAAAGATTTATAAACTTTTTGCCTTATACTAACGTTTTTATTTTTAGTTAACTTTCTAAAATTATTAGTAGCAATAGTCACTACATTATCATCTATTTTAATTTTTCCATAGTTATGAAGACTATTTAACATAGTTGACGAAATATCTTCAAAATGATTCATCGAATTTGTTAATTCTGTTACGATCTTTTCTTCACTCTCAGTAAGTACATGTTCTTTATCTCTAAAAATATTATCTAAATATGCTTTATATTCATTCAATCTAGGTTCTTTATTATATAATTCTTGATATTCTTCATAATCCATTCTCAATATTTCAGGCACAAAAAATGCTGTATTTAATTCAAGATCATTCATTAAATTTAAAGTACAATTTTTTCTTTCAACACTTTCTGACTTTCCCAATTCTTGATCATTTAGTAAATATGCATAAACATATAGGTTTTCACATAAACAAATTACTTGCATATATTTATTCAAAAATTCATATAATTTTGTCGCATGTTTTGTACAATTATTATATTCTTTTAATTCTTCAACCAATTTATTAGTTTCTTTTAAACTATTGCTAAATTTCTCTTCACTTGAAAAGAAATCTTTTAAATTCCATTTATATTTTTCTGGTACATCAGCTCTACAATTATATTTTTCCATCATTCCTCCATAATTTAAAGTAAGAGATTAGTTAAAACCTAATCTCTACTCATCTTATTTATTTACAAATTCTGCTTCTGAAGCATCATTTGAATTATCTGAATTCAAATCATTTGAACCTTGATTATTATTGTTTGCAGCTTCTTGATAAATACGTGTAGCATATTCCATAGCTTTTTTATTTAATTCTTCTGTTTTTGATTTAATATCTTCTACATCAGAGCCTTCTAATGATTTCTTTAGATTATCTATCAATTTTTCTGTATCTTTTTTCTCAGCTTCAGTTAATTTATCTCCAAGATCTTTGATTGATTTTTCAGTAGCAAATATTGTTTGTTCAGCCTCATTTCTAGCATCAGCTTCAATTTTTTTCTTTTCATCTGCTTCTTTATTTGCTTCTGCTTCTTTCATCATTTTATCAATTTCTTCTTCAGTTAGGTTTGTATTAGAAGTAATAGTAATATGTTGTTCCTTATTAGTTCCTAAATCTTTTGCAGAAACATTAACTATACCGTTTGCATCAATATCAAATTTAACTTCTATTTGAGGAACTCCACGAGGTGCTGCAGGAATATCAGATAATTGGAATCTTCCTAAAGTCTTATTGTCTTGAGCCATTGGTCTTTCACCTTGTAATACATGTATGTCAACAGCTGGTTGATTATCTACTGCTGTAGAGAACACTTGTGATTTACTTGTAGGAATTGTTGTATTTCTAGGAATCAATACAGTCATTACATCTCCTAAAGTCTCAATTCCCAATGATAATGGTGTTACATCTAAAAGTACTAAATCATCAACTTCTCCTGTTAAAACACCACCTTGAATTGCAGCTCCCATTGCAACAACTTCATCTGGATTAACACTCTTATTAGGATCTTTACCAATTTCATCTTTAATTAAGTTTTGAATATAAGGTATTCTACTTGATCCACCAACTAATACAACTTGATCAATGTCATTTTTAGACATCTTTGCATCTTTCATTGCCTTTCTAACTGAATCTAATGTAGAATCAAATAAATCTTTACATAAATTTTCAAATTTAGCACGAGTAATACTCATATCCATATGAATTGGACCATTTTCATTTTGAGTTAAGAAAGGTAAATTAATGTTAGTTGTAGTCATACTACTTAAATCTTTTTTAGCTTTTTCAGCAGCATCTTTTATACGTTGCATTGCCATTTTATCTTTAGAAAGATCAATTCCATTCTCTTTTTTAAACTCATCTTTCATATAGTCCATTAAACGTTTATCAAAATCATCTCCACCAAGTCTGTTATTACCACTAGTAGCTTTAACTTCAAAAACTCCGTCTCCTAATTCAAGTATTGAAACGTCAAATGTTCCTCCACCTAAATCATAAACAAGAATAGTTTGTAATTTATCTTGTTTATCAAGACCATAAGCAAGTGCTGCAGCTGTTGGTTCATTAACTATTCTTTCAACTTCTAAACCAGCAATTTTTCCTGCATTTTTAGTTGCTTGTCTTTCAGCATCATTAAAATATGCTGGAACTGTAATAACAGCTTTTGTAACAGTTTCCCCAAGATAGCTTTCTGCATCTTTTTTTAATTTCATTAAAATCTTTGCACTAATTTCCTCAGCAGTATACTTTTTACCGTCAATATCAACCTTTTCATTAGTACCCATTTTTCTCTTAATTGAAGAAATAGTTTTTTCAGGATTAGTTACAGCTTGATGTTTTGCAGTAATACCTACAATTTCCTCACCGTCATTTTTAAATGCTACAACACTAGGAGTAGTTCTATCTCCTTCAGCATTTGTTATAACCTTAGGCTCTCCGCCTTCCAATACAGCAACACATGAATTTGTTGTACCTAAATCAATACCAATAATTTTACTCATTTAAATCATTCCTTTTCTATTAATTTTTTATTTATTGATTGACCTTTACCATAGCAGGTCTAATAACTTTATCTTTATACATATAGCCTTTTTGAAGCACTTCCAATACTACTCCAGCAGGCTTATTTTCATCTTTTTCAACCAAAACAGCTTGGTGAACTTTTGGATCAAATTCTATTCCTAGAGCATCAATAACTTTGACTTCATTATCATTAAATATATTAATAACATCAGAATATATCATTTTAAATCCACTCAAGAATTTTGAAACCTCATCACTTAAATCATTATCATCCATAACAAGTCCTCTTTCAAAATTATCTACTATTGGAAGTAATGACTTTATAATATCTTCATTCGCATATTTTAACATATAAGAAGTTTCTTCTTCTTTTCTTCTTTTAAAATTAACCAATTCTGCTTGAATTCTTAAAATTTTTTCATCTTTTGATTGTATTTCAGAATTAAGTTTCTCTATCTTTCCCTCTAACAGCTTTACTTGCTTATTATCATGATGTTTTTCTTTAGACTTAGTTTCCTTTTTTAAGTCTTGATTGTTGTCTTCATTTAATTTTTTCTCTAAGTCCTCTTTATTTATATTTTTGTCCATATTAATTCCTTTCTATATAACTCTTCAAGAAATTTAAAAGAGGCACTACTTTATCATATTCCATTCTTTTAGGTCCTATTATAGCAAGTGTTCCAATTTCTCCATCAACGTTATAACTTGTTTTAATAACTGTAGTATCTGGATCAAAATTATTATGACTTCCAATATAAACTTTTATATCTTTGTCATCAGTCTCTATATTCTTTACGAGTTCAATATTCTCAAGCTTACTAATAATTTTTTTAATCTTTTCTGGTTCATTATATTCAGGTTGCTTCAAAATATTAGTTTTGCCTCCAAAGAACACCTCTTCTTCATTACTTTCTTGAAAATCCGAAAAAGCATCATAAAAGAAACTACATAATTCTTCATACTTTTCCATAGTCTTAGCAATTTGTGGTTTAATTTCAAATTCTAGCTTTTCTAAAACTTGATTTAATGGAGTTCCTACTAAGGATTTGTTTATTATCTCGCTAGTCTTTACAATTTCTTTTACGTTAATATCATCCGGTATAATTACTTGCTTATTTTCAACGTGACCAGTATTAGTAACTAAAAGTGCTACTACTCTTTTACTATCTATAGGAATTATACTAATTTGTTTTAAAATGTTTGTCTCACTATTTTTTCCTAAAACAATACTAGTATAATTTGTAATATCACTAATTATTTCCATACATTTAGTAATTGCATCAGATAATGCTAAGTCTTTATTATTTAAAATTGTCTGTAATTTTAATAAATCTTCTCCTGTAATCTCTTTGGGTTTCATTAAATTCTCTACGTAATAGTGGTACCCTTCTTCACTTGGAATTCTTCCACTACTGGTATGCGTTTTTTCCAAATAGCCAAGTTCTTCTAAATAGCTCATATCATTTCTAATTGTTGCTGAAGAACAATTGAATTTTTCACATAAAGACTTAGATCCCACCGGTTTTACAGTCTTTATATAAGATTCTACAATAGCTTTTAAAAGCTTCTTTTGCCTTTCTCCCACAAAACCACTTCCTTAGCACACTTTTAACTTCAGTGCTAACTCCATTATAATATTATGCTTAGCACTTGTCAATATATGAGTGCTAATTTTTTTTAAAATTTTTTAATTAAAATTTAAAAAAGCTTATTTTTTAATCAAAATATTTTGTTTGTTTTTCAAATCTTCAAAATATTTTCTATATTCATCATAACCTTTTTTATTTAATAAATAAATATAATTTATTAACTTTTTGCACTTATTTTTTTCTTTTTCTTTAATAAGTGAAATAGGAAAATACTTACCACGTTCATTATTATCAAAATTTGCATCTTTATCAAAGTATAAGTAATAATAATCTAATAATTTTGAGTAAGCATATATATTTGCTTCTTCTTCAATTCTAAAATAATCATGCCATTTTAAGTAAATTTTATATGCTATATTCATCGCAAAAACATTTTTCATATAATCTTCAGATATACTATCATTATTTTTTAAAATATATTCTTTTTGTAACAAATGAGTATATTCATGAACAATATAAAAAATATATTTAATAACTATCTTTCTTAAAACATCATATGAATATTTCTTTTTATTAAAACAACTAAAATTTAATTTGTAATCATTTACATGCAATGTAAAATCTTTATCACCAAAAACCATATAAGCAATTGCAATATCTTTTTTACTTTTATAAAAATGAATATGATAGTCTTTTTTTAGCTCACTATTTAAACAATTAATTAAATCATAAAATATTAAATAAACTTTATCTAAATAATCATTTCCATTATTTCTTTTTATATAGTATGTACAATAACTATGTAACAAAGTCTTATCTATATTTATATTATTTATTATTAAATATCTATAAACTATTTCAAATGTAGTCTTCTCATTTGGAGTTAAAAATTCATTATTTTTTACTTTATTTTCTAATATTTTAAAATATCTCATAAAATTTTTTTTGAACTTGCTGTCTTGTTGCCCATTAATTATATTATTTATAAACATTTCTTGATATTTTTTTGATAAACTTAAAAAAATATTTATTATTTTATCATAACTTAATTTTCTATCTAAAATTACTTTTTTCATAAAATCACAGTAGTGTACTATAACATATTTTTTATATTAAATCAATTTTTTTAATATATTGAGAATGTAGTATTACTAATTTACAACTAATATTATAAATGCTAAAATATTAAAGGTGATTAAATGATTATAGATAAGTTAATTAAAAAAGCAAAACAAAACAAAAAAACAATAGTATTAGTAGAAGCAGATGATGTTAGAACATTAAAAGCAGCAGAAGAAACAATAAAATTGGATTTTGCTAATATCATCTTAATTGGCAAAGAAAATAAAATTAAAGAATTAGCTTTAATAAATGGAATAAATTTAAATAATATCAAAATAATAGATCCTTTAAATTCAAGTATTACTATAGAATTAATAAAAAATTTTTATGAGCTTAGAAAACATAAAGGATTAACTTTAGAAGAAGCCGAAAATATAATTAAAAATGATTATTTATACTTTGGGGATATGTTGGTATTAAATGGTTATGCTGATGGATTAGTAGCAGGAGCAACCCATTCATCTAGTGATGTATTACGAGCTGCTTTAAAAACTGTAAAAACAGCTCCTGATTCAAAAATAGTTTCATCATTTTTCTTAATTGAATTAGAAAATAAAAACTTAGGAAGTAATGGTATTTTTATATATTCAGATTGCGGTATGATACAAAATCCCACTAGTGAAGAATTAACAAATATAGCATATTCATCTAGCAAAACGTTCGAAAATTTAGTTGAAAGCACTCCAAAAATTGCATTCTTATCATATTCAACAAATGGTTCTAGCAATTCTATTGATGTAGATAAAGTAAGAAATGCAGTAGATATATTCAAAAAAACATATCCAAATATAATAGCTGACGGAGAATTGCAATTAGATGCTGCAATAATTCCAGAAATAACAGAAAAAAAATTTCCGAACTCTAAAATTAAAGGAGATGCAAATATATTAATATTTCCAAATTTAGATGCAGGAAATATAGCATATAAAATAACAGAACGTATAGGTAATGCAAAAGCATATGGTCCAATTACGCAAGGAATCAAAAAACCAATAAACGACTTATCTAGAGGCTGTAATTACAAAGATATAGTTGGAGTTATTGCAATAACTTGTAACCAAGTAAAAAACTGATAAAAATTTATCAGTTTTTATTATATTCAACTATGATATTTTAAATTTGCAAACAAATAATTATTGTAAAACATACGAATTGTTTTTAGTCCTGAATCGGAGAACAATCATATAATTTCTAAATACTCACAAAATAGAATTGTTTTTGAGTACACTTACTTTATTTATTAGCATATTTAACGTTTAGATTCAATTATTTTTTCTTCTATACGTAATAATTGATTATATTTAGCAACTCTTTCTGATCTTGACATTGACCCTGTTTTAATTTGTCCTAAATTTAAACCAACTGCTAAATCAGAAATGGTTGTATCTTCTGTTTCTCCACTTCTATGTGAAATAATTGTTTTATATCCATTATTGCGAGCAAGTTCAATAGTTTCTAATGTTTCAGTTATTGTTCCTATTTGATTTACTTTTAAAAGTATAGCATTACCTGCTTTTAAATCTATTCCTTTTTGTAAACATTTTTTATTTGTAACAAATAAATCATCTCCAACTATCTGAATTTTATTACCTAGCTTTTCTGTAACTTTAATGAATCCTTCCCAATCATTTTCATCAACAGGATCTTCGATTGAAATTATAGGATAAGTATTAGTTAATTCTTCATAAAAATTAATAAGTTCATCAGTTGTTAAATTTTTATTATCAATATGATATAATCCATTTTCATAAAATTCACTTGCAGCTACATCTATACCTAAAGAAACATCTTCTCCAGGGATATATCCAGCTCTTTTTATAGCTTCAGTAATAACTTCAAAACCTTCCTTGTTACTAGAAAGATTTGGAGCAAAGCCCCCTTCATCACCTACTCCAGTAAAATATCCTTTATCTTTTAAAACACTTTTTAAATTATGAAAAACTTCAGCACCAACCCTTACATTTTCATGTATTGTTTTTTTCATAGGAATAATTATAAATTCTTGAAAATCTAAATTATTATCTGCATGAGCTCCACCATTTAAAATATTTATCATTGGTCTTGGTAAAAGATTACCATTACCAACATATTCATATAAATCTTTGCCAGATTCTATAGCACTCGCTTTTAAAACTGCCATACTTACTGCTAAAATAGCATTTGCACCTAAATTAGACTTAGTATCTGTCCCATCCAATTCTATCATTTTATAATCTATAGCTTTTTGATCAAACACATTCATTCCAATAAGATTTTCTCTAATTATTGTATTAACATTATTTACTGCTTTTAATACTCCTTTACCACAAAATCTTTCATCTTTATCTCTTAATTCCAAAGCTTCTCTCGTTCCAGTTGATGCCCCGCTTGGAACACTAGCTCTTCCAACAGTTCCACTTTCTAATATAACATCTGCTTCCACTGTAGGATTTCCTCTAGAATCTATTATTTCTCTACCAACGATATTTTTTATTTTCATAAAAGTTATCCTTTCTTATATAGAAATTATATCATTTAATAAAATATAAGTAAATCAAAGAGTCATGCAAAATTAATAAAAAGATAACAAATAATTAATTATTCGTTATCTTCATTTAATTTAGGTAATTCTACTTTTTTTTCTAAAAATAAACTTACTATAAAAACTAATAAATTAATAATAACCCATATAATAAATATTATACTTGATATCTGAAAAATACTTAATAATAAATCATTTTCATATATAGAAGTTATACTATTTAAATCTATAGTAATATTATTCATAGCAACTAAATTTATAATAAATAATAATTCTAATATAATTCCAATCCATATATTAATATTTTTCAAAACTTTTTTAGATTTTTTTATAGAAATAATTTGTATTATAATTGTTATAAGTATGAAAGTAAAATATTCTATTATAGATGGAAAATATGATAATTTAACTATATATGTTATATATATATCTAATATATTAAATAAAGGTTTATAATATATTAATATAATATATATCATAATTAATATAATAATCGTAATATATAATCTTTTAGTTTCTTTTTTGTTTTTTCCATAAAGTAAATCAATAATAATAAATACTATCAACAATGAAATTAAAGCAATAATAGAATTACTTTTTAAAAATTCATATATTAAATTAATCTTACTCAAAAATGTCGTATCAACCATAATATCGCCTCTTTTTATTCTTTATTTATAAGTTCACTAATATATACTGTTTGGGTAGTTTTATCATTCTTAGTACAAGTTATTAGCGTTAATGTAGAAATATCTTTATTTCTAATAACTTCCACTTGTCCTGTTTTTAAAACTGTATATATATTAACAATCTTATATGTATAATTTATATTATTATATTCAATATAAACTAAATCCCCTTTATTTAATTGGTATAAATCTTTAAAATATGATACTGATGAATTACCAGAATGACTTGCTAATATTACATTTCCATTTTCTTTATCTGGATAATCAGAAGAATTTAAAATTTGTATATTTTTATTAACATTATTGTAATTACTATCAATATTAGTAAAACCTTTTTTTAAATTTATTTTGGGTATACTTAAATATCCCACATATAATGATTCATCATTATAATCTTTAAAACTATAATCTGTATCAACCTTAATATCCTCTTTATTCTCTATTTGCTCATTAGTTGCTGTTTCATTTAAAATATCTGTATTAATACTTACAGTATCTTTATAATATAATTCATTCATATAATCATATACTTCTATTTTTTTTGCATTTAAATATTCAGAAGAAAATATGAACAACCCTATCAACAATATTATAAAACTAATTATTATTTTTAGATTTCTTGACATTTTTATAAACTAAACATCCGCCTATTGATAATACAATAGCTCCTAATATATATTTAAAAGTTGAGAATAATGCTGTTTTAGGGCAATCAATTAAATTACTTATAAAACTAGTTTCTATAGTTGTAGTTGTTATAACTTCATTTTTTATTTCTATATTTGAATTGTCATCATTTAAATTGTTAACATTATCATTATTTGTAGTTGGGAATTCTTCTATATTTAAATAAATATCATCAACAGTCACATATGTAGAATTATACTTCACTTTTAAAATACCATCACTAGTTATTTGAAAATATAATTTATCAAAATTATATTTTGAATCTATAATATAATAATTTCCTTCTGTTAAAGTTAATGAATAGCTAGTTTCTGTACTTTCATAAGATTTTTTCAAAACACCACTAGTAGTATATATTTTAATATAATTATCTTTATCATTATAATCATTATAAATAGTAAAATATTTAGAAGCTAAAGTAGTATTGTATTTTATTTCTTCACCTTGAACAGTAATTGTTTGTATATTTTCTGATTCTTTAATATTATAAGCCTTTTTTGTAGGCAAATTATAGTTAGAACTACTGAACGTTAAAGTATAAATTCCAGTTTCAAATAAATCATTATAATCTCTATATGTATTTGTAGTAGTGAAACTTTTTAATAAATTATCTGTAGAACAACTATCATTTAAACAATTACCCTTATAAATATTGATTTTTACACCACTTAAATAATTATTATCATCATCCACAACTTTAATTCTAACTTTTTGATAAGTTGACTCTTTTATTGTGACTGGCATACTGGCTTCGATATTGTTCGAACTTGATGTATAAACTCTACCATATATAGCATCTTCTCCACCATAGAAACTATATTTATAAACAGTATAGTCAGTCTTTGTTCCAGTAATATAAACCTCAAAATCATCAGAATAATCTATTGAACTAGATGGGATTCTAATTTGAAATGAGCCTTTACCATCGTTACTTAATGAATTATTAATAATTGTTGCATTTTTTGGTGCATTATATAATTTAACTGATGGTGTTGAGTTTAATCCATTAGTAGTTATATTGATATAATTAGAATAATAGTAACTACCACTCTCATAAAAAGTTATATTTTTAGTATCAAAAACAATACTATCCTTATTATCATTTAATGCTTTTGCATTAGTTACCAATTTATTTATATAAAAACAAACTGTATCTGTAGTATTATTAGTTATATAAGTTTTTAAAGATGCACTTATATTAGCATCATTTCCATTTAAATAATCTTGATACCAAAGTATAGCTACTTGAGCAATGTAATAGTTTTTATTGCTATTACTTGTAACATTATTATTATTAATTATATAAGCAAATCCTTTATCAGCTTCAATAGGATCAGTTAATGTTACTTTGGAATCATAATAAGTATCCTTATTTAATACATAAAGATTATAACTTCCAGACTTATTAAAATTTATTGATAAACCATCAATATATTCATAAGTAGTACCACTCTTCTGAGTAGTAATACTAGATGAATAACTTAAAGCATTTACACTGGTTGCAAAGCCTAACATTATTATTAGACTGATTACAATTTTCGAAATTTTCTTCATTTTCAAAACCACTCCCTTTAATGGCACTTATTATACACTTTTTTTATTAATTGTCAAATTATTTAAATTTTATAAAAAAAAAGCAACTAAGCTTCTTCTTGAACTTCTATTATTTCTTCCTCAATTTTTTTATCTTCTTCATCAATATCTAAAAATTGATTTTCCAATACTTCACTAGGTTCATCATCCATTAAACTTTTTTCAAGTTCAATAGTAATATCGCTATATTGTTTAGCACCTGTACCAGCTGGAATTAATTTACCAATAATTACATTTTCTTTTAATCCAGTTAAATTATCAACTTTTCCTTTAATTGCAGCATCAGTTAAAACTCTTGTAGTTTCTTGGAATGATGCAGCAGATAAGAATGAATCAGTTTCTAAAGAAGATTTTGTAATACCTAGCATAATTGGTCTTCCTGTAGCAGGAATTCCACCATTTAATAATACTTGTTTGTTCCTTTCAGTAAATTCTCTTATACTTACTGTTAAACCAGCTACTAAATCAGTATCTCCCTCATCTACAACTCTCATTTTATTAATCATTCTGCTAGCAATTATTTCAATATGCTTATCTGAGATATCAACACCTTGACTCTTATAAGCCTTTTGAATCTCTGTTAATATATATTCTTGAGTTGTTATAGGATCAGTAACTGCAAGTAATTCTTTAGGAGATATTGTTCCTTGTGTTAATTTATCTCCAGCATTAACTTCATCTCCTACTTCAACGATTAATTTAGCTCCGTATGAAGTTATATGATCTCTTGATTCAGTTTTATTTGAAATAACTATTTTCCATTTACCGTTTACATCTGTAATTAAGTCAACTTTTCCAGTTATTTCAGAAATAGTAGCTTTACCTTTTGGATTACGAGCCTCAAATAATTCTTCAACACGTGGAAGACCTTGAGTTATATCTTCTCCACCAGCAACTCCACCTGAATGGAATGTTCTCATTGTTAATTGTGTACCTGGTTCACCAATTGATTGAGCTGCCATAATACCAACTGCTTCTCCAGTTTCTACTAAGTTTCCAGTTGCTAAATTACGACCATAACATTTTTGACAAACGCCATTTGGACTTTTACAAGTAAGAACACTTCTAATTTCTACTTCTTTTACCCCTGCATTTTCAATTTTAGCAACTAAACTTTCATTTAAAAGTACATCTTTTTCTACAATAACTTCTTTAGTTTCAGGGTTAATTACTTTCTTTGCTGTGAATCTACCTAATAATCTTTCTGAAAGTGGCTCTATTATACTACCATCTTTATCATTTATTAAATCTTTAACAACTAGTCCAGATACACAACCACAGTCTTCATCTTTAACAATAATATCTTGAGAAACATCAACTAATCTACGAGTTAAATATCCCGAATCCGCAGTACGTAATGCTGTATCGGTATCTCCTTTACGTGCACCGTGTGTTCCTAAGAAAAATTCGTTAACGGAAAGTCCATCACGTAAACTTGATAATATTGGAATTTCTACAGAATCACCATTTGGTTTTGACATCAAACCACGCATACCGGCCATTTGACAAAATTGATCTGCACTACCACGAGCTCCTGAATTCATCATCATAAATACAGGATTATGTAAATCTGATTTAGCTATATCACTAAGTTTATTTTTTACTTGATCTTTAACATTATTCCAAACTCCACAAACACTTGTATATCTTTCTTCTTCGGTAATAAGTCCTCTTGAAAATTGTTTATTAATTTTATTTACTTTTTCTTGACCAGCATTAATAAAGTCTTGTTTTGATGAATCAACATTGATATCTGATAACGAAACAGTAATACCAGCAATTGTAGAATATTTAAATCCCAAATCTTTTAATTTATCTAACATAATACTTGTCTCAGTAGTTTTATAAAGTTTAAATATTTGAGCAATTATACTTTGTAGAAGCTTTTTATCAAAAGGTTTTACAACTGGAGTATCTTTCAATACCTCTGCGAAATTAGTTCCCATATCAAAGAAATATTTCAATGGTGTAATTCCAGTTATATTTTCTTTAGTAGGTTCATTTATATAAGGAAAAGTATCCGGCAATATTTCATTAAAAATCAATTTCCCTGCAGTTGTAACTAAATATTTATCTTTTACTTCATCAATAAATATTCTATGTCTAAATGAACTAACTGGCAATATTATTCTAGTATGTAAAGATATCTCTTTTCTTTCATAAGCCATTATCGCTTCATTTGAATTTTTATAGACCTTACCTTCATTAGGCAACCCAGCTTCTTCAATAGTAATATAATAGTTACCTAAAACCATGTCTTGGCTTGGAGTAACAATTGGTTTTCCATCTTTTGGAGAAAGAATGTTATTAGCTCCTAGCATAAGAATTCTAGCTTCTGCCTTTGCTTCTTCGCTTAAAGGAACGTGAACAGCCATTTGGTCACCATCAAAATCCGCATTAAATGCTGTACAAACTAATGGATGTAATCTAATAGCTTTACCGCCTACTAATTTTGGTTCAAAAGCTTGAATACCCAATCTATGTAAAGTTGGTGCACGGTTTAACATTACTGGATGTTCTGTAATTACGTCTTCAACTATATCCCATACACATTCGTTTCTACTATCAATTAATTTTTTTGCACCTTTAATATTGTGTGCAAGGCCTCTGCTTACTAAACCATTTATAACATGTGGCTTAAATAATTCTATAGCCATTTCTTTAGGAATTCCACATTGATACATCTTCAAATTAGGTCCAACAACGATAACTGAACGTCCTGAATAATCTACACGTTTTCCTAATAAGTTTTGACGAAAACGTCCTTGTTTTCCTTTTAACATGCTTGATAAAGATTTTAAAGGTCTATTACCAGCAGCTGTAACACTTCTTCCACGTCTTCCATTATCAAATAATGTATCAACCGCTTCTTGAAGCATACGTTTTTCATTTTGAACAATTATAGATGGAGCTCCTAATTCTAATAATTTTTTCAAACGATTATTTCTATTAATAATTCTTCTATATAAATCATTTAAATCAGAAGTAGCAAATCTACCACCATCCAATTGAATCATTGGTCTTAATTCTGGAGGTATAACTGGAATTACATCTAAAATCATCCATTCAGGTTTATTACCACTTTCTTGGAATGCAACTAAACAATCCAAACGTTTAACCAATCTAATACGTTTTTGACCTGTAGCATTTTCTAATTCAGCTCTTAAATCTTCAACTTCTTTATTAACATCTACATCTTGTAATAATTTTTTAATTGCTTCAGCTCCCATGCCTACTTCAAAACTATTACCATATTTTTCATAATATGCTCTATATTCTTTATCAGATAAAGTTTGTTTTTTTTCTAAAGGAGCATTACCAGGATTAATTACAACATAGCTCACAAAATATATTACTTCTTCTAAATCTCTTGGACTCATATCCAAAACTAATCCCATTTTAGATGGTACACCTTTAAAAAACCAAATATGAGAACAAGGAGAGGCAAGTTCTATATGTCCCATACGTTCTCTACGAACTTTAGAACGAGTAACCTCAACTCCACATCTATCACATATTACATTTTTATATCTCAATCTTCTATACTTACCACAACTACATTCATAATCTTTAGTAGGTCCAAAGATCTTTTCACAAAACAAACCATCTCTTTCAGGCTTAAGGGTACGATAATTTATTGTTTCAGGTTTCTTGACTTCTCCATGAGACCAACTTCTAATTTTTTCAGGACTAGCAATACCAATCTTAATTCCTTTAAAATTATTTACTTCTAACATTAAATTTCATCCCCTTCCAATTGCCCATTTGAAATAGCTTCTAACTCCTCATCAGTAGGAGCTTCTTCTAATTCTTTTTCATTATTTTCTTCATCTGGAACTTCCTCAGTATCTTTTTTTTCTTCAACTACTGGAGGAACAAAATTATCTTTATTTATATCTATCTCATCAATAGTAATAGCTTCATCTTCATCAAATTCTTCTAAATCATTAATTCCATGAATTTCATCATTATTATCTATTATAGAAATATCTAAACCTAAAGCTTGGAATTCTTTAATTAAAACTCTAAAGCTCTCCGGAACACCAGCTTGGCTTATATTTTTACCTTTAACTAAGGCTTCATAAACTTTAACACGTCCAACAACATCATCAGATTTTATTGTAAGTATTTCTTGTAAAACATGTGCAGCGCCATATGCATACAATGCCCAAACTTCCATTTCTCCAAAACGTTGACCACCGAATTGAGCTTTTCCTCCTAAAGGTTGTTGTGTAACTAATGAATAAGGCCCAGTAGAACGAGCATGTAACTTATCATCAACCATGTGATGTAATTTAATCATATACATAACTCCAACAGCTACTCTGTTTTCAAAAGGTTCACCAGTTCTACCATCATATAAAACAGTCTTACCATCTTTATCTAATCCAGCTTCTTCCATCATTTCAGATATATCATCAATAGTTGCACCATCAAATACTGGAGTAGCACAATAAACACCTAATTTCTTTGCAGCCATTCCCAAATGCAATTCTAATATTTGCCCCAAATTCATTCGGCTTGGAACACCTTGTGGATTTAAAATAATATCAACTGGTGTACCATCTGGCAAATAAGGCATATCTTCTTCTGGTAAAATCAAAGATATAACGCCTTTATTCCCATGACGTCCAGACATTTTATCTCCAACTTGTATTTTACGCTTTTGAATAATATAAACTCTAATAACTTTTGATACTCCAGCTGGAAGCTCATCGCTATTTTCTTTAGTAAAGATTTTAACATCGTGTACTATTCCATCTGCGCCATGTGCGACACGTAAAGATGTATCTCTTACCTCACGAGTTTTTTCCCCAAATATAGCATGTAATAATTTTTCTTCACTTGTAAGTTCTTGAACTCCTTTTGGAGTAACTTTCCCAACTAAAATATCTCCTTCATGAACTTCAGTTCCAATTCTAATTATTCCATCAGAATCAAGATTCTTTCTACTATCTTCTGACACATTAGGAATATCTCTTGTAATTTCCTCTGGGCCTAATTTAGTATCACGACAATCTATATCATAATGTTCAATATGTAAAGATGTATAAACATCATCTTTTACTAACCTTTCATTTAATACAACAGCATCTTCATAGTTATAACCATTAAATGTCATAAACGCTATAGTCATATTTTTTCCTAAAGCAAGTTCACCATTTTGAGTACTAGTTCCATCAGCAATAACTTCACCTCTATGAACTTTATCGCCTATTTTAACTATTGGTGAATGATTTATACATGTTTCAGCATTACTTCTTTCAAAATTAGCTAAATAATAAATATCTTTATCCTTTGCATTCTTTACAACAATCTTTTTAGAATCAGCATATTCAACTATACCATCAGCTTTAGCAACAATCGTAGAACCTGAATCTCTTGCAGCAATATATTCAACACCCGTTCCTACAAGTGGGGCTTCACTTTGTAATAAAGGCACAGCTTGACGTTGCATATTAGAACCCATCAATGCACGGTGAGCATCATCATGATCTAGAAATGGAATACAACTTGTAGTTATTGATACAACTTGACTTGGAGCAACATCAATAAAGTTTACCAATTCTTTTTTTGCTATAACATTTTCACCATTTAAACGTGCAACAACTTCTTTATCAGTTAACATATTATTTTCGTCAATTCCAATTGTAGCTTGAGAAATATAATAATCACTTTCTTCATCTGCTGTAAGATAAACAATCTCATCAGTAACATGACAATTTTCAACTTTTCTATATGGAGTCATTATAAAACCATACTCATTAACCTTCGCATAACTTGCTAAAGATGTAATTAATCCAATATTAGCTCCTTCTGGAGATTCAATAGGACAAATTCTTCCATAATGTGAAACATTTACGTCACGAACTTCCATTCCTGCTCTATCTCTAGATAAACCACCAGGTCCTAAAGATGATAAACGGCGCTTATCTGTAAGCTCTGCAATAGGGTTAACCTGATCCATAAATTTAGATAATTGACTTGATCCAAAGAACTCTTTCATTGCTGCTGTAACAGGTCTTATGTTTATTAAGGTTTTCGGAGTGACATTTTCAAGCTCTTGAGTTGTCATTCTTTCACGAATAACTCTCTCCATGCGAACCATACCAGTTCTAAATTGATTTTGAATTAATTCTCCAACTTGTCTTACTCTACGATTTCCTAAATGATCTATCTCATCAATATTTCCAATATTATCTAACAAGTTTAAATAATAAGAAACAGATGCATATATATCAGAAATAGTTAAACGCCTAGAATCAATTGATTGATCATTACCTATTATTTTAATAATATTTTTTTCATCAAGTTTATCATATACTAAAACTTCTTGAATTTTATTAAATTCATCTAATTCTTCATTAATTCTAACTTCTTTTACATTGTAACCATTTTCAAATAAAGGTCTAATATTCTCTAAAATAGTTTTATCTATTATAGTCCCTTTACTAACAATAGTTTCTTTTCCATCTTTTATATTTTCTGCAATTTTTTGACCTAATAAACGATCTAGAACATTTAATTTTTTATTAAATTTATAACGTCCAACACGTGCTAAGTCATAACGGAATTTATCAAAGAAACGTGTAATTAATTGATTTTTAGCAGAATCTAAAGTAGCAGGTTCTCCAGGTCTTAATTTTTCGTAAATTTCAATTAATGCTTCATCAGTATTTTTTGTAGAATCTTTTTCTAATGTATTTTTAATAAATCTATTTTCTCCAAATACTTCTAAAATTTCTTCGTCACTAGATAATCCGATAGCACGTAAAAGGGTTGTAACAGTTACTTTTCTTGTTCTATCTATTCTTACATAAATAACATCTCTTGCATCTAATTCGAATTCTAACCATGTTCCTTTATTAGGAATCATTTCTCCACTAACTACTGGTCTTCCATTTTTATCGATTTCACGCTTAAAATAGATGCTAGGACTACGAACTAATTGAGAAACTATAACACGTTCTACACCATTTATAATAAAAGTTCCAGCCTCAGTCATCATAGGCATGTCGCCTAAAAATATTTCTTGCTCTTTTACTTCACCAGTTTCATTTATGAAAACACGTGCTTGAACTTTTAAAGGAGCTGAATAAGTTACCATTCTCTCTTTTGATTCCTTTACACCATATCTAGGTTCATCAAAACAATAATCACTAAAACTAAGAGATATATTACCAGTGAAACTTTCTACAGGAAATAAATCATCAAATACTTCTTTAATTCCTTCCGTCAAAAACCAATTATACGATTCTTTTTGTATATCCAACAAATTTTTTAATTCATATTTATTAGATGTTTTTGAGAAAGATCTTCTTTCTCTATGGTCACCAAATTTTTCTACTTTGTATGCCACTAAAGTTCACCCCAAACTAAGTTTTTTTTGATGTAGTCTAAAAAATTAGATACTACGCCACCAATTTAAAATTTTATCAATAAAAAATATTATTGTCAACGTTTTTTACAAATAATTACAAAAAAGCCTTTACTTTTTTTTACAACCTCAACATTATAAATATTTTTTATTTTCTCTATTGTACTTTTTGCTCCTTGATCTTTATTCATCACAAACCAGAGCCTTCCGCCATCATTTAAATAATTGATAGCATTTAAAATTATTTTCATATATATTTCTTTTCCCGCCCGAATAGGAGGATTAGAAATTATTACATCATACTTTTTCTCAATGTTACTATAACAATCACTTATAAAACTTTTTGCTTTAACTTTATTTTTCTTTATATTTAAATCTGCTAAATGAACCGCTCTTTTATTAACATCTATCATATCTACAAAAGAATTCATGATTTTAGAAATTGTTATTCCTATAAAACCATATCCGCATCCAACATCTAATATACTATTACAATTTTTTTCCACTTTTAAAAAACTTTCAACTAACAATTTACTAGCGTAATCTACTCTATCTTTAGAAAATACACCCAAATCACTTATAAATTCCAAAGAAAAGTCTTCATAATTATATAAAATATTTCTATATTCACTTTTTAAATTATTATCATTAGTAAAGTAGTGACTCATTTCTTCGCCCCTTTTTAAAGTATTTTAATTATAACATAATCAGTTTCAAAAAAAAAGGGAAAAATAATATTTATATAAAAAAATAAATACATATTTAATAAGTAATTCATTTATAATCATAATTAATTCTAAATAACGTGGCTAATAATTGCTTTTTATAGTAATACTTTTATTTGAATCGAAACATAGTATATGATAACATAAATTAAAGGTGGTAATATGGAAAAAGTATCAATTATTGTTCCTATATTTAATGGAGAAAAATATATTGATAAATGTTTAAAGTCTTTAATTAATCAAACGTATACTAATTTAGAAATAATTTTTATTAATACCGGCTCTACTGATAATTCTTTAAATTTATTAAAAAATTATCAAAAGTTAGATAAAAGAATTATTATAATTGACAAAAAAGAAAATGAAGGGGTTAGTGTAGCAAGAAATTTAGGTTTAAAAAAATCTACTGGTGATTTTATTACTTTTGCTGATGTAGATGATTGGTTAGAATTAGATGCTATTTATAACATGGTTTCACTTATTAAAAAATATGATGTAGATATTGTTAGAACAAATTATAAAAGAGTTGAACCAAATATAACTTTTATTGCAAAGACTTATAAAAATAATGAATTATTAGTATTAAATAAAGAAAATAAAGATCAATTATTAAAAGATGCTTTAAAACAAAATTATGGATGTTATTTATGGCTTCTTTTAATAAAAAGCAAAATAATAAAAGAAAATAATATTAATTTTGATGATAACATATATGTATATCAAGACCTTGCCTTTTATACTAACATTTTTAGATATTGCAATTCTATTTATTTCAGCAATATAATTACATATAATTATTTAAATAATTCTAATGGATCTAAAAACAATAAATATTTTGATAGAAATTTAAATAGCACATTAGACTTACAGTCTGTATTAAAGAAAAGATTAGGAAAGCATTACGAAAATTATATTAATAATCTATGTGTTTCTTTAATAATACCAAGTTATTATTATTTATATAAGGAAAATGATAAATTATGTCAAGAAAAATATAATGATTTATTAAATGATAAAAGATTTTATAACATTATTTCTACAATTAAAATTAAAGATATTGATAAAAAAATGATTTCAAAATATTTAGGAATACTTTGTATAAAAAAACATTATAGTTATAAAACATTTAAATTAATATACTTTACTAGTTATAAAATATATTTATTTCTTAGAAATCTTAAAAACCAAAACAAAAGAGTTAATTAAGACTCTTTTGTTTTGGTAGAATTTATGTTATTAGATTTATTTTCAATATTTATACTAATATTATTCATTTTATTATATAAATAATTAAAATAATTATTTTTTATTGCTAAAGAAGACATCTTTATTTTATTATTTATATTTTCGTTAATCTCTTGTATTTCTTCAACACTATATTTTTTATCAGAATAATATTCTATTTTACTTTTAGCAGCATTATAATAAGCATATTCATTCTTCCAAGATCCGTCTGCAAAAACTACTAATGATTCATAATCATCACTAAATAAATCTGTTCCTACATATAATCTTGGATCATAATCTAAATTAAATAAGTTAGCAACAGTTGGAAGAATATTAATATAAGATGTATATTCTTTAAAAGTCTCAGCTTTAATTTTACTATTATAAATTACAAAAGGAACTCTTTCAGCTTCATAATCTTTACTAGTATCATAATCTAATACAGAATTAATAACACTTGTAGATAAGCCATATGGATAATGATCTCCATATAAAACAATAACAGTATTATCTAATATTCCTTTATTTTCTAACCCTTCTAATAATATTCCAAGAGCATTATCTAATATTTTCAACTTAGATTTATATCTTTTTAATTCTGTTTTTATTTCTAAATCTTTATAAAGACTTAGATATTTGTCTCCTTCGATGGATGAATAATATGGCTGATGACTACTTACAGTTGTCAACCAAGCCATAAATTTATTATTACCAATATCATCTATTATTTTCAAAACACTTTCCATAAAGTCTTCGTCACTTGCCCAATTCTTATATAAGGTAGAATAATTTATACCCAATTCCTCTACTCCATAATAGTGACCACTTCCCATATTTGAATGTATTGTGCTTCTATAGTAATAATGTTCAGTATAATCATGTGCACTAAAAGTTTTATAACCTTTATTATTAAATAAATTAAATATACTTTCAAAATATGTATTATCTTTATAATCATTTGCAGTACAAGTATTATATATAGAATACAAACTAATCATCCCACTCATTTCGTTATTTCCTGTACTACAACTATTTCTAGGACTATAATTGTTCTCCCAGTGCCAACCTTCACTATACAATTTATAAAAGTTAGGATAATCATCTTTATTTATAAAGATATCATTTACACTCTCCATCATTATAACAATTAAATTCTTTCCTTCAAAAACTCCAGTATTATCATTTACATTTGTTATATTATTATTTATAAAATAATTATTTAAAGATTTTAATGTTGAATTAGTTTCTTCTTCTATTATTTCTTTCCATTTTGTATCATCTATTATTCTTTCATTACTAGTATTATTACTACTTATATCTTTATTTGTGTCTATTACAAATTGATCTATTAATTCACTTGGCAAAAAATAATTTTTTAAATCTAATATCCCAAAAGTAATGACTCCAAATTGTCTAACTGAAATACTTGGTACACTAGGATTTTCAAATAATTTTTTATTACTTACTATTTGTAATTCATTTTGCATAAAAGTAATATATAAAGTAGTATAATATAATGTACAAAAACATATTAAAGCAATCAAACACATACAAATTTTTTCTATAAATAATTTTTTATTTATAGTTTTATAATTGTTTTTTTCTAAAGAAATACTAAACTTCTTATTTACTATATTTTCAAAAAAAATATAGTAAACTATTGCTAGCAATAGTGGTATTAACAAAAAGTAATAATACCAATTAAAACTAAGTATAAATTCTTTAATATAATCTATTACAGCACTAAATTGACTACTAGTGCCAAAAGACATATAAACACCAATAAAATTATTAAATCCAGTTTGTGCTAAAGCATAAATCGAAAAAATAAATATTATTATTATATTTAAAAACTTATGTAAAAATTTAGGCACAAAATAAAGTAAATTTGATATTAAAAAACTTATTATAAAGGAACTTAATATAATTCTTATAATTGACCAATCAAAAATGGGAAAAAAATTAACAATTTTAAAAATAACTTCTAATATAAATAATAATAGAAAATTTATTATCAAATTCTTCAAAATGTTCTTATTAATAAAATATTTCATATCTTTTCTCCTTTTGACACCATTAAATATGATATAACAAAAATATTTTTATGTCCATTGATTACAAATAAATTTTATACTTTTTTAATGAAATATTTATGAATTTTTATAATCTGATTGATTTTAAATTATATTTAATCATATAATATATTTGGTGATTTTAGTTGAAAATAATTATAGCTGAAAATTTTAAAGATAAATTATTAGGTTTAATAGGAAAAGAAAATATAAATTATGGGCTTTTAATTAAAAATTGTAAAAGCATCCATACTTATTTTATGAAAGAAAATATTGATGTGTTATTACTTGACCAAGATAACAGAATATTGTTTATTAATAGAAACGTCAAAAAAAATAAAATATTAATTTTTCATACAAAAAAGAAATCTAATATATTAGAACTTCCTCAAAATAGTTCATTACATTTAAATGTAAATGATGTAATCGATTTAAATAATTTTAATGTTTATAACGAATAATTTCGTTATTTTTTATAGTTTCAACTAATAATGTTGTAAGTTCTGTCCTCTTATTAATATATAGAAACTCTGGATTATATTCATGATTTCAACCTAAGCCAAAGAAACCGAGCTTTGAAAAATCTAATACTATGTATACTTAACATTTTCAATATTTTTTTCTTCTTATTATTTCCTATTTTATCCCCTTAAATAAAAATCTTCCAATAAGGAAGATTATCGTACAAAAAGCAAAAATTTTATATCAACCAATCCCTATTAATAAAATTTGTTGTCAAAACTCTATATCTTATCAGGAACCTTAATACCTAATATATTCAAAAGTTTTAAATTAGTTTTATATACTAATTCTGTAATTAATAACCATGATTCTCTTTTTAATTCATCTTTTTCAACCAATACTCTATTAGAAGAATAAAAATTATTATATATATTAGTTAATCTATATAAATACTCTGCTATTTCATTCAAACTTTTTATTTTTAAAGAATTTTTTAAAATACTAGGCACTTCTAATAATGCAATTATTATTTTTCTTTCTAACTCATTACTCACAAAATGATACTTATTATAACTAATACCTTCCTCTTTAGCTTTGTTTAATAAGCTTTTCATTCTTACTGTACTATATAATAAATATGGTGCTGTTTTCCCATTTAAATCACTAAACTTTATAGGATCAAATATATAATCACTACTTCTATTTGGTAATAAATCTGCATACTTTATTGTTGCGATAGCAATATCGAAAGCTAACTTTTCTTTATCACTTTCTTTTATATTATCTTTAATCTTCTTTATTGCCTCATTTTTTACTAACTCTATTAATGAGTTTAATGACATTACTCCACCATCACGTGTTTTAAAAGGTTTTCCATCTGGTCCATTCATAGTTCCAAATCCCAAGAAATTTAACTCTGTTTTATCTTTAACTATTCCTGATTTCTTAGCTGCCCTAAAAACTTGAGTAAAATGCATTTCTTGTCTGTTATCTGCAAGATATAGTAATTCATCAGGATTATATTTATTTATTCTATCATATAGTGTTGCCATCTCTGTAGATGCATAAAGAATAGCTCCATCAGTCTTTTTTAAAAGCATAGGCGGAATATCTATTTTATCGGTTTCTTCTTTTACATTAACAACTAATGCTCCGTTAGATACTTCAGTCAAATTTTTTTCATTTAAAATATTTATAACATCATCAATGTATGGATCAGCATCACTTTCACCTAACCACAAATCAAATGTTGTACCAAGTTTTTCATAAATCTTTTTTATATCATTACTACTAGTATTTACAATATGTTTCCACAAAACTCTTAAGCCTTTATCCCCATTTTGCAATCTTAAAGTCAAAGCTCTTGCTTCTTCTGCATATGAAACAGATTCTTTTTTCTTTTGACTTGCTATAGGATAAATACGTGCTAAATCACTTTCATTTACAGGAGAAGTATTTGGATAGTCACCATCATAATTTTCATCAAAATAAGGTAGATCAGGATACATGTACCTAATTTCATTCATTACAAGTCCCATTGGAGTTCCCCAGTCACCTAAATGCACATCACTTATTGTCGTAGCCCCACATTCGTTTAATAAGCGTTTTAAGGCTTCGCCAATATTAGCCGAGCGTAAGTGTCCAACATGAAGTTCTTTTGCAATATTCGCTCCACCATAATCTAAAAAAACTGTCTTATTCTTAATTTTATATCCATTAATTTCTAAATTTTCAAACATTTCATTAACATAGTTTACTAAAGCTTCATCACTAATAGTTAAATTTATAAAACCAGGTCCTGCTATATTAATGTTTTTAAAATAATTAGTATTATTTAACTCAGTAACTAATTTGTTTGCAATATTAATAGGGCTTTCCTTATAAATACTAGCCAATTTCATACATCCATTATATTGATAATCACCTAAATCAGGTCTATTCGAAACATTTAAGGTAACACATTCATCATATCCTATTTTTTTTAATATATCATTTAGAATCGATTCCAAAAAACTTATTAAATTCATAAATACTCTCCTAACTCATTTATTATTATATAAAAAAGGATAGTCTTTTTCAATAAATAAAATATACACTATATAGTGTATATCTTATTATGAATTATTTTCAGTATATTTATTAGTTTCTAATATCTTGTCAAACAACTTTTTAGCCTCTAAAACAGTATCTTCTTTTGGCTTCATTACATAAACTTTTTGAGAACCAGTTGAATATGTAGTACTAGAACTATCAGTACCATCAACAGTATAAGTTTCAATATCCCAACTGGTATTATCTTTTATTTGATTTTTAATTAATTTAGTAATGTCTCTTTGTTCCATATTAGTTACAACTGAATTTGATAAACTACTTAGTAAGTCATTATATTTTACAAGAATATTTGGACTAATAGCTTTATCAATAATAGCCTGCAAAACCAAAAGTTGATTTTCTATTCTGGATCTATCTCCACCTGCAAGAGTATGTCTTGTTCTTGCTAGAGCTAAAGCCTGCTCTCCATTTAATTTTTGTAGACCTTTCTTCAAACAAATTTGTTTACTGCTTGTTCTAGAAGAAGTTTGTTCACAAAATGAAACTGGAACATCAACTTCAATACCATCAAGCTTTTCAACAATATTTATAAAAGAAGTAAAATTAACTCTTGCATAATAGTCAATATTTATATCATATAAATTTTCTAAAGTCCCTATAGACTCTTCAATTCCATAAACTCCTGCATGTGTTAATTTATCATATGAATTTTTAGTTTTTAACTTTACATAATAATCTCTAGGAGTATTAACCATTAAAATTTTCTTTTCTTTAGGGTTAACTGCAACCAAAATATTAACATCACTTTTGGCCTTCGCTGCAACATTTCCATTAACATCTATACCACTTAAATATAATACGAAATTTTCTTTAGAAACATTTATATTGCTACTTAAAGTACTAACCTTAGTATTTATAGTAAAAGAATAAATAGCTTTTACATTATCATATTGATCATTATCCTCTTTTAAAATATCTACATTTGAATCCATTGCAATAACAGCATCTATTTCATTATTAATTAATGCATCTAAAGAACTTACTGTACTATCAAAATCAGCTTCATTAAATTCTATTTTGTTTGATACTTTTTCTATTGCCTTTTTTGTACTATCTTCATTCTTTTCAGAGACACCAATAATCTTTTTATTAATATCACTAATATTTTCATAAGGAGAATCATTTAAAACATATACTGAATAAGTATCACTTCTAAAGCCCATATCTAATATATCATTTAAAAAATTTATTGTCCCTAAAGAATATAAGATTATAAATATAAACAATATTATTAATAAAACACTTGGTAAAGAAAATACAACTTTAATCCATTTTTTTAATTTTTTATTATTTAATAGACTAAATATCAAAAATATAATCAATCCACCACCAATAATATATAGAGCTAAAAAATTAAGTGGTAATATTTCAAAATATATTATAAAACTACTTGCTATTAAAAATAATATCAATAATAAAATAGATAATATTTTAAAAAATATATTTTTCTTTTTAGAAACCCCTGTTTTTTTCTTTTTTTTCATAAAGTCACCTATTTTCCAATAATTTAGTAGTTCCATCATAATAAGTAACTAAAACTTGAATTCCTATAACGTACCCATATCTATTATAAGCAAGTATAAGTTTAGTATTATAAATTTCACCATCAGTATAATCTTCAAAATCAGTTTCGGCTACTTCATTATAAATTTCTTTAAATTCTTTACTATCCTCTTCTATTGCTTTATCCAATTTCAAAAAGAATACATGTTCTATTGTATCATCATTTGCATTATTATTGTAATATTCTAAATCATTTGACTTTTTATTTGACAAAGTTTCAGTTTCACTAACTTTAACAACTGCACTTTTATTTACACTATTTCCATATGCATCACTTACTATAATATCCACATTATATGTACCAACATTTTTTAACTTATCTAAAATTTTATTATCTTTTAATTGAACTGAACAAGGCAAAGACAAATCATCACATGATAAAATTAACATACTAGGATCAAAATCTTCATTTATACCAATTACAATATCCTCTGTAGTAACATTAGGTTTAATAGTGTCTTTGACTACAATAGTACCAATTTTAGTATGCTTATTATATTTTACTTTATAAGTATAAGTACCAACTTTATTAATATCTACATTACTTAAATCTAATTTATAATCTTTAGAATTCTTTTTACCATTTATTAAATAATCGTCAACATTTAAAGATAATTCAGTTCCTAATTCAACAGTAATTTTTTTTAGCTTAATAGTATTTTCATTTTTATAATATAAAAATATTCCAATACATATACCTATAATAAACAAAATAATTAATATTTTAATAAATACATGTTTACTACTATTTTCTTCATAATAAAAATCGTCCATAATTACACCCATCTAGCAAAATAAATATTTCTTGTATAACCTTCTTCATATTTATCAAAAAGAGAGATTATTCCATTAACTATTGCTTCAATAATATTAGTGCCTTTTTTTACCTTAATCTTTAATAAACCATCTTTTATTTCTTTTCTAAAATTGTAATCATCAATGTATTTAGATAATATATAATCTATTTCTTCTATCTTTTTCAAACTTTCTTTATTTTCTTCATCTATATCAAATATATAATCCTCATAAATACTTACTAACTTTAAAGAAATATAATCATCTTCAGTAAAATCAAAATTTTTAATTTTATAAAAATTAGGACAATGTTTTAGTATCTCTTTATTCTTATTATTCATATTTAACTACCTTTCATTATAATTAAATTATAATATAATATACAAAAAAAGTCTATATTCTAGACTTTATTTTTTATACTTGTTTAAATAAATTTTTTCTTTTACTTATTAAATATATTACTGTTGCAATTACTCCAACTGCAGCAAAACCAATCACATAAGAAATAACTCCAGTTTTCTTGCTATCTTCAGCTCCTGTTTGCCCCCATTGAGCATATAAAGTAATCGTTGTAGAAGTATTTGAAGTTATTTCTTCGCCTCCAGTATAACAATCTCCACTTCCATCTTTATTAGTACACCATTTTTTAAAACTATAACCATCTCTTGAAGGTGATTTAGAATCAACAGTAATTGAAGATCCAACTTTAGATGTTTGAGTTGCAGGGATATTTGTTACAGAATTATCAGTTACATTTCCATCATATTGTAAATTCCAAGATTCGTTTGACGTTGGACAAACACTATATTCTACATTTAACACAAATGGCCAATAATACTTTAATCCAAATTCTCCATAAGAGCTATCCTCCTCCCCTTCTATAAATTGTATTTCAAAGTCACTTGTCATTGGATCATCGGCAGATTTGACCAAATAATATGTTGTTCCTTCTAACACAAAAGATCCACCATCTGCAATAGCATCATCTAAGTAAGTATCTGCTAGTGATCCTTCTTTAGATAGTGCTGACCAAGCTGTATAACTATCTGTTATTGTATCATCATCAGTAGAAAAATAGTATTTACTTGTTGAGTTATAAATATAATAATAATTTGCTTTTTTAAAATACGTTATATCTATTTGTCTGTTTATCGCTAATGGTAAATAATAATTATCGCTTAGATCTTTTGAATAATATACAAGTTGATTATTATCATTTGCTTTATCGGTATCGTTTATTATACTATTCAAATAATCAGCAGTAAAATCATACGTTGTAGTTTTAAATTTATTACTTACATAAGAAGCTCCATAAATATCAACATTCATAGCATTTATTGCTTCACTATTAAATGCGGTTTGATATGAATACTTTTGTCCTTCCTCAGCAGTTATTGAAGGCCAATTAGCTGCCATATTAACGCCACTATCAGAAGCTCTTTGCCAAATTCCATGCAATAAAATTGTATTTGTATCATAATTTGCATCAGTCTTAATCAAACTCGCTCCAGTTAACTGAGATTCTACACAATCGTTTTGACTTCGAGATGAATTAGGATTACAATATTTTACAGCTCTATAATAACCACTTGTAGTAAGAGTGGATATTATATTAGTATATGTATACCAAAAAGCTTCCAAGTCTTCTTCTTCAGCCAAAATATCTGTATAAAATTCATTATAGTTAGGTGAATAATTATTTGAAGTTATTCTCTCTACTGTAACTTTATTATTTTCTGTCTGGGCATCAAACGCAAATGGATACAAAGTATAAGTTGTGTATCCTGCTCCATCATAAGCAGTAGGCCCACTCATATAGTCTAAAAATAAATATGTTTGTAAATGATATGTACAATCTTCATTCGCAGCTTGTACTGTTGGTAAACTAATAAAAGGAGTTAAGCATGCAATTATTAATGCAATTACCCCTATCTTTTTTATCATTATTTTCATAAAACCCTTCTTTCTTAGTCAAGATACAACTATTACTATTTATAATTATACCCTACCTATGTTAAATTATAACATAAAAAAAACTTTTGAAAAGCCTTTTTTTTAAAAAATATCGATTTTTGACATTTTATATAAAATAAAGTAAAGAATATTATATTATGTCAAGGTATAATCATTTTTAAACTTTTATTTTTTTTACTAATTTTTGTTCAGAAAATTGTTGAAATTGCCACTTTTCAATTAATAAATATTTGAAAGATTTATACAATCTTGTCCTAAACTCCTTCATTGTATTTAGAATTCTGTGTAAAATTAAAAACAATCTCTTTTACAAGTATTACATGAGTGCTCATATTAAGTTTACAAATTAAAATTTCACAATGACAATAATAAATAAATTTATCATCATAAATCCAGAGTAAAGACTATTATTTTATAAATAGTCTTACTATATCTTGATAAGTTATTACTATCATTAACAACATCAATAAGAAGAAACCGATTGTATGAAACCAATTTTCTACTTCTGGTTTTACAGGACTTCCTTTAATCTTCTCTATAATTACAAATAATATTCTTCCTCCATCAAATGCTGGGAAAGGGATAATATTGATAAATCCTAAGTTAACAGATAAATAAGCTGTTAAAAATAATATATTTTGAAATCCATATTTTGCTGACTCTCCAACTACACTGTACATTCCAACAGGCCCAGATAAACTACTTAAACCTAATTTTCCAGTAAATAGTTTAACTATTATTAAACCCATACTAGATATTACACTATAAAACTTTATAAAAGCATACTTAATAGAATGGATAAAGCCTTTCTGTAAACTTCCGCCAACTCCAAAACCAAATATTTTTGTAGAATTTCCTTCTTCGTCAGTTTCTATATCTGGTGTTACTTCATATTTTTTTATTGATCCATCTTCTTTTTTTATAACAAATTCATATGAATTACTATCATTTTTTAAAGCGATTGCTAGCTGTATTTTATCCCAAGTATTAGTTTTAACTCCATTAATACTAATAACTCTATCACCAACTTCAACGCCAGCTTTTTCCATTGCTGAATTTTCAGTTACTAAACCAATATAACTTAATTGTTCTGAACTTCCCCAAATTATACCTTGTATGAAAAATAATATAATTGCAAGTATAAAATTCATTGTTACTCCAGCAACAAGTATTAAAAACTTTTGATATGGTTTTTTATTACACATATACTGATCTTTTTTTAACTTTTTATCAGTTTCTTCAACAACTTCTCCAGCCATTGCACAAAATCCACCTATAGGTAATAGTCTTAGACTATAAATCGTGGGATCATTCTTTCTTTTAAATTTAAATATTCTTGGTCCCATTCCTAAAGCAAATTCCTCTACATATACTCCACATTTTTTTGCCATTATAAAATGCCCAAACTCATGTACAAATATAAGTATTCCTAACATTATTATTAATATTATTAAAGTTATCACAAATTGCCTCCTAAATGTATCTAGTTAATAAAACAAAAATAAACATAACGAATATAAGACTATCTAACCTATCTAAGATTCCACCATGTCCAGGAATCAAATCAGAAAAATCTTTTTTATGATATTCTCTTTTGATTGCACTAAAGAATAAATCCCCTAGTTGTCCAACAATACTAATTATTAAAATAATTAATATCGATAAAAAAATATCAGTATCATTTATTAAATTTATATAATAAACTGAACATATAAAAGTAGATATTATTGATCCAATTAAACAGCCTTCAATTGTTTTTTTGGGACTTATTTTAGTAAATGTATGTTTACCTACTAACTGACCTCCAAAAAGAGCAAAAGTATCAGTTAAAGTAGTAATTAATATTAGTAATACAAAATGTTTTATATCATAATTATAAATAGATATTAACAAATTAAAACCAATACCTATAAATAAAACATTACTTAATAAATGAAAAGCATCATCTATTTTATATCTATCTTTATAAAAAACTATGGGTAAACAAATTGCTATAATAATTCCACATATAATTTTATATGATACTCCAAATAATAATCCATACTTTTCAAAATTAGAATATATTAAGAATAAAACAGCTATTAATCCAATTGCTTTCATAAGGTTTGGAAATTCAGTACTTTTATCCCTTCTCAAATCTATAAGTTCTTTGTATGCAGCACATCCTATTAACCCTACCATCAAAGAATATGGAACTCCACCAATTATAATTAAAGGAATTACTATTATAAGCATAATGATTGCACTAATAACTCTTTTTTTCAATTTAATCATCTACCATTCTAAATAAAGTATATCATAAATTAAAAAAAAGTCTATTATTATTCTTTTATTATTTCACTTAAATATACAATATTCATATCCATGCTATTTAATTTTTTCAAAAAGGTTTTAAAATTGTCTAAAGACAAATTATTATCTATAAAAATAATACTTCCTTTTTCTATTTCTTTTAAACTATTATTAAAATTATTATTCTTTAATTCAATAGATGGTTTTACAATATAATATTTTTTTGTAAAACATTCTTCTATATTAGAATAATTTAAAATACATATTTTCTTATTTAGCTTTTTTTTATTTAATAATATATCTAAATCGTTGAATGATTTTTTATCACTTTCTATATTTATGTTTTCATCATAATCTAATGTTTCATCAATAGTTATAAGTTTAGAATATTTAATTTTATTATTACTCAAATAATTTAATATATTTTTATTATTATTTATTAATAAGCTAACTTGCCTTATAGATTTGTTACCAGATATTATTACTAAATCTTTATTTTCCTCTAAACTAACGTTAGGAATTATATAGTCATAAATTAAATAATTACTATTAAAAGAGCCAAAATCCTTCATATTTAAAAAACTTTCCATTTCATTTACTTTTTTCCCTTTAATACCTGGAATAATAGTATTATTATCTATAATTGCATCAACGCTTTTTACATAATACGTGTTTGTATTGTTCTTAATAGATTGCATTAAAGGATTAGAATTAATTGCTAAATCAGTTACAAAATCTGTCAAATAAAATGAAAAAACTAATAAAGATAAAATTCCTAGTAATTTAAAATATTTCATAGGTCCACCCAATTAAATATATAAAATTATTACTAAATTAATTACATTTTATTTATATAATATTTTTTAGATCAATTTATTTTAAAAAGACAAAAACAATAAAGATATAAAAAAATTTATATCTTAGTTTGTTTAAAATTGTATAATAAAAAGTGGTTCATATCAATAGGATTTTTATGTACCACTTTTATTTTACATTTTTAATAGAAATTATGTTTTATTATTAAGAAACTTCACTTTTTTTACTTGCAAGAAAACTAATTTTATCTACAATTATTTCTGTAATATATTTTGTTTCACCATCTACTTCATAATTTCTTACTTGAACTCTTCCCCTTACACCAACTAAATCTCCTTTTTTACAATATTCAGAAGTATTAAACGCTATTCCATTCCATAATATACATTTTATAAAGTCTGATTCATATATACCATTAGAATTTTTAAATCCACGTTGAACTGCTAAAGTAATAGTAGTATAATCTCTTGAATTTTCACTCTTTTTTAATTCAGGATCACTTACTAATCTCCCTATTAAATAAACTAAATTATGCATAAATTTCTCCTTTCAAAAAGAAAGATAACAATAAATAATTCTTTAGTCAAAATTGAGTTTTTTAATATTTGTAATAAAAAAGATACAAAAAAAAAGAAACTTATTACAGATATCAAAAATTGTTTCTTTTATTAATTCAAAAGTTTTATTTTAGAACTTTTTTAATTTATTTTATAATCATCTTCCATAGAAAATATTACATTTTCATTTATCCATTCTTTTCTAGGTTCTACTATATCACCCATTAATGTACTTACTCTCTTTTCTGCTAATGCTGCATCATTTATAGAAACCTTTATTAAATTTCTAGTATCTGGACACATGGTTGTTTCCCAAAATGGACCGGGATTCATTTCTCCTAATCCTTTGTATCTTTGTACTTTATAATTATTTTTTCCATTAGTGTACTCTCTTAATTCTTCTGTTGTCCAAAAATAACTTGTTTCTTTATTATAATCAACTCTATATAAAGGTGGCATAGCAATATATAAGTGCCCTGTTTCTACTAATGGTCTCATAAATCTATAAAAGAATGTTAACAATAAACACTGTATATGAGCTCCATCATCATCGGCATCTGTAGTTATAATAACTTTGTCATAATTAATATCTGAAATATCAAAATCATTTCCTACTCCCGCTCCAATGCAATGTATTATTGTATTAATCTCTTCATTTTTAAATATATCAGCCATTGAAGCTTTTTCAGTATTAATTATTTTTCCTCTTAAAGGCAAAATTGCTTGAAATTTTCTATCTCTACTCTTTTTTGCTGTTCCGCCAGCAGAATTTCCCTCTACAATAAAAAGCTCGTTAATCTTTGGATTCCTTGCTTGAGGCGGAGTTAATTTTGCACTTAAACTTTTTAACTCACTTTTTTTACTTTTTCCATTTCTTGCTTCTTCTCTAGCTTTCCTTGCTGCCTCTCTAGCTGATTTACTTTTTTGAGCTTTCTCAATAATTATTAAAGCAGTATCTCTATTTTCTTCTAAGAAAAACTTTAAATTATCATAAACTATACTTTCAACTACGCTTCTAGCTTCGGGAGTTCCTAATTTACCTTTAGTTTGGCCTTCAAATTGTAAAAACTTTTCTGGAATCTTTAAATTTATAACTGCTGTTAATCCCTCTCTTACATCACTCCCATCAAAATTAGAATCTTTATTTTTTAATAAATTATTAGATCTAGCATAATCATTAAATACTTTTGTAATACCAGTTTTAAATCCAACTTCATGAGATCCACCATCGATTGTTTTAACATTATTTACAAATGAAATAATATTCTCATTATATGAATCGGTATATTGTAATGCAATATCAACTTCAATATCACTCTTAATTCCATGTATTGGAACAACTTTATGCAAACTTGTTTTCCCATCATTTATATATTCAACAAATGCTATTAAACCATTTTCGTAATGATATTTAACTGTTTTATTATCTAATACATCAGTTAATTCAATAGTTAATCTATTTAATAAAAATGCACTTTCTTGCATTCTTTCACAAAGTGTTGTAAAAGAAAATTCATTTTGTTTAAAAATTTCTTTATCAGGCATAAAGGTTACTGTAGTACCTGTCAATTTAGTAGTTCCAATTTGTTTTAACGGACTTGAAACGTGACCTCCATTTTTAAACTTTATATTGCTAATTAAACCATCTCTAAATATTGTAACCTCCATCCATTCAGATAAAGCATTTACAACACTAGCACCTACTCCATGAAGACCTCCACTTACTTTATATCCTGATTCATTAAACTTTCCTCCTGCATGCAAAATAGTATAAATTACCTCCGGAGTACTTTTTCCGCTAGAATGTTTCCCAATAGGAACTCCTCTACCATCATCACTTACAGTTAAGCTTCCATCTTCGTTTATTGTAACTTTTATTAAAGATCCATATCCATTTATTATCTCATCTATTGAATTATCAATAATTTCCCAAGCTAAATGATGAAGTCCTCTCTTATCAGTTGATCCAATATACATTCCTGGTCTTTTCCTTACTGCGTCTAAACCCTCTAAAATTTTTATTGAACTCTCATCATATTTTGCCATATCATTCACCCTTATAAATTTTAACATATTAAAAATTAAAAAACAAACAAATGAAAAAAATTAAACACTCGTTTAACTTTTTTCTGCTTCATCATTTACATCATCTATAAGCTTATTTACAAATACAGTCATCAAATAATTTATATCTGCCTCATTAGTAACAGGTGTTAAAGTATCGTTCTCAGTTTCTTTAAAAAAACAAGACTTACTATCATCATTAGGTAGCTCTGTATCATAATCAACTTCCATTGCAAAATAAAATATAGAATTATTTTCTTTAGTACTATCAGTCAACATATACTTTTTTCCATTCGATAATTCGACTATTCTTATTTCTTCCATTAAATTTTTCCCATCCCTTTAAGAATTTCTTCACCTTCTATTGGTAGATTAACAGGTTTATTTTGAGCAATTGTATCTTCATATTCTTCATTTTTTGATTTTCGTTCATTAAATTTTTTTGTAATATATTTTACAGGAGTAGTTTTTAATAACATTGAAGTCAATTTAGTTGTCATTGTTTTAATAGGAATCAATTTACTTTCCATACCACCAATTTTAATTAATTGCTTCTTTATAAAATTATATTGTTCTTTTCCTAATGATTCTTCTGTAATTGTTTCGCCAGTTTCTTTATTTATTATTGTCTTTCCATCTTTATCTATCTCTAAATCATTTTCAGACAAAAACTTTTCTAATTTACTATTTCTATATCTATAATCTTTAAACATCTTATAAATCTTTACCCCTAATGGAGCTAATAGCAAAGCAAGTCCTGAAGGAACAATGAATGCTGGAATTAATTCTGGACTAGATAGAACAAAACCAGTCCCTAGAACACACGCTAAGCCAGTAAGGATTTTTTGCTTTCTAGTAAGTTGAACTTTCTTACTACTAACAATTTTTAATGGTTTATCACTTAATTCATTTTCATCTGAGTTGCTGTCTTCTTTTTTATGGTCTTTTTTTACAATAGGTTCTTCTTTAACTTTATAATAAAGGTCTTCTATTCTATCAACGTATAACTTTTTAGTATCAAAAATTAAAAAATTATGTTTCATATATTCAATCATATATTTTTCATTTAAATTATGTTCTTTAATTAAATTTTTATAATTTAAAAGCCAAGTATTAATTAAAGCATCATTAGGATTTTTTAAATCTTCTTTTAGTTTATTCATCATTTTAATTAATGAAACTTTTACTGTTGAATCACTATTTTGTTCTATAGATTCAATATATGACTTAACTTCATCAGATAATTCTATATTTTCTGGTTCTTCTTCTAAAGAAAAATCTTCTTCTGTTGCTTTTTTTACCATTTCTTTATAAACTGATTCTTCTTTTTGTTCTATAGGGCTTAAATCTCTTATTACGTCTTTATACATATTTTTAGAGAAACTTACTAACTCAGGATTTTGACTATTTTTTATAATATCTTCTAAATATTTTAATAGATCATTATATTTATCAATTATTTTTTGATCTTTTTCCATCTCTAAATCACCTAATTCTAATTATAAATTATATATTTTTATAAGTAAATCATTTTTTTTAATATAACTAATCATTTTCAGTTCCACATTTAGGGCATACTGTTACTATAGAAGGTATTTCTAGACCACATTTAGAACAAATCTTTTTATCACTAGTTTCTAATAATTCACTATGTTGAGTATTATTCAATATTGAATTATCATTCGATTCTGTTTTTATATCTGATATTACTGGTTCTTCACTTGCATTATTTATATTATTTTCCATTGGAGTAGTCACTCCTTGACTATTAAACGCATTTGGTTCTGGCATAATATTAGGCATTGCTGGTTCTTCACTCGCATTATTCATATTATTTTCCATTGGAGTAGTCATATTTACTTGACTATTAAACGCATTTGGTTCTGGCATAATATTAGGCATTACTGGTTCTTCACTTGCATTATTCATATTATTTTCCATTGGTGTAGTCATATTTACTTGATTATTAAACGCATTTGGTTCTTCTACAATATTAGGCACTACTGGTTCTGCACTTGCATTATTTATATTGTTTTCCATTGGGGTAGTCATATTTACTTGGCTATTAAACGCATTTGGTTCTTCTACAATATTAGGCACTACTGGTTCTTCACTTGCAGTATTCATATTATTTTCCATTGGTGTAGTCATATTTACTTGATTATTAAACGCATTTGGTTCTTCTACAATATTAGGCATTGCTGGTTCTGCACTTGCATTATTTATATTATTTTCCATTGAAGTAGTCATTCCTTGACTATTAAACGCATTTGGTTCTGGTACAATATTAGGCATTGCTGGTTCTGCACTCACATTATTTATATTATTTTCCATTGGAGTAGTCATATTCGTTCCATTATTAATTATATTTGGCTCTGTTTCAATGTTTAACATTCCCATATTATTTTGAACTGGTATATCATTTTGGATTTGACTATTTTCCAATCCATTATTTATTGTATTTGAAGATGGAGTATCTTCAATACTATCTACTATTACACTATCAGAAAATGCAAGTAGAGGTATGAAAATAATACTAAATAAAGTTAATCCTATACCAAAACCAGTCCCCTTACCAAATCTTTTGGCAATATTTATATTTAATTTAAACATTACAAAAATATTAACAATAGGTATTAAAGATAATATAATATTTATCAAAGACATTTTGGCTATTTGTAACATAACAATATAATTATAAATTGGTACAAATATTGCCCATCCTGGTTTTCCAGCTTTTTTAAATATTTTTATATATGATATTAGATAAATTATTAATAACAATGCTGAAAAAGCCAAACATCCTATAGCTAATAATAATAAACTTTGATCATTCACTGTGCTTTCAATCAAATCACTATAATTTTCCATACTTATTTCTCCTTCTAAATCACACCATAAGGTGATACATTTTTTTCTTTTTCATATTTTGCATTTGAAAATCCTAGTATAGGATAAAAGATAAATGGTAAAAATGTTAACCCCAATGCAAACAAGTAATTTTTATTAAATCTTTTAGAAATATTATAATTTATGCAATATAAAACGAAATAAAACATAGTAATTATTAATATACTAAAATTTTTTTTAATTGATACTTTTACAAAAATAAAATTAGTAATATATTCTATTTTAGCTAATAATATTATAATAAAATACCACCATTTTATAGAAGATATCTTTATTAAAATCCAATAATTATAAATTGGTATAATTGAAGTCCAACCTGGTTTTAGAGCTTTCTTATATACTTTCCATTTTCCAATTATTTCAAATATTTTTATAACTAGATATATTATTATAACAATTATAATTGCTAATTTTATAGGTGCAAAAGAAATATTTGACATCCTATACTCCTCTCTATTATTGATTATATAAAACAATTAATATAAATTCAAGAAAAAATATTTAATTATAATTTGTATTACTACTATTCATTTTTATTAAGCATCTTTGTCTAAATTTTATAATAGCAATAAAGAAAAATATTTTATAGGATTAGAAATTTTATTGTTTTAGTTGTTTCTAAGTCCACCCCGCAGTTCAATTAAAAATTCCATTTTATCAACTCCTTTAAATTTAATTTATTATTTTATTCTTTCTTTAAGAATATCATCATCTTTTAAAGTACCTATTAACAAACTGCTATTTTTATCATGTGCTTTCATATTATTAAGTACTTGTTTTTCATCATAATTAGCATAACAATATTTACACATATGATTACAAGAATTATATACTCCAATATCTACCATTCCTACACAATGACATTTTCTTTCCTTTCTTGCTTTCCATTCATTTTTAAAAACTTTACCAGTTAATTTAAAAGCTAATTCATGAGATAGGCATTCACCTTTTGTAAAACCATACTCTGTTAAATCTCTATCTTCAAAACAAGTATGAACTATTAACCCATGTTTTTTAGCACTCTTACTAAAATATTCACCAATAGTTTTATAATCATTTTCAGTAAATTCTTTAAAATTTAATATTTTTTCATTCTTTCTAACATTTTTATAATCATCAATAAATGAAATTAAAATTTTACTTACATATCCTTCTAAAATATTACATAATTTATCAAATGCTTTTACATGATATTCTAAATTATACTTATCACTTATGAATACTGGATCATATCTTATTACTAAATTATCTTTTCCTATAATATTTGATAATTCTTTTATAGCTTCAATAATTTTATTTTTTGGTGGAACATTTGGTTCAATGTCTTTTTTATATGATGTCAATGTCACATGAAATAATATTGGCTTATCTATTTCTTTAATATATCTTAAAATTGGAATAGGATTTTTAGTACAAAATAAAATAGCGTCCACATTATTAAAATTAATTCTACTTACCATATTCGGATTAAAGGGATTTCTAACATCTACAAATCCTTCTCTATATCTATTAATAAACCACTCAGTATAGAATGCTACTATGTCTGTTCTTCCACTTACATTTAAAATCATATAACCTCCTATACAATTTAATATTTTTGCGTTTAATTAACATAATAATTGTACCATAAAAAAAGCAAATCCAATATATATTGATTGATATGCTTTTAATAAAATATTTTTTTAGAAATATAATTATTATTAGTATTTAATTAACTGTCTTCGATTTCTAACTCAATATTATCTATTTTATAATCGTCTTTAATTTGATTTAATTTTAAATTTTGAATAGTCAAAGTTGCTTTAAAATCTTTAATAGATTTTTTGATTGCATCTTCTAATTCTTCATTTACACTTATTTCAAAATTCTTAATTGGTGTTTTTAGTGAAACGTTATTATTTGTTTTTTCGCCTCTAGCCTGACTGATTATATCAATTATTTTATCTCCATTTTTAATCTCATCTTTAAAATCAAAGTTTAATGGATTAATTTTTGTTAAATGAATAGATTTTGCATCATGATATAACTCTTGATAAATTTCTTCAGTGATAAATGGAAAGAAAATACTAAAATCTTGTAATAACTTATAAAGTAAAGTATAAATTGTTTTTTGACCAGAATATCTTGGTATTTCACCAAATTCTTCAGGCCTATATAATCTATGTTTAACAATTTCTATATAGTTATCACAGAAATTCCAAAAGAATTTTTCGAGAGTATTTAATGCAAGTCCTACTTCGTATTCATCAAGGTATTTTATAAATCCTGATTCCATTTCTTGATATTTACCTAGTATCCATTTATCAATATATTCGAAAGTTTCAAACTCTTTATTTTCATAATCAGATAAATGCATTTCAATAAATTTTGCTACATTCCATAGTTTATTTACTAATTTACGTCCTCTAAGAAGAGTTTCTTCACTAAATACTATATCTGTACCAAGTCTCCCTGATCCAGCCCAATAACGAATTACATCAGCAGAATACTCTTTAATTAAGTCCATTGGCTCTATTTTACTATTTCCTTTACTCTTACTTATCTTTTCGCCTTTGCTAGCCATAACAAAACCAGAAATCATTACATTATCCCAAGGACGAGTATTATAATGATAAAAACTCTTAACGATAGTATAAAAATCCCAAGTTCTAATTATTTCTGAAGCATTAGTTCTTATACTCATTGGTTTTAAAAATGATTCGTAATTATCTTTTTCACCATATCGCATATTTATTAAAGGTGTTACTGAAGAGGTTGCCCATGTATCCATGACATCTGTTTCTGGAATAAATTCTTTACAACCACATTTACAAGAATCAATATGAGGTTTATCTATTAATGGATTTACTGGTAAATCTTCTATTCTTGCAAATACTGGTTCTCCACAATCTTTACAATACCAAACTGGGAATGGTACACCAAAATATCTTTGTCTTGAAATACACCAATCCCACATAATATTTTCTACCCATTCATTGTATCTACTCTTCATGTGTTCTGGATGCCATTTTATTTCAGAACCAATCCTCAAGAAATCCTCTTTATGATTCATAATATCAATGAACCATTGTTTCATTACAGAATATTCTACTTCTTTGCCACATCTTTCATGTGTTTGTACTTCATGTTCTAATTCTTCAATTTTAACTACAAATCCTCCAGCAGTTAAATCTTCTATAATTTTTTTTCTAGCTTCTTTAATTTTTAAGCCACCATAATTTGGTACTTCATCAATTATTCTTCCATTTTTTGTAAAAATGTATTTAAGAGGTAAATTATATTTTTTCCACCATTCTATATCTGTTTGATCTCCAAAGGTACAACACATAACTACTCCTGTACCCTTGTCAATAGCAACACGCTCATCTGCCATAATTGGAACATCAACATTTATAACTGGGATATGGGCTGTTTTACCAATTAAAGACTTGTGTACTTCATCATTAGGATTTACAAAGACACAAACAATAGCCGGTAACAACTCTGGTCTAGTTGTTGCAATAGTGAATTCTTCATTATCTTCAACAGTTTTAAAATTTATATAATTAAAAGTTGTTTTAATTGTTTTTGTTTCAAGTTCTGCTTGAGCGATTGAAGTTAAACATTCATTACACCAAAGTGCTGGGCTTTCCTTATGATAACAATGTTTTTTACTAATCAAATCTAAAAATGAAGCTTGACTAATTTTAATAGTAGATGGACTTACTGTTTTATAATGAATATTCCAATCTGTGCTAACTCCCATCTTACTAAATAATTCTTGGAATTCAGCTTCATATTTATCTGTTGTTTCATAGCATAATTTTGAGAATTCTTCTCTACCTATTTCGTGAGCCTTTTTCCCTTGCTCTTTTTCAACTAGTCTCTCGCTTGGTAAACCATTATCATCAAATCCAAAAGGGTAAAAAATATTGAACCCTCTTAATCTTTTATATCTTGCAATCATTTCTGTTTGAGAATAAGAAAATATGTGCCCTATATGAATTTTTCCATTAACAGTTGGAGGAGGGGTATCAATCGAAAATACTTCTCTTTGGTCTGGTTTAAATTCATAAATTTTATTTTCTTTCCAATATTCTAACCATTTTTGTTCTTTTTCTTGAGCATTATACTTTTTATCTAACATACTAATCTTCTCCTTTTAAATTCATAATTTCTAAATATTTTTTTTCAGTAATTTTTTGAATATCTTCTATCAAACTTTCAAAAATATAATTATCTTTATATAATGGCTTATCATATTCTATCCAAAAATCACTTGCTGTTTTTGCTTTTGATGCAATTAAATCTGCATGTTCACCATAATATTTTAAATCTTCACTTGTCTTGTCATAATCCATAACATTTTCTAAATCATAAATTTTTGCTTGAAAATCGCATTCAATTTTATCAACTAATTGACAAAATTGTGCCTCTTTAGTAGTTTTATCATTAAACTCATTTAATAATTTTTCAAACTCTTCTTGATTGATTAATCCCATCGTTGCAATATGAACACAGTTTCTGCCAAGTTCTATTTTTTCTTTTTTTGTTATATTTGATCTAACCGTAAAATCTGGCATAAGAGTTTCTTCTAATTCATGGAGTGTTAACATTTTTAATATTGTTTCCATATTAAGATCTAATTTATATTCACTAATTATTGATATTGCAATAATTAAAGTTCCATAAATATGTTCTGCAACAGATTCTGTTCTCTTTTTATTTATACCAATTTCAACAAAACCAGTCCTAAGTTTTTCTTTTAATTTTGTTGCTATTATATAAAATCTTATAATATTACTATTCATGAATTATCTCCTTTTATAAAATAAAAAAGACTCAAATCCAAAGGACGCAAGTCTTACGTGGTACCACCTTATTTTTTCTCATTTGATTTAACGCAATCATACGCACTATCTTACTTTGTTCAAACAGCGAACTCCCTAGCTACATTCAATTATTTATAATTATTAGTTCTCAGCAATCACTAACTCTCTTAAAATTTAAATAATTTACTCCTCTAGTTCTTTGTTTCTATATTTTATATTATAAATGAAAAAATTTCTTTTTACAACTGATTTTGTCCCTTTTTATATAATCTTATATAAACAATAAGCTTCTAAAAATGCAATATCATTTTTTACTTTTTAAATTCAATGTTTAAAAATTTTTTCATTGAGTTTAAATAAAATATATTATATAATATTTAAGAATAAGGAGTTGGTTAAATGAATGATAATTTTCTTTATAGTGATATAATATCTTCAAGTAATGATGTTAACAATGTGAACGACAACTCTAATACTTTTATAAAAACTTTTGATTACGAAAACGTTGCAATAACAGATATAGTTAATACAATTATTTTAGATTCAATTAGTAAACGTGCTTCAGATATTCATTTTAATCCTACTGAAAATGGTATAGATATTAGAATAAGAATTGACGGAGAGTTAAGAAACTATACTAGAGTGCCAGACTATGTGAAAAAAAATATGATAACAAGAGTAAAAATATTGGCTGGTATGAATATAACTGAAAGCAGAATACCACAGGATGGTGCAATAAAACAAAAAATACAAGATCAAGATGTAGATTTGCGTGTAAGTTCGTTACCTACTAATATGGGAGAAAATATTGTTATTCGTATATTAGATTATACTATGAGTAGTCAAGGAATTGAAACTTTAGGATTTAATGAAATAAATTTAACAAAATTAAATAAAATGATATCTGAACCTAATGGTATAATTTTAGTAACAGGTGCAACTGGATCAGGTAAATCAACAACTGTTTATTCTATTTTACAAAAATTAAATACAATTGAAAGAAATATAATAACTGTAGAAGATCCTATAGAAATGAATATACCTGGAATCAATCAAGTACAAGTAATAAGTGATATAGGTCTTACTTTTGCTGCAAGTTTAAGAAGTATTCTACGTCAAGACCCTGATATTGTAATGATTGGAGAAATAAGAGATGATGAAACAGCTCGAATTGCAGTTAGAGCATCAATAACAGGACATTTAGTTTTATCTACAATACATACAAATAGTGCTTTAAATACAATTGAAAGATTATTAGATATGAGCATTGAAAGATACTTATTAGGTACAGCTTTAACTGGAATTATAAGTCAAAAATTAACAAAAAAGCTTTGTCCTTATTGTAGAGGAACTAGAGAGACAACACCATATGAAAAAGAAGTTTTTAAAAACAGTCTTAATCTAGACATCCATGAAATATATGAAGCAAAAGGATGCGAGAAATGTCATAATGGCTTTTCAGGCCGTATTGCAATTCATGAAGTTTTATTATTAAATCAAGAAATAAGAGATGCAATAACAAATAATATAAAAAAAGAAGAGTTAAGAGATTTAGTATATAGTTCTGGAACAATTACTATGCTACAAGACGGATTAACAAAAGTTATAAACGGAGATACTACATTCGAAGAATTAATGAAGGCTATAGACATAGATGATTCTGATTTAACTAGTAAAGGTTTAACTGAATCATTAGAAATAGCTGAGAAAAACAAAGATGTCTTGAAAAATAATGATGAATTTAAAAAAATATCAGAAAAAAACGATGCAGACTATGAAGTATTCAATTTAGATTTTTTAAATCAATAAAACAAGCATTATTATAATTGCTTGTTATTTTTTTTATTTGATATAAAAGTTTCTTTTAATAATGGATTATTTATATTTATTTTACTATTCATATAAAGAATTAAGTTATTATCAATTTCACTAGATATATTTAATATATCTAGTCCATCAATTTGATGGACTAATCTTAAAAAAGTCCTTATAAACTTTTCTGTTAAATTATACTGAATTGTTTCATGTTTTCTTATTTCTTTATCAATCGAATCATTAATATCTTTTATTAAAGATTCAGCTTTATTAGCATTCGCTGCCTCTTTAATTTCCTTAATTAAAATTTGCCGTTTATACTCATAAGATAGTTCTTTTGCATTCCATCTTGTAATTAAAATACTAGGCACTATTATTTTACTTATCCCCATGTCATGAAAAATACCTAATGCAATGTTAAGAGCAAGCAAAAAACTAGGAGTTATATCTTTTAAATTACCTTCTTCATATTTCTCAAAATTATCCTCAAAAGAATCAAAACCTTCATTTACTTTATATAATGCTCTTCTAATAGTTTTTTGATACTTATTATTTTCAGAGTTAGCTTTCTTTTCATTTTGTATAGCATAAATATAAACTTCTTCATTATTAATACCATAATATATCAATGGTAAATAATATTTAAAATTTTCATATTCAAGAGTTATTCTTAAACAAAATGGAGTTTCATGATAAAATGTTTTTTTTAGATTTTCTACTCTTATATTACTTTTCAATATTTCACTATATCCTAATGTACTGCCTCCATCAAAACTACATAGTTTGTTTTCAAAAAAAGATATTCTATTCTTTAAAAAAATTGTAGGATTTTGAAAATCTTCAACTGTAGCATTACTCCATAACAACGCCATAATTTTTTTGTATTTGTTTCTCTGTTCATCTAATGAAGCATTGAAATCGTCTTTTAAACCATAAAATTTTATTGCTATAGATACATACTGTATTAACAAATCATCAAAATTTTTTTTATCTTTTATATAAAGTGTTGGAATTAAAATATTGTTATTTGTTACAGAAGATTTAATATCAATATCAATCTCTGGTATAAGAGTATTAAAAGCAATTGCAAAATAATCACCACATTCTATCTTACCTTTAGCCGCTTCGAATATAATATCATTATAGAATATATCTAACATAAAAATTACCCTTCTTTTGAAATTTCTTTTAATTTATATAATATATTAATAGCATCTATTGGAGTTATATTAAGTATATCAATATTATCTATCTCTTCTTTTAATTTATTATCATTTTTAAAATCAAAACTCATCTGTGTAGTTAATTCTTTTTTTGAATTGTTATTTTGCTCGTACTTATTTAGAATCTCTTCTGCTCTTTTTATTACAATATCTGGCATATTAGCAAGACTTGCAACATGTATGCCATAACTTTTATCAACAGCCCCAGGTAATACTTTATGTAAAAATGTAATTACACCATTTTTTTCTATCGCTTCTACATGGACATTTTTTATTGTTTTATGAGTTTCTTCTAGACTAGTTAACTCATGATAATGAGTAGAAAATAAAGTTTTACATTTAATTTTTTCTGTTGAATATTCTAAAATTGATTGAGCAATACTTAGTCCATCATAAGTTGCGGTTCCTCTACCTAACTCATCAAATAAAATTAAACTCTTATCAGTAGCATTTGATATAGCATTTTTTGCCTCTAACATTTCAACCATAAATGTAGATTCTCCACCAACTAAATCATCGCTTGCACCAATTCTTGTAAATATTGAATCAAATATAGGTAATATAGCACTCTTTGCTGGAACAAATGAGCCCATTTGAGCGAGAATAATTGTAATTGCAAATTGCCTCATATAGGTACTTTTTCCACTCATATTTGGCCCAGTTATTAATAATGTATTAGTATCTTCATCCATAACAATATCATTTTTTACATATTCTTTTTTACTAACAAACTCTACAACTGGATGAAATCCATCAATAATTTCAACTTTTTTATTTTCTACTAAATGAGGCCTTACTAATTTATATTCCTCACTTACAATAGATAATGATGAATATGCATCTAATAAGCTTAATATATAAGCAGTTTTTTTTAATCCTATTATAGATTCTTTAATTTTGTTTTTTATTTCAAGAAATAGTTCATATTCTAATTCTACTATTCTTTCTTCAGCATTTAAAACTAACGCTTCTTTTTCTTTTAATAATGGTGTAATAAACCTTTCAGCATTTGTTAATGTTTGTCTTCTCTCCCACCCATATTCTTCTTTTATCTTATCTAATTGACCTTTACTAACTTCAATATAATATCCAAAGATCTTATTAAATCCAACTTTCAAATTATTTATACCAGTTTTCTCTCGTTCACTTTGTTCTAAAGTACTAATAAATTCTTTTCCACCACTTCTAAGTGTTTTTAATTCATCTAATTCAGCATTATAACCGCTTTTTATTAAATTACCTTCTTTTATAGTTATAGGGGGTTCTTCATAAATACTTTTTTCTAATAATTCAAATAAATCTTTATGATCTTCAATATCATATTTTAAACCTAAATCTTTTATTAAATTAATAATAGTCGGTAAAACTTTTAAAGATTTTTTTATTTGTAATACATCTCGAGCATTTAATGAACCACATGTAACTTTACCACATAGTCTTTCTAAGTCATATACTTCATACAAACAGTTTCTTAATTCTTCTCTTAACAAAAAGTTTTCATTAAACTTATCTATCAAATCAAGTCTTTCATTTATCAAATTAATATCTTTTAAAGGATGTAACATCATATTCTTTAATGTTCTAGATCCCATTGCAGTTTTCGTTTTATCTAAAAGCCATATTAAACTATATTGTCTTTCTTTTAACCTTAAAGTTTCAAATAATTCTAGATTTCTAATAGTATGAATATCTAAATTTAAATAATTATCTTTTTTTACTATATTTATTTCTGACATATGAGATAGATCATTTAATTCTATAGCTGACAAGTAATAAAATAAATGTCTAACTCCAGATACAACTTTCTCATCATTAATATTTTTATATACATCAGAATACTCATTATATAATTCTTTATCACTTATAGTAATATTTATATTATAATTATTTTTTAAACTATTTAATAAACTTAAATCAAAATCATTTTTAATTAATACTTCTTTTAAATTTATATTTAATATTTCATTAATTAATTTTTCTTTATCATGAATAAGTGTTTCCGAATACAAATTTCCTGTTGAAATATCTGCATAAGTTATAACATATTCATAATTATAATCTAAGATACTCCCAATATAATTTGTATCTTTACTATCTAAAAATTCTAAATCAACTAAAGTACCTTTGCTAAAAACTTGAACTACTCCTCTTTTTACCATGCCTTTTGTAGATTTAGGGTTTTCAAGTTGTTCAACTATTGCTACTTTATAAGATTTATTTACTAATTTTTCTATATAACTTTTAGCTGAATGATGAGGTACACCACACATTGGGACTCTTTCTTTAATACCTGCATTTTTACCTGTAAGAGTTAATTCTAATTCTCTACTAGCAATTTCCCCATCTTCAAAAAACAATTCATAAAAATCCCCTATTCTGTAAAATAATAATACATCTTCATAATCTTTTTTTATATCTAAATATTGTTGCATCATAGGAGATAATTCATTATAATTTACTTCATTTCTTTTCATACAACCATCTCAAGATTATATTATAACAAAAATTAATTATTTAGTTAATAAAGATTTAAAAAAAATAGCTTTTTCTAGCTATTTGTAGATCTCAAACTTTTTTAAATTTTCCTCTTCCTTAAAATATTCTTGCCAATTATAATAAACTTGATATTTTTTTATTAGTGCAATAAATTCTTTAAGTTCTTGTAATGTCATTTCATCTAAATTATTATAGGCTAAATTATTAAAAGGAAACTTTTTTTAAAATTCTTTTTTTAATTGTGATCTTTTGTTTATACAATATAATATATCATCATTAAATGTAGCTTCTTGTTCTTCATTAATCATTTTATAAAAAAGATCAATACTTTGTTTATTCTCAATAAATAATTTGTTTTTATCTAAATCTTCTCTAGTTAAAATACCCTCCCTTATATTCATTAATGTTTTTAAACTCATCCCCAATAAAATAATACACAACCAATTGCTGAACAAATTATTTTCTGTTTTGTTATACAAACTTATTGATATTAAACTTATAGTTTAAAGCGACACCTACTATTGAATTAAGTCCAGTTTTTGTTTGAATTAATTCATTCAGTCTATTAATATTTAAACTTTTAAAAAATTGTTCCATATAGTTTAACACTATATTTTTATAATGTTCAGTATTAGGTAATTCATAATCTCCTAAATTATTGCGAACAATAATTTTATCTCCAACTTCTTCATAACCAGTAATAATTAAATTTTTTTTAGATTATTGTCAAATTTTGAATAATTTTTTATAAATCTCCTTTAGGTATTAGTATTTTACTATAACAATACCAAAAATTAAATTATATATTTTATTTGTTAGATAAGTTTTTTTTGAAGGCCCTTCTAAAAGATTCCCATCTAAATCAAATCTGGAACCATGACAAGGACAATCCCAGGTCTTTTCTTCTTTATTAAAAACTAAATTACATTTCATATGTGGACATACTAATTTTATTTTATGCAAGTATCCTAATTGATCTTTATAAATACCATAAAAAATACCATTAATTTTTATATAAGAAGGATTATTCTTTTTTATTAAACTTTGAAGATATACTTTAAAATAGTTAAAACTCTTAATAAAAGAAGTTATAATTAAAGTTTTATTTAACCTTTTTGGGTCGAACAAATTATTATACTTACTATACCCCTGCAAAATATTATCAGCAATAATTTTTGCACCAATTGTAGCATTTGTCATTCCCCACGCATTATAAGCAGTAGACATATATAAATTTTGTTTTATACTACCTATAAAAGGCAAATTATCATTACTCATTATATCTTGATTCATCCAAGTATATGAGGGCTTTCTCATAAAATATGTATTAAAATCATTTTTACTTTTGTCATATTGCTTTTGATAATCTAAATCAGCATATAAATTATTTTGATTAGATCCATAAATTATATAATCATTATAAAATCTAATGGAATGTAAGTCTTCATCTACATTAATAGCACTAAAATTTTTAATGTCAGAAATTTTTGAAACATTTACATATTCTCTTTTTATATAAGTTTTTAAAGGTAAAAAACTAGGGATTATAAAAAAAGGATAATGACATGCTACTACAACAATTTTAGCTTTTATAACACCTTTATTTGTTTTAATAAAATATTTTTCTTTTTTATATTTAATATCTTGAGCTAAAACATGTTCATATATTTTTATTTTATCTTTTATCTTATCTATAATACCGTTTAAGTATTTTAAAGGATTAAATACATATGTATCAGATACTTGAAATCCAGATTTTATTTTATCATTAAAAATTTGTTCTGTTTTAACACCAAAAGATTTTAGAATTTTATTTTCTAATTCTATTTTCTTTATATTTTTTGAGTTTAATGCAAAAACTATTGAACTACACTTTTTAAGGTCACAATTTATATTTTCTTTTTTTACAATCTTTTCTATTATTTTTATAGCTTCTTTTTGAGAAGATAAGTATTTTTTGGCTACTAATTCATTAAAATTATTTATCAAAATTTGATATATTGTCCCTTGCAAATAAGTTATTTTTGCAGTAGTTTTAGAAGTTACTCCATTCATTAAAATACCTTTATCAATCAATGTAACATCAATATTTTCATCTTTCAAAAAATATCCTAGCGTTAACCCAGTAATACCTCCACCAATAATTAATACATCTGTCTCTATATTTTTATTTAAAGAAATAAACTCCGTTCCTTTAATACCAGTATCCCAAAATTTCATTATATCACCGGTATTATTATGAAAAAAAATCTAAATATTTATAACACTCTTAACCTCAATATATTCTTCACGTGTCAAATTATTTTTCCAATATTTTTTTTATTTCAATCACTTAGTATCTTATATTTTAAAATATTTTTATCAAATAAATCATATAATTTATTATCATACATAAATTGAAGACTAAATAAAGCTTTAATTATATCTACATCTTTATCTATTATATGATAAAAATATAGTGGTTAATTTGTTTTAATCATTTTTTGAGTTTCAATATATTTATAAAATTCATTACAAGTTATATGCTTCTTAGGTTTTTTATACTCATAAATATATAAGCTTGATTCACTAATATAGTTGTGTTCTATTCTAAATTTTTGTTTTACATCTAGTAATAACTCTAACTCACTTTCATATTCGTGAATTCCCCTGTATATTTCCCAAGAATGTTCAAACCAATAATATTTATTATCATTTTCATAAGCTAAAAAGGTATGAGATGGAAGCATATCATTATCTGTTATATAAATAAAATAAGTTTTAAATTTAATATTATTATCTTGAAATAATTTTCTTTCTAATTCTACTTGATCCCAACATACACCACATCTAGATTTCAACAATTCATCTGGAGTTTGTAAATAATAAAATTGATTGAATTCATCATCCCATTTTTGTGGATTTGTATTAAGTATATTTTTAGCATTCTCATCTTTAAAACCATACTCTATAGAATCCATCAAATTCATTATTTCATCAATTTTTAATTTTATCATGCCTACTCCACTTTTCATATAGTTCCTCCTAAATAATTTATTATTTTTTCAATATTAAAATTTGACAAATTTTCAGTAATAAATATCATCTTATCTAAAGTAGCATCATCATTTTGCTTTTCTAAAATACTATCCGCTAAATAACTATCAATCAAATATTGATAACCATTTAATACTAATAAACCATTCTTTATCAACTACTTCTTCATTTATAAATTAACTCACTTTCAATCTGTAATTTATTTAGCTTTA
>CAYQJD010000002.1:0-61141 GCA_964417835.1 uncultured Muribaculaceae bacterium
GATACATGTATGATGGAAAACAAGTTTTAAGATTTTCAACAAAATATAAAAGCAAAGATTTATATAATATTGGACAAGAAATGACTATTCGAAAAGGTACTGGAAATTACGATAAAGAAAGAACTAAATTTAATATTCATTATAAAGATATAAATAGTTATAACTTATATCAAGAAGTTAAAAATATATTAAACGAAAATAATATAGAATTTTTAAATAAAACTAAAACAAATATGCTTAATGGTGTAACTATTACTAGTGGACCTGAATTTTTTATGGCTCTAGGTATGAAGTTCAAAGAAAGTGGTAGATATTATCAATCAGGTGATAAAAAAGGTCAAGCTATTATGGTACCAGATATAAAAAATAAAAATGATATACCAAAAGAAATAACAAAATATTTTGATTGTTGTTACGACTTTATTAAAAAGAAATTTGGTGAAGAAAACATTGTTTTAGCACAAGTACATTATGATGAAGATACTCCTCACCTACAAGCTTATTTCTTGCCTATTGTTAATTCAGTAAAAAGAAAATCATATTTAAAAGATGACAAGGGTAATGTTGTTAAAGAAGTTGCTATAGGAAAAGATGGTACTGAAAAATTAGTACCAAAATTAAATAGAGATAAACAAGGTAAAATCATTTATGAAATAGTTAAAGGTAAATTTTTAAATAATGATCAATTATGGAAAGATTTAGGTGGTAAAAGTTCATATGCTAATTTACAAAATGAATTTAATAAATTTATTACCGAAAAAGGATTTAGATTAGATAGAGGAAATATTGGAAGTAACAAGATTCATACTGATAAATTAGAGTACAAAAAAGCCCAATTAATAGCAGAATTAGATAATATTAAGAAAAATATTACATTATCCCAAGAAGAACTTAAAAAGGCCGAAAATATACTTAAAAACAGCATAAATAATAACTCATTTGATGAAATAGATTTAAAGAAAAAATTTACTTGGTACGATACAAAAGATGTTGAAAAATTAATCGACTACTCTACTAAATTAAAACAATTAAATGATATATCAAAGTATAACTTAGAATCAGAACAACGCAAAAATTTTTCATTAAGTAAAGAAAACGATTTTTATAGAAATAACAAAGAATTAATAAAAATAAAACAAGAGAATCATAAACAATATAGATCAAATAAAGATTTAGAATCAAATAATGATTTCTTACAAGATTCTTTATTTGAAATAGCTAGAGCATTATCTAATACATTAAAAATTAAACCATATAAAAACATATCATCATATTTAAATTTAGCTAAACAAATTAATTATTCTGCATCACATATTAATCACGAGATGGATGAAGCAGCAGATGAATTTAGTAAATTATTTAATAACGATGATGATAGAGAGTTATAGAAAGGATGTGATTATATGGCTGTATATAAAGCAGATAAGCCATTAAAAAATGGTAATATATGGATTTTCTTTACTAGATATACTGATTTATCTGGTAAAAGAAAAGCCTATAAATCAAAAAAATATGCTACTAAAAAAGAAGCACAAGAAGCCGAAAGATTATTTCTACAATCATTAGATTATGAAACCGTTAGTAAGGATATGACTTTTAGGGAGTTATACCAACATTATTATGACTATCAAAAAGATAAGGTTAAACAAACTACCATTAAAACTTATAAAGATAGAATTAAATATTTAGATATTCTAGGAGATATTAAAGTAGTAGATTTAAATATTAATCATATAGAACAATGGAAAAAGAAAATGTATGAATATAATATATCCAATTCTTATCGTAATATGAACTACAAATTATTAAAAGCAATTCTTAACTATGGTAGTAAATGGTATAACTTTAACTTCAATAGTGTCTATAATAAAATGACTAACTTTACTGATCCAAATGAAATAAAAAAGGAAATGCAATTTTATACATTTGAAGAGTTTCAAAAATTTATTTCTGTAGAAGATGATTTGAAGTTCAGATGTATTTTTAAAACATTTTATTATTGTGGGCTTCGTAAAGGGGAACTTAGAGGTCTTGCTTGGCGGGATTTAAATTTAGAAGATGGAATTTTAAATGTAAGACAAAATGTTGTATCTAATCATGTAACTGGGGTTAAATATATAGTAAGTTCCCCTAAAACTAAAAAAAGTGCAAGAACAATACCTATTCCTAAACACTTAGTAAAAGAATTAAAGGAATATAAAGAATCTTGTAAAAAGATTTATGGTTTTAACGAAGATTACTTTGTATTTGGACATGGTGATCCAATTAACAATGATCCTATTTATAAAAGGAATAAAAGAAATAGTGAATTAGCTAATCTTAAAAAAATTAGAATACACGATTTTAGACATAGTTGTGCTTCCCTACTCATTAATAATAATGCTAGTATTACTTTGGTAGCAAATTACTTAGGACATACTAAAATAGACGAAACATTAAATACATATTCACATATGTATAAGAATTCATTAAATAGTTTAATGGATATATTAAATAAACTTGAAGAGGACTAAGCCTTAATTGGTTTGGTCCTCTTCTTTTTTTATTTGCTCATAAACTTTATATATAAAATTAGAGTTATAGTAATATCTAGAAGTTCCTTTTCTATTTGGATCTAAATATCTAGCTTTACAACAAATTTCTTCTTCTTGTAACAAATTTTTAGCTTTATTAAATTTATCATTTATTTTTAAATTATACTTTTTTTTTAAATTAGCAATCATAGTAGAAAAATCTAAAGGATACATTTTTTTAAACAATTCATCATTAATTTCAACATTAATTCTTTTACCCTCTTTGGCATATTGAATTAGCAAGGCTTCATCCGTCTCTACTTTAGTAAATTTTAGTTCCGTTTTTATGCAAACATCAAAATCGTCATTACCATCTGCTGCTGATGATGCTAAATTAATATAATTTACAAAATTCTTTTGAGCAACCTCTAAATTTAATGACTCTACATTTTCATCGATTTCTGAAAAATTAATAGGTGTAATAAAAAAATTATAATTAGATAAATTAAAATTATTAAACCATTTTTCTATTAATCTATAATAGTTTTTCACAGCGGCTACACATATAGTATATAGTTTATATTTTAATAGACTATTATTATTAAGAAAATGGACTGAATTATCTCTAATCTCTATCAACAATGAAATGTTTTCATATATATTTTGAGTAATTTTTTTCTGATTCTTCAATAAAGTCATAACATTCATTATTCCTCTGGTCATCGGTTCTCCTATTCTGTTTCTTTTAATATATTCTCTTTTACTAGATGAATCATCGGCTAATTTTTTCTTTTCATATACATATATGCTTCTAAGACTTTTGGTATCATCAACTATTTTAGCTTTAAATAATAATTCATACGCATTTATCATTAAAACAGAGAAACTTTCTTCCCTATAATCAATATTTGGCTTGTTATATAATTCGACAGCTAATAAGGCAGCATCTAAAGACTTTTCTAATAACTTATAAGATGTTTTTTTTGACATAATATCACCCCAAATCAAAAAAGATATCATAATTTTAATGATATCTAAGCTATTTTAATTATACAACTTTTTCTTGCTTTTTCCTATAAAATCAATGTTTTTTCTTAAAATTGCAACCTATTTGCAACCTTTTTAAATGTATAAATCAAAGAAACCCTTTAAATACAAACAAAAATGGAGCCATAAGGCTCCTTCAGGGGGTTTTGGTTGATACACTCTAACTACAATGTCGTTAGAGATATCTGCATGATATTATATCATGCCTATAATCATTTTATAATTATTTTTATTCTTTGTCAATTAAATATTAAAGTTTTTTTTAAAACTTTTTGGCTTAATTAATTTTATAAAAGTTTGAATAAAAATAATTATTCATTAACAATTTTTTTAGTTTGTAATAGAAACAGATTTTAATAAATTAATATAATAATCTTCTTGAATTCCATTATTTAAAAAATCGATTGAATCTTTATTAGCTTGTTTTAAAATATTAAAATCTCTTTTTATATCAGCCATCTTAAATTTCAATTCACCACTTTGTTTTGTACCAAAAAGATTACCACTTCCTCGTAATTCAAAGTCTTTTTCAGATATATAAAATCCATCATTTGAGGTTTCTAATATTTTAAGTCTATCAATATCATAATTGCTTATTAATAAACAATATGAATCCAAATCATTTCTACCTACCCGACCTCTTAGTTGGTGAAGCGTTGATAACCCAAATCTTTCTGCATTAAATATAACAATACATGTTGCATTTTTTACATCAACACCAACTTCAACTACAGTTGTTGCAATTAAAACTTTAGTATCCCCATTTTTGAAATTATTCATAATAATCTCTTTATCTTTATTTTTTAATTTTCCATGAATTATATCTATTTGAATTTTATTGTTAAAAGCTAAATTTAATTTTTCTTTTAATTTATTTACATCATATAAATTGCTTTCATTTTTATCGTCAACAAGTGATGATACCACATAGATTTGATGGCCTTTTTTTAATTCACTTAGCATTATTTCTAAACATTCTTTTATTTCATTTTCTTTATAAAGTTTAGTTTTTATTTCTTTACGTCCAGATGGTTTGGTTTTTATTTCTGAAATATCCATATCACCAAAGATTGTTAATGCATATGTTCTTGGTATAGGAGTTGCTGACATATATAAAACGTTGGCATTTTCTCCTTTAGCCTGAAGATTATGTCTTTGTTTTACTCCAAATCTATGTTGTTCATCAGTAATAATAAGACCTAATTTATTAAATATTACTTCTTCATTGATAATAGAATGAGTTCCTATAATACAATCTATTTTGTTTTCTTTTAAATCATTGATTAACTGTCTTCTTTTACTTTTAGAAGTGCTTGAGGTTAAAATTTCAACTTTAATGTCTTTAAATAATTTCTTCATATTTTCAAAATGTTGATATACTAATATTTCTGTTGGAGCTAAAAATGCAGATTGAAATCCAGTAAGGTAATTTGCATATATTGCTAGAAAAGCAACTATGGTTTTTCCACTTCCTACATCCCCTACAATAATTCTGTTCATCACTTTTGAAGAACCAAAGTCTTCTAGTATGTCATTTATTGCTTTTGTTTGATCTTTTGTTAGTTGAAATGGAAGGCTTGCTATTGTTTTATTAAATATATCCATATCTAACTTTCTTTTATTTAAAACTACATTCTCATTTCTTTTGATTTTTAAATAGTTAATTTTTAACATAAATTCAAAAAATTCTTTATATATAAAAACTAATTTTGCTTGTTTTAGTTTTTTTATATCTTTTGGATTATGAATTTCTATAAGTGCATCTCTTTCTGAAATAAATTTATATTTAGTAGTTATATAATCTGGTAAGGTGTTTTTTATCTTGCAATAAGATAAAGCTTTATTTATAAGCTTATTTATTGATTTATTTTTTATACTTCCAATCGGATGATAAACAGGTTCTATCACTTCTTTTTTTAACGGTTCTAATAATATATTGTTGACACTAAAAGTATTTTTATTTTTATCATATCTTCCTGTAATACATATTTCTTTACCAACTATCAATTTGTTTTTTAAATATCCTCTATTAAATAGAATAACATTTATTAATTTATTAGAAGTTAAAAGTCGAAAAGTTAAGTAATTAAAATTTCTTTTTATATAAACTATCTTAGGCACTGAATCAATCACACCATTAATTGTTAATCTATTAAATTGCTCTGGTTGTGATTGATTTATATCTTGAGGACAATAAAAATTATATTTATATGGTAAATATTCTATTAAATCATTCACAGTAAATATATCTATTTTTTTAAATTCGTTAATAATTTTTTCTCCAATTCCTGGTATGTGTTCTAGATTCATAAATACTCCTTAATTTTTTTTATTTTTTCTTAAAAAAGTGTTGACAAAACATTATTTTTCAATTAGTATATGAAGTACCAATTCACTTTGAAAGCGAATTGGTGCTAGTATCACACTAGCCAACCCCTTTTTATTCTTTGAAGTTGTCTCAGGGGGCAACTTCTTTTTTTATATTAAATTTTTATAATATTCATATCTTTTTATGGCATATTCTTTTTGTTCATTTAAAAGAGTTTTTGCTAATTTTTCATTTTTTAATTTTAAAGAGTTATATCTTACTTCATTATTTAAAAATTGTCCATATTTTTCAAAGTTGGGCTCTTTAGAATCTATATATAAAGTGTTATTTTTATATCTCATTAATATATTATAACCACATTCAACAGATAATTTTTCCTGTTCAATAGAATTTATTAGCCCACCTTTAATTCCGTGTTCGATGCATGGCGAATAAGCAATTATGATTGATGGACCATTATGTTCTTCTGCTTCCATAAAACTTTTTATTGTTTGCATTGGATCTGCTCCCAAGCATACACTGGCCACATATATATTTTCATAGCAAGTTGCAATTTTAAATAAATCCTTTTTATTAGTAACTTTCCCATTACTTGCAAATTTAGTTACAGAGCCTTTTTTTGTAGATTTAGATGCTTGTCCTCCAGTATTAGAATAAACTTCTGTATCCAATATTAAAATATTAATGTTTTCATTCGATGATAAAATTTGATCAATACCATTATATCCAATATCATATGCCCAACCATCGCCTCCAATACACCAAACACTTCTTGCTTCAATATAATTTATAAGATTTTTATCAAAATTTGTTTTGGTAAGTTTTTCTCTAATGTCTTTTGTAATTTCATAATTGTCTTTATTTTCAAGCCATTCTTTAAATAAAGGATTTTTTTTATCCAAATTCATAATATTTTCTATCTCTAATTGTTTTTGTTTATAGGATTTATATATTCCAAAACCAAATTCAGCATTATCTTCAAATAAACTATTTGCCCATGGAATATTATATGGTGTACTTGGGCATGATGCTCCATAAATACTCGAACATCCTGTTGCGTTGGCTATAATCAGTTTATGTCCAAATAATTGTGTTAGTAGCTTTATATATGGCGTTTCTCCACAACCCGCGCAAGCACCAGAAAATTCAAATAATGATTTTTTAAATTGACTTCCCTTAATAGTCGTAATTGGAAGATTAGAACTATTTTCAAAATTATTGAAAACTTCTGTTTCTAAAGATGAAAGTTTACAAGTTTCTCCTAATTTTAAAGCTTTTCTCCCAGCTTTTCCAGGACAAATTTGTACACACAATCCACATCCAGTACAATCTTCTTTGCTTATTAAAATAGAAAAGTTTTTATCTGTTGCCAATTCTTTAATACTTTCTATGTTTTTAGAGCTGTCTAAAACAGGTCTGATTACAGCGTGAGGACAAACTAAGGAGCATAAACCACACTGTATACAATTTTCTTTAATCCAATGCGCAGAATATTTTGATAATGATCTTTTCTCATCTTTTGAATTGCCTCCAGGTAATATACCAGTACATAAGTTAAAAAGTTCAGAAGTGGATAAATCATTTCCTAATCCTATATTTAACTTTTCTATAATATTTAAATTCTTTTTTAAATCTGTTGTTCTTTTAGTGTTAATATTAACTTTAACTAAAGATATATTTTCTATTGCTCTAATATTTGAATTTATGATTTCTTTCCCTTTTGATTTGAATCTTTCTCTTATTAGATCTATAAGTATATTTTTGTAATTTGGAATATTTAATTTATTTAAAATTATACTTTCAATTATAATGCCTATTCTTCCTGGGATACCATTTTCAATAGAAATTTTGTCTGCATTTATAGTAAATACATTTATATTTTTTTTATTTATAATTTCTTTATTATCATTTGACAAAAATAAATTCAATTCTTTTTCAGATTTTGGTGAGTTAATTATAAGGATTCCATTATTTACAATATTTTTTAATAAATCATATTTATTTAAATAAATGTCTTTAGTTACTATTATTATTTTAGGGCTCTCAATATAATAAGGAGCTTCAATTTTTTTATCTTTAAATCTCAAATGAGAAACAGTAAGGCCTCCACTTTTCTTTGAATCATATTCAAAATATCCTTGAACATATTTATCTCGACCTATTATTTTTAATAAATCTTTTGACGCCCCAACTGATCCGTCAGACCCATAGCCATAAATTTTAATTTCTTCACATTGCAAGTCAAAATTATATTTAAAATTTTGCAAACTAGTTTTATTTAAATCATCTTTTATACCTATTGTAAAATTATTTTTTAAATCTAAAGAAAGCATTTTATATACATTATATATATCATTGGGACTAGTATTTTTACCACCTAATCCATATCTTCCTCCAACTATGTTAATATCTTTATCTTTTAAAGCAGCTAGTATATCAAGATATAAAGGTGATCCTAAACTGCCCGCTTCATTAGTTCTATCTAATACCGCAATATTTTTGACTGTTGATGGTAAAACATCAATAAAATGTTCTACGCTAAATGGCCTATACAAATGCACTTCAATTAATCCGACTGTATTAACATCATCAACAACATGTTTAATCGTTTCATTAACTGATCCCATTGCAATAATTACATTTTGAGCATCTTTATTACCATAATAATTAAAGAGTTTATAATTTGTTCCCATAATTTTGTTAATTTCATTCATATATTTTTCGACTACATAAGGGATTTTGTTATAAAAATTATTCCTTGCTTCAGTACATTGAAAATATATATCTTCGTTCTGAGCCGAACCTCTGGTTATAATATTAGAAGGATTTAAAGCATTATTTTTAAAATTTGTAATTTTATCGTATGGTATTATTTTTTTTAACTTATCATAATTTAATTCTTCAATTTTATTAATTTCGTGACTAGTTCTAAATCCATCAAAAAAGTGTAAAAAAGGAGCCGAAGCATTTAAACTTGATAAATGCGCTACAGCAGCTAAGTCTTGCGCTTCTTGAACGTTATTTGACGCCAGGATACAAAAACCAGTTTTACTTGCAGCATATATATCTTGATGGTCCCCTTGAATATTTAAAGCATGAGTAGCTAATGCTCTAGAAGCTACATGTATTACACAAGGTAGCATTTCTCCTGCGATTTTATACATGTTTGGTATCATTAAAAGTAATCCTTGACTTGATGTAAAAGTAGTTGCAATAGTTCCAGAAATTAAAGCTCCATGCAATGCACCAGCTACACCTGCCTCGCTTTGCATTTCAATAACATCTGTTATTTTATCATATAAGTTTAAAAAATTAGAATTTTTAAGCTCATCTGCTCTGGATGCCATTGGACTAGAAGGAGTTATTGGATATATAAAGCTCATTTCACTAAATTTATAAGCTACATTTGCACAAGCATTATTTCCGTCAGTAATACTATACATATTATCACATTCTTTCTAATAAATATTATATATTATAATATTAAAAATACAAATAAAAAAGAATACGTTAGTTTGTATTCTTTATAAGTTTAAATAATGGATCTACTCTATTTTCATATATTATTATATCATTATTCTCTTCTAAAATTTGATCAATTATAGTATCATTTGACGTTATTAATAAAGTTTTTCCCTTTAAATTCTTAAGATTTTTTCTATTTTTTAAATCAAAATAATATTCTTTATCATCTATTATTATTATTCCATTGTTATTCCATACTAATATTATGTCAGAAAATAACTTTTTTGCAATTTCTTCTTCATATATAAAATTATAATTAGAAAATCCTAAATTAAGCATTGTATCTTTTAAAACTAAAAAATTAGTTTCACAATATAATTTATTTATCATTATATAAACTTTATTTTGAAATATATTATTTTTTAATTTATACTTTTTAATAATATTTTTTAATGATTCTAATAAAATTTTATTATTTACAATAAAATTATTTTCAATTATTTTTTTTGTTTTTTCCTTATATAAAATATTATTTTTATATATCCAAATTTCATAGTCCAAAATTTTTATAATGATTTCATTCATAAATCTTGCCTCTTTTTAAAAAAGACTTAATTATTTAAGTCTTTTAAACTAGTTTTATAATAAGTTTCAGGATTAATATTGTTGCCATTCAAATTAACTTCGAATAACATCATATTATTACTAGTAGAACTAATATTATTTTTTCCACTAGAAGCAAGTATATCGCTTTGTTTAACAGTTTGACCTTCAGTAACTTTAACATTTTCAACACTATAATATGTAGTTGTTAAAGAATTAGAATGTGTTATTTCAATTACATTTCCTAATAGTTCATCAGTTGTTATTTTTGAAACTGTACCATCAAGTGTACAAATTACATCAAATTGTTCTTCACTTGTGTATAGAATACCTGTATTGGGCATATAAGTATTTTCATACAATATTAGTGATTTTTCTTGCTCTTCTTCACTAGTGGCTTTGTCATAATAATTTATATCAATAGTAACCATTTCAGAATTAAAAGGTTTTATTATTTCTGAATTTGAATAATTAATTACCGAAATATCATCATCAATAAAATCTTTCAAAATATAAGATAAATTTAAAGCCTCTCCATATTTATTTTCAAGTCTATTACTTATAAAAACCATACTTACAAATACTATAGATATTATTGATAAATAAATTATTGTAGATGCCCATCTTTTTAAAACTAATCTTTTGGTTTTCATATTTCACCTTCCTAGTAAAATTATGAGCTAAAAAAAAGAAATTATACTTAAATTGTTGTAATTTCTATATTTTGATAAAAATAATTTAATATTTGTTGATAATTGTAATTATCCTTTGCCATACCGTTAGCACCATATTGGCTCATTCCAACTCCATGTCCATAACCTCTAGTGGTCACATTGTATATTCCTTCGCTTTCTTCTATATCAAAATCGGTTGATCTTAAATTGAGTAATTTTCTAAATTTTATACCAGTAAATATTACTCCATCTATACTTAGTTCTTCAACTCTATTTGTATTATCTCTTTTTATTATTTTTATTTCATCTAAATTAGTATTAATTTTTAGCAAATTTACCATTTCATCTTTTGTATAACTTACTGTCACAATAAACTTATTCAAAGAATTATTATCCCAGGGTGATTCTACACTTTCAGTTATTTTTTCACCAAAAACAGCTTCAGAAGATTCTGTATATCCATTACTCATTGCAAAATAATAAGCTTTAAAAACTTTATTATTTTTTTTCATTATTTGATCTTCTGTACTAGTTACAGCTAATTTTACTTTATTATAATAATATTCAAATTCATCTTTCCATTTTTCTTTCATTTCTTGTTCTGTTATATATACTTGATCATCAACTGTTGAATTTACATCATAAGAATTATTATTATTTAATATCTTATACATAGCATAAGTTCTTGAGGCAATTGCTTGAGCTTTTAATGCTTCAATTTCAAAAGAAGCTGGCATCTCTCCTGCAACAACTCCCATTACATACTCTTCTAATTCAAGTTCTAAAATATCATTTCCCCTGCTTACTTTAATAAAAACTTTTTCTTTAGGTTCTATATCTTTAGAATTATTATTAGATATTTCTTGTTCTTCTTCTGAAAATTTATTTATTTCTTTTTCTCCAGAAACATATATACTTACTACAAAAACTGGAATTAAAATTAAAATAATTATATATTTCAAATGATTTTTATTCATAATATTTTACTAAATGATAGAAAATCTATAATAAAATTAGTAATTAAATAACTCATTATAATACTTAATAATATTATAAAAATCCTAGCCTCTATATTTTTTTTGCTTTTCCAAAACTTATTAAAATTGATTCCAGTTAATGTATAAGCTGATAATAGTGTTGTAATCATATATAAATATATTTTTGCATTCATATTAATGACTCTTTTCATATTGGCTAATTAGATTTATTCTTCTAATATGTCTTTCTTCTTCAGAAAAATTTGTAGTTATAAAAGTTTTTATACATTTTATAATAGTATCTAGATCATTCTTATAGCTCATTGCTATAATATTTGCATTATTGTGTGATCGCGCTAAAAAAGCTTCTTCTTTATTTGAAATATGTGCACATCTTATATTTTTAACTTTATTTGCAGCAATAGACATTCCTATCCCCGTTCCACATAATAATATGCCTAAAGAATCTAAATTATTACTTATATATTCCGATACTTTAAATGCAAAAACTGGGTAATCATCACTCGCATAATTTTCTTCACTAAAATCCAGCACCTCATATTCAAGTTTTAAATATTTTATAATTTCTTTTTTTAATTCAGTACCATTATGATCTGTTGCAATTACTAATTTCATTTAATATCCTCCATTGCTTTTTTAAAAGTAGGTAATAATCCTATACCATCTTTTCTATGAACTGGCAATTGATATAAATCATGCCCAGGGAAGTCATTTCCTTCTATTAAACAGGGTTCTTTTTCGCCTATACACACATCCCATCCAATATATCCTATTTCTGGCGTAATATCACAGGCATCTATACATAATTTTTTTACTTTATTCCATAAAGGAATTTTTAAACCAATAATTGGTTCATTAGTATAGGGATGTTTCTCATAAACATTTCCTGATTTATCCAAACCGGGATATTCTACAATTCCATTTTCAATGTTTATAGTAGTTACAATTCCACCATGATTGAAATTGTCCACTACGTTTCCTTTATTTCCAAAACGAATAAAAGCAGCTACTATTTTTTTATTGAGTGTTACAATTCTTACTGTATTTACAGATAATGGATATATTTTTGATATCTTCTCATTTTGAATTGCTACATCTTCTACTAACCTTTTATCATTTTTTATTAAATCATCATATAGTTTTTTTGAATCATAATTTTCTAGATTGATTTTTTCAATACCTTTTCCACATGATAAAGATAAAGGTTTAGCAATAATATATTTTTTATCACTTATATATTTTTTAAATTCTTCGAAATTATTATCAAGATATATCCATTCTCTTTTTAAGAAATTATTATATTTTTCATTAAATAAAGCTTTATTTTCAAATATATATGCTTTGTTTTGATCATTATATTTTTTTAATATTTCGTTATTGATTCCCCTAGTAACAATTGTTTTTCTTTCTTCATCATTTAAATTATACATTTCGAATAATTTATAATCCATATAGCCAGCTTGATATTTTAATCCACATCTAACTATATCAAAAAATAAATATATTCTATTTTTATCAGTTTTATCATGTATAAAATTTATAGACTTAAAAAACTGCTTATAATCCATTTTTGATATTCTTTTAATCAAATATGTTATTTTTTTCATTTTTCTATCCCTCAATTTTAGTATAGCATATTTACTGAATTTATTATCATTTTAAAAAAAGAGCTTTACAGCTCTTGCTCTTAATCTTTAAGATTATATTTTTGGTTGAATTTTTCAACTTTAGTACTTCTTTTACTTTTTCCTTGTTTACCAGTAAAATATGGATGACAGTTATTGCAAATTTCAACATTGTGAACTTCTTTATTTGACATAGCTGTAAAAGTTGCTCCACATGCGCATTTAAAAGTACATTCAACTGAAACTGGATGTATTCCCTTCTTCATTTATATTCTCCTCCCGCCATAACTAATTTTTAGTTATAGAAATTTGTACTTAAATAGTATAGCATATTTTTTATGTAATGCAAGATAAAATTTGTCATAACTTTAATATTACTTTATATTAAATAACAATTATTCATCAGATAATTTTATATCAGCTCCTACACTTGTAAGTTTATCTACTATGTTTTCGTAACCTCTTAATATATGTTCTATATTAGTTATTGTTGTTTGACCTTTTGCAACCATTCCAGCTACTAACATTGCAGCTCCAGCTCTAAGATCTGTAGCAATAACTTCTTTACCTTTTAATCTTGTTTTACCTTTTATTAAAGCACAAGTATCAAATAATTTTATATTTGCTCCCATTGCATTTAAATGTTTTATATGTCTCATTCTATTTTCCCATATTGTTTCTTCAAAAAGAGATTCACCTTCACATTGTGTCAAAAAGGTACTCATAGGCTGACCTAAATCAGTTGGAAATCCTGGATAAACTAATGTTTTAACATTAACCGCTTTTAGATTAGTTGTTTTATTTACAATTATTTTTGAATTATTTATTTCAAATTCTGCACCTGTTTCTTTTAATTTTGTTATTACAGAATCTAAATGTTCTCTAATTATACCATCAATAACCAAATTTTTTCCTAAAAGTATTCCCATCATTAAATATGTCCCAGCTTCAATTCTATCTGGAATAACTTCTACTATACCTTCGTTCAATTTTTTTACACCTTCAATAGTAATAGATCCTGTTCCAGCGCCATAAACTTTAGCACCCATCGAATTTAGAAAAGACGCCACATTAACAATTTCTGGTTCTTTTGCCGCATTCCATATATGAGTTGTCCCATTTGCTAATACTGCTGCAAACATCAAATTAACCGTTGCTCCTACACTTGCAACATCTAAAAATATATCTGCACCATGTAATTTTTTTGCTGTTATTGTATATTTATTATCCTCAATCTTAACTTGAGCTCCCATTTTTTTAAAACCATTTATATGAAAATCAATTGGTCTACTGCCTATCACACAACCACCTGGATAAGATATTACAGCTTTATGATATTTTGATAATAATGCTCCCATGAAATAATATGAAGCTCTGATACTCGAAGAATATTCTTTTCCAATTTCATTATTTTCAACATTTTTATTATCTATTTCAATTGTACCATTTTCATAATTAATTTCAGCGCCTAAATGTTTTAGCATTTCATTCAATCTTTTTACATCAGTAATATCAGGAACATTATATATTTTACATTTTGAATTTGTTAAAACCGTTGCTGGTAAAAGAGCAACTATACTATTTTTTGCACCTCCTATTTTTATAGTTCCTGAAAGTTCATGCCCTCCATTTATAATTAACTTTTTCATAATATTTATTCTAATAGAAAAATCTATTAGATACTCCTTTCTTTATAAACAAAGTTATAAAATTCTATTTGGATATCACTAATATAATTATAATTTATCTTAAATATATATTCAATGATATATTTATTTCTTAAAGAAAAACATAATTCCTAATAAAAATAATAATAATGTTCCAAATAAATAAGAATATTTTTTTAAAAGTTTATTTAAATACTTTCCTATTGACAAACCTAAAAAGGTAAAAGTAAAACTACATATTGTAAAAACTGACGAGGATAAAAGATATTTATCCGTAATTGCATTTAATCCTAATCCTATTGATAAACTATCTAAAGAAACACCAAAAGCAAAAAGAAATATTCCTATTTTACTTACATGTATTTCTTTTTGGGATGGTTTTAAATATTCTATAAACATTTGTAGTGAAATTAATAACAAAATAGCCCCTAAAATAAAATTAGTATTTATATATATTATTTTTGATAGTGCATATGATACTATTAAACCTATAATTGGCATTATAAAATGAAATAATCCTACTGTCAAACTTATTATGAACATTTTCTTAAAAGATAAATCATACATTCCCATACATGTTGAAACAGAGAATGCATCTATACTAAGGCCAGTTCCAATACAAAATAATATAATCAATTCTTTCATTATTATCACCATACTAATTTTATTAGTTATAGTTATTTAATATTTCTAAAACTTTTGATTTATATTCGACATTACTAATATTATTTTTTTCTACATCTATCATACATAACGGAGGAAATAACACACACCACCAATTTTCTCCTGATCCACTACCTAATTTTACTACTAAAGATTCATAATTACCTTCTTCATAAGTTATTCCATAAAGTTTCTTTGTTGGAAAATAATTTTGTCCATAATTTATAGAATAATCATTATTTCCTAACGTATCTTCAACTATTGAAGATAATTCTGATATGTTTGCTTTTATATTACTTCTTGCATCTTCAATGTTTTTAACTCCATTTAATGATTCAAATAAATTTTTTGATATTTTATCTTTTACTTTTAATTTTATTGCTTGATCCTCAAAACTATTACTATTTGCTATTACTCTTACTCTTATAGAATTATCTGGTATAACAATATTGTCATACTCTTTATTTAAACATAATGTTAATATAATCATACTTAAAATTATCAATATTTTTTTCATAATTAAAACACAACCTTTCTTTTAGTATATGGGTTATGTTTTATTAATTTATTCATTAATTATAAATAAGTATCTGTCTTTTAAAGATAAATCTTTTTCTATGATTATTTTGGCATTAGGATAATATTGTTTCGAAAGTTCTTTCAATTTTGCTCCCTGAGTACATCCTATTTCAAATGCAATTATATTTTTTTTATTAAGATAATTTTTGCAAGTAGAAATAATATGCTTATAGAAATTAATGCCACTATCATCAGCAAAAATCGCCTTTTGGGGTTCATATTTAATAGCTTCATCAATTTCGTCTTTTTTTGTAATATAAGGTGGATTAGATATTAATATATCATATTTTTGAACAGGTTGAAATCTGAATATATTTTTTTTAAAAAAAGATATTTCTGCATTATTTTGTTCAGCATTTTTCTTTGCAATTTTTATTGCTTTTTTATCAATATCTATACCTGTTATTATTAAATTTTTTAATTCTTTTTTTAATGCTATACTAATACATCCTGATCCTGTTCCTAATTCAATTACTGATGCGTTTTCTAAATCTGATTTTTTAATATATTTTATTGTTTTTTCTACTAAAGTTTCAGTTTCAAATCTTGGGATTAAAACATTTTTATTTACATTAATATCATATCCATAAAAATTTACACTCCCAATTAAATATTGCACTGGATAATTCTTCTTTAGTTTTTTTTCTATTTTTTTAAGATTTTTATATTTCAATGTTAAAAGTTTCCAGTCATTAATAGTTATATTGTTAGGTTTTTTCATTAATTTCCTTCTAATAATATTTTTTGATTCTCTGCTATTAAAGCATTTATAATTTCATCCATATTTCCTTCCATCACCTTATCCAAATTCATAATACTAAAATTAATTCTATGATCAGTCACTCTATTTTGTGGATAATTATATGTTCTTATTTTTTCAGATCTATCTCCAGTTCCGATTTTACTTCTTCTTTCTGCGCCTTCTTTTTCTTCCATTTCTTTTAACTTTTTATCATACAATCTTGTCTTTAATATTTTTATAGCTTTCTCTTTATTCTTAATTTGACTTCTTTCTGTTTGAGAATAAACTATAATACCAGTTGGGATATGCGTCAATCTAACTGCAGAATCTGTTGTATTTACTCCTTGTCCGCCACATCCACTACTTCTTGTAATATCGACTCTAACTTCATTCATATCAAGTTCAAAATCAAACTCATCTGCTTCAGGCATTACTAGAACCGTTGCTGTTGAGGTGTGCACTCTTCCTTGAGTTTCTGTTGCAGGAACTCTTTGTACTCTATGAGAGCCACTTTCAAATTTCAATTTTGAATATACATTTTCTCCTTTTATAGAAAATTCTATTTGAGAGTATCCTCCACTTGTTCCCTCAACAGCATCATTTATTTCAATTTTCCAATTGTTTTTTTCTGCAAATTTAGAATACATTCTAAAAAGATCACCTGCAAATATATTTGCTTCATCTCCACCTGCAGCGCCTCTTATTTCCATTATTATATCTTTTCCATCATTTGCATCCTTAGGTAATAATAATATTTCTAATTCAGCTAATAAATCTTTTCTTTTTTCTTCATTCAACTTTAACTCTTCTTTTGCTATTAAAGCCATTTCAGAATCATTCACCATTGTTTTTAAACCAGATATTTCTTTATCAATATCCAATAAATATAAATATTTTTTTACTATTTCTTCTAAATCACTATGTTCTTTTGAGATTTTTTTCATTTTATTAAAATCATTTATTATTTCTGGGTCTATTAGTTCTTTAGATAATTCATCATATCTTTTTTTTATAAGTTCTAATCTTTCTATCATAATTTCACCTAAATCATTAAGCTATATCATTTTCTTCTGTTTCATCTACAATAACTAGATCTTTCAAATCATCTTCTGAATCATCATCCATAATATCTTCGACAAAGTCAATATCTTCATCTTCTGCTTTTTCTTCATCGTCTTGTGTATCTAAAATTTCATCGTCTTCGTCTTCATCAATAATAATTTTGGTAGAGTGATTGATTTTTAAATCCCAATATCCATTATTTAACATAATGAATCTTTTATCAGTAGACAATAATTCAAAAAAATCAGCTAAATGTTCTTCAAATACAACTTCATTTAAGCCCATAGTTTTTATAACTTCTTTAAATAGCTCTTGTATTTTCATTTTATTTTGTTTTTTTTCTAATATTAAATACGCAACATCATCGTATGACATATTTTCTAACTCTTCTTTTTTTAATTTTAAAGTTTTCATACTTGCCTCCATTTATAAATTACTTAATATATTTAAAACAAATATAATTTTATCATAATACCTTTCATTGTCAACTACTTTTATTTTTTTCAATTATTATCGTATTTTCTATATCTTCTTCCGTCTCGATAGTATATATTATTTTAAGTTTATTATTATTAATACTATAATGTTTTAATTTTATTTTTAAATTTAAAATAAATCCTTGTTTTTTTAAGTGAATTTTGCATTTTTCAAAATTAAAATCTAAACATATTAATTCTTCTTCATTTTCTTTAATAAAAACTTTATTAAAATAACTATATTTAATACAATCATCAATAAAACTAAGTTTATTATTTTGAAAAATACATTTAATATTATTTTTATTAATTAATATATTATTATTTTTTTTAAATTTAAAGTTAATTGAAATCATTTTAACCATCTCTCATTGATATTATCATATTTTAACTCTTTTTTACTTATAATTATTTAATTTTTCTACATAATATTTTTAGGTGATTTTTTTGAAACGTATTAAATTATTATTTAAATTATCTATATTTGTTCTTATCTCTTTTATTGTATGCTTATCATGTTTATATGTTTATGCTTATTTATCACCTGGTATAGATATTAAAACTAGTAACTCATTATACATATATGATAACAATGAAAACCTTGTTTATCAAGGGTCAAGAAATAATGAATGGGTTTCATTAAATGATGTTAGCGAAAATTTTATAAATGCCATTTTAAGCACAGAAGATAAACATTTTTATACTCATATGGGATTTGATTACTTAAGAATTGCTAAATCATTGTATGTAAATTTCAAAAATGGATATATTTCACAAGGTGGAAGCACAATAAGTCAACAATATGTTAAAAATATGTATTTAGATTTTGATAAAACTTGGTCTAGAAAAATACAAGAAGCATTTTTAACATTAAAATTAGAAACACATTATAGTAAAGATGAAATTCTTGAAGGTTATATTAATACAATATCTTTTGGTCAAGGATGTTATGGAATAAGTGAAGCAAGTCAATATTATTTTAATAAAAGTCCAAGTGAACTAACTCTTGAAGAATCTATTATTTTAGCAGGAATACCAAAAGCTCCAAATAGCTATAATCCTATAACCAATTATGAAAAAGCAATTTCTAGAGGGAAAATAGTAGCTCAATGTATGTTAAGTAATAATAAAATTTCTAAAAAAGATTATGATAATTTGTTTAAAGAAAATATTCCTATATATGGAAAAAGTAATACAAATAATCTACAAACCTTATTGTATTATCAAGATGCTGTAATGAATGAACTTAAATCTTTAGAAGGAATTCCTAATAGTCTTATAGAATCTGGTGGACTTAAAATATATACTAATTTAGATATCAACTCTCAAACTGAACTTGAAAATTCTATTATTAACAATATGAAAGATGATGAAGTCCAAGTAGCAAGTATAATTATAGAACCCTCAACAGGAAAAATTTTAGCTTTAACTGGAGGAAAAGATTATAAAAAAAGTCAGTATAATAGAGCCATAAAATCTAAACGACAAGTAGGATCAACTATAAAGCCCTTTTTATACTATACTGCGTTAACAAATAATATGACAAGTGCTTCTACATTTTTAAGTGAAGAAACAACTTTTGTATTTTCAAATAATCAAACATATTCACCAACAAATTATGCAAGCAAATATGCAAATTCAGAAATAACTATGTCAGCAGCACTAGCATTTTCAGATAATATTTACGCTGTAAAGACTCATTTATTTCTAGGAGAAGAAAAATTAGTTGAGACTATGGAAAAAGTCGGGCTAAAAGAAAAACTTCAAGCAGTTCCTTCTTTAGCTTTAGGAAGTCAAGAGCTTAATATGCTCGATTATGCCACAGCTTATAATACATTGGCAAGTGGAGGGTATAAACAAGACACTTATTTAATTGATAGAGTTGAAGATTTAAATGGAAATATTTTATATAAACATAAACAAAAAAAAGAATTAGTTCTTAATACAAACTATTTATATATTTTAAATGAAATGATGACAAATACTTATAATTCTAAATTTATTGGTTATAGTTCTGCTACTGCTTTATCAATAGCAAGTAAATTAACAAGAAAATATGCTATTAAAAGTGGTTCAACTAGCAATGATTATTGGTTAGTAGGGTATAATCCAGACATATTAATGCTAATCTGGACTGGTGATGATAATAATGCGGAAGTTGAAGCTAGTTATTCTAAAATAACTAAAAATATTTGGGCAGATACAGTAGAAAACATATTAAAAGATAAAGAAGATAATTGGTATTCTATGCCACAAAATATTGACGCTGTATATTTAAATGCAATAACGGGCGAATATTCAAATGAAAAAGATGGAACTTTATTTTATTTTCTGAAAGGAACAGAACCTATTAATTAAAAATAGTTTATCTTTATAAGGATTAAACTATTTTTCTATCTTAATTATTATTTGATATAAATCTTCAAAATCATAATCTTCAACGTCTATTTTAAATCCTGCATTTTTTATTTCAGTTTCTACATTTTTTAATTTTTCAATAACTGAATTTATATCTGTTAAATTAACTGTTTGATTTTTTTCATAATTAAATGATGACTCTTCAGCAGTAGGAATATCAAATATCTCATATTTTTCTTTAAGATTTTCTGTTGCATTAGAAATAATAGAATCAATAGAAGTATTAGTAATATCTTGTTTTTTATCTTCCAAATTTAATTCTAAAGTTTCTATTTGGTTAATTAAATCCAAATTATCTTTTTCTGTTTTTTTATTCAAAATTTTTTTTATTTCTTCATCTAACTGTCTTACAGTCATTCTATTTTCTATTACTTTGTTTAGCATTTCCAATTGTAAATTAAGATCAGAAATTTGTAATAAACTTCTTGCATGTCTTTCAGAAATTTTTTCATTCATCAATGCATTTTGTGCTTCTTCACTTAAATTCAACAAACGTATTTTATTTGCAACTGATGATTGAGATACACCCATTCTCTTAGCTAGTTGTTCTTGAGTTAAATAGCCACGATCTAATAATTTTTTATAAGATTTTGCCTCTTCTATAGCAGATAAATTTTTTCTTTGAAGATTTTCAACTAAGGCAACTTCGGCTGAAGAATTATCATCTAAATTGGAAATTATAGCAGGTACTTTACTTAATCCAGCAATTTGTGATGCTTTATATCTTCTTTCTCCTGCAATAATTTCATATTTCCCGCCATTTAGTCTTCTTAAAACCAATGGTTGTATAATTCCATGTTCTTTTATTGAAGAAGCTAATTCTTTTAAAGCTGTTTCATCAAAAGTCAAACGCGGTTGAAATCTGTTTGGTAATATATCCTCAATATTTATATATTGAATATTAGATTCTAAATTCATATCCCCTACTCCTATTCTCATTTTTATAATACTTTATTTTTTTATTTTTTTCAATAGAAAAAAGTTATTATATTTTAAATATAATATTTTTAATTAAAGATGTTTTTTTACTATTTGACTATAGTTTCTGGGGTATTTTGTATTTGTGATTTTATTTTTTATTATAATAATAAAATTTCTAACCCCTTTATTGTTAGGTAAATTAATATTTTTAGTTGATATTAATTTGCCACCTAATATTGAGATAGCATTCATACTATCATTTAATTCTTTTTCATAATCAGATTTCATAGCAATAAAAAATCCATCAACTTTCACATATGGAAGTGATATTTCAGATAAAACAGGCAAATTTTTTACAGCTCGTGCAGTAACTAAATCGTAATATTCTCTTCTATTTATTATAAAATTTTCAGCTCTATCTGTAATAATTTCAACATTATTTAATTTTAATTTTTCAATCAATTCTTTACAAAATTTAGTCTTTTTATTATTTGAATCTAATAAAGTTAAATTTATATGAGGAAAAACTATTTTTAAAACTATTCCTGGGAAACCTGCTCCACACCCAATATCTAATAAGTTTTCTATTTTATTTAAATCAACAACTTGAGATAATAAAAGAGAATCATAAAAATGTTTTAAATATACATCTTCTTGTATTACTATCGTTGTTAAATTAGTATGAATATTATACTCCACTAAAAACTTATAATATTCAAAAAATTGCTGAATTTGATTTTTAGATAAGACAATATTTATTTTTTTTAATTCATTTATAAATTCTTTTTCACTCATTTTTGTTATATTCCTTTTTTAAATATATTGCTAAAATAGATAAATCTGTTGGATTAACTCCACTTATTCGTGCTGCTTGTGCCAATGTACGAGGATTTACTGATTTTAATTTTTGTCTAGCTTCGCTAGCCAAGTTAGTAATTTTATCATAGTTAATATTTTTGGGAATTTGCTTAGATTCCAACTTTAATAGCTTTTCTACTTCTAATAATTCTTTTTTTATATACCCTTCGTATTTTACAAGAATTTCGACTTGTTGATATATTTCATTATCATATTTTTTTTCTAGTAATTTTTCATCTATCAAAAGTTGTATTGATATTTCTGGGCGTTTAAGAAAATTATATAAATCAGTTCCTTTTTCAAATTTTTTATTAGATAATTTCTCTTCAATTTTTTTTGTTTTATTTTTTATGTTGATTTTTAAACTTTTCAATTCATTAACTAATTTTTTGATATTCTCTTCTTTTGCTAACAATTTATGATACTGTTCCTCAGTTATTAGCCCCAAATCATATCCATATTTTCTCAATCTCAAATCAGCATTATCATGTCTCAACAATAATCTAAATTCAGCACGAGAAGTAAGCATTCTATAAGGTTCTTTAGTCCCTTTAGTTACTAAATCATCAATTAAAACTCCAATATAAGATTCATTACGTTTTAAAATCAATGGTTCTTCGTTTCTTATTTTTTTGACAACATTAATACCTGCTATTAATCCTTGGCCAGCAGCTTCTTCATACCCGCTTGTTCCATTAATTTGACCCGCAGTAAATAAATTATCAATAATTTTTGTTTCCAAAGAAGCGTTTAATTGTAATGGGTTAATAGAATCATATTCAATTGCATATGCATATTTTAAAATTTTAGCATTTTCTAAACCTTTTAAACTGTGAACCATTTGTTCCTGAACATCAATTGGCATACTTGTGGAAAAACCTTGTAAATACAAATCGTCATAATATAGACTTTCTGGTTCTAAAAATAATTGATGCTTCTCTTTATCACTAAATCTAACGATTTTATCTTCAATTGATGGACAATATCGAGGGCCTACTCCTTCAGCATATCCTCCATACATTGCACTCTTGTTTAAATTTTTTTTAATTATTTCGTGTGTATTTTCATTAGTATATACTAAATAACATTTTTCTTGTTTATTTTTATCATAAAATATCTTATTATCACAATTAAATGTCCAATATTGATCATCACCAGTTTCTTCTTTTAAAACCGAAAAATCTACAGTACTTTTATCAATTCTTTGAGGTGTACCAGTTTTTAATCTTAAAATATCAAACCCTAGTTCTTTTAGCTTAGTACTTAAAAATTGAGATCTTTTCTCTCCATGAGGCCCTTCAAGTTTACTTTGGTCACCTATTAATATTTTACTTTTTAAATATGTTCCAGTAGTCAAAACAAGTCCATCACAATAAATCTCTTCACCACTTTCTAATATTATTCCCTTTATTTTATTTCCTTCTACTATTAAATTTTCTACCATTCCCTCAACTATTGTCAAATTCTTAGTTTTATTTAAAGTATCTAACATTACTTTTGGATAAGTGATTTTATCTGCTTGAGCTCTTAACGATCTAACTGCAGGACCTTTACCATTATTTAACATTTTTATTTGTATGTGACTTTTGTCTGCAACTAATCCCATGATTCCGCCCAAAGCATCAATCTCTCTAACTATAATTCCTTTTGCAGTACCTCCAATTGAAGGATTACATGGCATATCACCAATATTATTTATATTAGATGTCACTAATGCAGTTTTCATTCCCATTACTGCAGCGGCATGTGCTGCTTCGCATCCTGCATGACCGCCACCTACAACTATTACATTATATTTCATATTCCCTACTTTCCTAAACAAAAATTAGCAAATATCTCATCAAGAAGTTCTTCTTTATAATTAACTCCAATAATTTCACCTAATAAATCACAGCACTCTTTTATATCAATTGCTAAAAGATCTATTTCTATATTATTTTCTAGTTGAATTAAACAGTTTCTTAATGCTTGAATTGCTTTTTTAACTAAAGATATTTGTCTTGCATTTGATAAATAACTAATATTTTTACTATTGATTGTTTCCAAATTAAATAATTCTTTTATTTTTTCTTTTAAAGAATCTAACCCAGTAATTGATAACGTATTTCCGTAAACAATATGTTTTGTGTTAATTTCATCAATATTTATCTTTTTTTCTAAATCATCTTTGTTTATGAAAATAATTATATTTTGATTTTCACTTTCTATATCATTTATAAGTTGTTTCTCTTTATCAGTTATTAGATCATTATTGTTTAATACAAAAATAACTAAATCAGATTTTTTAATAATTTCTTTACTTTTATTTACACCAATTTTCTCTACAATATCATTAGTTTCTCTTATACCAGCAGTATCTATAAGATTAAGAACAATTCCTTCTAAAATTATTTTTCCCTCTACTATATCTCTAGTAGTTCCTGCTATATTAGTCACAATAGCCTTATCTTCTTGAATTAAATTATTTAAAATGCTACTTTTTCCTACATTTGGTTTTCCTACAATAGCTACATCTATTCCATTTTTTATTAATTTAGTATTTTCTGAATCTTTTAATAATTTTTCTAAATCAGATAATATATTTAATATATCTGGTTTAAGCACTTTATTTTCTATAACTTTAATATCTTCATATTCAGGATAATCAATATTTACTTCTATATTTGCACTAATTGACAATAATTTTTTTCGTATTTGTTTAATGACTTGAGATATACTTCCAGATATACCTTTTATTGATAGTTCTCTGTATTTATCTGTCTCAGCCTTTAATAAATCTCCAACAGATTCTGCTTCTACTAAGTCAATTCGTCCATTTAAAAAAGCTCTTTTTGTAAATTCCCCTGGTTCTGCTAATCTGCATCCTATTTCTAAAAGAATCTCTAAAATTTTATTTGTAGTTGCAATGCCTCCGTGGCAATTAATTTCAACAATATTCTCTTTAGTATAAGTTTTAGGAGATTTCATAATACTAATTAAAACTTCATCAATTATTTCATTATTATATTTTATAAATCCATAATTAATAGTATGTGTATTACAAAGTGTTAAATCTGCACCTTGAAAAATTTGATTAACCAGTTTTATAGAATTTTCTCCAGAGACTCTAATAATTGATATAGCACCAATCCCTGTAGAAGTTGAAATAGCACAAATTGTATCATCCATAGAATACACCTCACAAGGATTATAACACAAAAATATTTCCCGGGAAATATTTTTGCAATAAAAAAGTATCAAATTACATTTGACACTTTTTTACGCTCTATACTTTATAACTACACATCTATTAGGCTCTTTACCCTCACTATTTGTTATAATATTTTCTTTATTTGCTAAAGCATTATGAATTATTCTTCTTTCATAAGAATTTAAAGGATGAAGTTTTATATCCATTTTGGTTTTTAAAACCTCATCTGCAATTTTATTCGCCAATCTTTCCAATTTTAAATCGCGATTATTTCTATAATTTTCAACATCCAAAATTATATGAGGATTTATTCCAAATTTAGTATTTAACATTTGCTTTACTATCGTTGTTAGTGCAGTTAAAGTTTTCCCTTGCTTACCTATAAGTAAGGCATTATTATTAGTTAACAATCTTATATAGATTAAACTATCTTGAATATTACTTTCAAAATTAACATCAATTGACATTTTATTTATAAAATTTTTCAAATAATTTTTAATATATTCACCTATATCATCTAATTTTACTATTTTTATTTTAAAATAATCTTTTTTTAAAATATTTTTAGAAATTTGTGAAGTATATATATATACTTCAGAATTTTTTAAATTTAGTTTTTCCAAACTATTACATATTAAATCTTCTAATTTTTTACCCTCAAATTCATAAATTTTCATAAACTAACTCCTTCTTTTTAATATTAAAGTTTGAATAACACTAAATCCATTTGTAACAACCCAATATAATGCAATTGCAGTAGGGAGACTAAATGATGCGATTGAAATAAATATTAACATAAAGGTTGTCATGAATTGCATTTGTTGTTGCTGAGCTGTATTGCCAGCGTTAGACATATTAAATTTAAATGAAAAGTAAGTTGTTAAAATTATTAATGCAATTAAAATCAAATAAATATAATTTCCTGATTTAATTCCTATTAAAGGAGTAGTACCTAACTGTAAAGAAAATAATTTTTCTTCAAATATTGCTGGTATCCTATTTATTGCTTCCAAAAAAGCGAAAAATAATGGTAATTGTATAAATGATACTAAACATCCGCCTATCGGATTAATATTATATTTTTTATATATTAACATAGTTTCTTGACTTTTTTTCATCATTGAATCTGAATCGGTTTTATCCTTATATTTTTTTTCTAATTTTTCTATTTCTGGTTGAGCATTTTTCATATTTTCTGATTGCTTAACTGTTTTAATTGAAATTGGCATTATAACTAGCCTTAATAGAAGACTAATTAACATAACTGATATACCATAATTTTTAACAACAGATCCTAATTTTATTATAAGCCATGCTATAGGTCTAACAAAAAGTTGAACCCATAAACCACTATAATTCTTTGAATCATATATTTTCATTTCTTCACAATTTGGTAAATTTTCCAGTTTAACTTCCATATTATCAGAATATTTCTCATATATTTCTAATAAATCCTTATCTGTTGGCTTACATAGTATATTTGAAGTTAAACTTTGACCTGTTTTTTCATTAGTTATTCTTTTATTTTTATCATCAGATAAATATTTTGTACATCCTGTTGTAATAAATAACATAATAAATATAATAATAATTATTTTTCGCTTTTTCATATTTTCTCCTTAATTAATAAATTTTTTAAATTATCTAATCTAATATGAAATGGAATTGATAAACTTCCATTCCTTATCATTATAATATAATCTCTATTATTTTTAAATAATGAATTCAATTCTGTAATTATTTCTCTTGTTTGTCTTTTAAGTTTATTTCTAGTAACAGCATTTCCAATTTTAGTATTTATAGCAATCCCAAATCTAGCGTAAGAATTATTATTTTCCCTAAAATATATAACAAACTCTTTAGATTTTACAAATTTACCATTTTTTATTATATCAGTAAACTCTTTATCAGATTTTATAATATATTTTTTTTTCATATTTTCTCCTTATAGATAAAAAACCACAAAATGTGGTCTACTTACATAATACTTTACGTCCTTTTTGTCTTCTTGTTTTAAGAATATTCGTTTCCTTACGTGCAAAAAAACCATGTTTTTTACTTTTTTTACGATTATTTGGTTGATAAGTTCTTTTCATAATTGCACCTCCACATCTCTTAAGCTTTTTTATTGTATTATATTTTTTTTAGTAAGTCAATTATTATTTTTTATTCGTATTAAATATTAAAAAATAATAGTTTAATATTAAAACAAGTAATTATCCACAATAGAATGTTAGTAATTATTTTTAAATGTTAATATTATATTGTGAAAAATGTTTAAAACCTATATAAATATTGATTTTATCTAATAAAAAATGTTGATAAAGTTGTTTAAAAAGTGTTCATTTTTGTTTATCTTTAATTTCGTACTTTATTTTTCAACAAAAGTAGTTTAAAATAAATTTAGAAAAGTTGTCCTGAAGGTGGGGTGGGGGTATGAAAGATTCTTTTTCTTGGACAGAATTTTTAAATATTATAAAATCAAAATTATCTAGTGTTTCATATGATACTTGGTTTAAAGATACAAAATTATCAAAAATTAATGATGATTCAATATACATAGAAGTTCCTATGACTTTTCATAAAAATTTTTTAAATGATAATTATTATGAACTTATTGATAATGTTCTTAAATCCCTAACTGGTAAAAATTATGATATTAATTTTATTGTTGAAGATGAAATTATTCTAAACACTAATGAAGCTACTGATAAAGATGAAAAAAATTTTCAATCAAATTTAAACCCAAAATACACTTTTGAAAATTTTGTTATAGGAGATACTAATAGATTTGCTCAAACAGCGGCAGTTGCTGTTGCTGAACAACCTGGAAAAGTTTATAATCCTTTGTTTATCCATGGAAAAAGTGGTTTAGGAAAAACTCACTTAATGCATGCAATAGGAAATTATATTGTTGAAAATTCACATAAAAATGTCTTATATGTTACAAGTGATAAATTTATAAGTGACTTTATTGGAATTAACAAAAAAGATAGTGATAATTATGATGTTATAGAACATTTTAAAGATAAATATAGAAATATAGATGTTCTTATTATAGATGATATACAATTTTTAGGTGGTGCAGAAAAAACTCAACAAGAATTTTTTCATACTTTCAATACTTTATATGATTCGAATAAACAAATAATAATAAGTTCAGACAGATCACCTGATGATTTAAAATTATTAGAAGATAGACTTAGAACAAGATTTAGATGGGGTCTAACTGCTAATATATTCCCACCAGACTTTGATCTTAGATGCAAAATACTAAAAGATAAAATGTCTGGACATGAAGTTGCAAAATTGGTTAAGCAAGAAGTAATAGAATATATTGCAAATAATTGTGAAAGTGATGTTAGACATTTAGAAGGTGCAATAACAAGACTCTATGCATATGCTGCAATATATAATCCAAATGAAATTAATCTAGAATTTGCAACAGAAGCACTGAAAGATTATTTAGGAAAATCAGTCTATTCTAGTAATAACATTACAAAAATTCAGAAAGCTGTTGCAGATTATTTTAATATAACTGTTGATAATTTAAAGAGTAAAAAAAGAACTGCGGAAATAAACAATGCAAGACAAATTGCTATTTATATATGTAGAATGACTACAGAAGAAACTACAGTACGAATAGGTTTAGAATTTGGAAATAGAGATCATTCAACAGTATTGCACGCAATTGAAAAAGTTAGCAAAGATATTAAAAAAAATGATACTTTAAAAAGACAAATAAGTGAAATTAAAAATAAAATTAACTAAATGTTAATAAAATTAAATTTTTACACAGTAGTATTTTAAATAAAATATAATAAAATCCAAGTTATGAACATTATTAACATATATAATAATAATAAGTTAAAAAAAGAAAGAAGGAATTAAATATGAAACTTAAAATAAATAAAAATATATTATTAGAAAACTTAATTAATGTAGTTAGAGCGATATCTCCAAAAAATATTATACCTATATTAAATGGAATTAAATTTGAATTAACTAGTAAAGGTTTAAATTTAACGGCAAGTGATAGTGATTTAACAATAAAATCATTTATTCCAAAAGAAAATATTATAAACATAATAGAAGAAGGAACAATTATAATACAAAGTAAATACATTATAGATATAATTAAAAAAATGCCAAATGATGAAATTAATATTGAAATTATTGATGGGCTAAAAATAAGAATTTATACTGAAAATAGCCAATATAGTTTAAATTGTTTAAGTACAGAAGATTATCCACAAATAATTTTAGAAGAAACTAATAATCCTATAAAAATTAAAAGTGATATTTTAAAAAATATGATAAAACAAACAATTTTTGCAGTATCATTACAAGAATCAAGGCCATTATTAACAGGACTAAATATTAATATCTCAAATAATATTATGGAAATAGTTGCAACAGATTCGTATAGACTTGCTAAAAAAACAATTATTTTAGATAAAGAATATGAAAATAATATAAATATAGTTATTCCAGGTAAAAATATTAATGAATTAGATAAAATATTAACAGATGAAGATGATGTTGAAATTCATATATTTACTAATAAAATAATATTTAAATATAAAAATATAATATTACAATCTAGTTTATTAAATGGAAATTATCCTAATACTTCTAATTTAATTCCAAAAGAATTTGAAATAATAATAAATTCTAATTTAAATAGTTTTTATTCAAGTATTGATAGAGCAGCATTACTAACTCAAAGTAAAGATAAAAACATTGTTAGAATGGAAACAAATGGAAACGAATTAAATATATCTAGCTATGCATCAGAAATTGGAAAAGTTGAAGATAAATTAAAGATCAATAAAAATACTGAAAAAAACATTTCTATTTCTTTTAGTGCTAAATATATGATGGATGCATTAAAAACATTAGAAGAGGAAGAGTTATTAATTTTATTAAACAATGATTCTTCTCCAATAATCTTAAAATCTGTTAAAGATGAAAGTTTAATACAATTAATTTTACCTATAAAAACATATTAGAACTAAAAGTTCTTTTTTTGTTGATAAATCGACATAATTTAACATTTTTTTCTTTTAAGAGGTGTTATAAGAGAATTTATCAGGGAGGTGAAAAATATGAAGGAATATGAAATTTCTAAAGATACTTTAGCAATTATTCCAATTGGTGATAAGAAATCTAAAATTATGGAAAAAGATTGTTCTTTTATTATAGATAACTCACCTAATAATATTATGGACGAAAGTTGTAAATATTATGGTAGTTCTATAAATGGAAGACAAAAAGGAACTTTGGATTTAACTGGTATTAGTTATAAAGCTCCAATTATAGTGCAAGAGGAAAACAATATTATTTTTTTTCCAACGACTTCTCCAAGATTGAAAAGATGTTGTTGGATTTCAGTAAATAATATTGAATCATATTATTATGATTTTGAAAAAAATATGTGTATTATAATATTTGATAATAATGATAAACTTGAAATTGATATATCTTATTGCATTTTAAATAATCAGATATTAAAATCACATAGATTAGAATCAATTATTAATAAAAGAAAAATAAATTAGTGTTAAAAAGCTTTAAATCAACCATTTTTTATGATATAATTTAAATAGGTATAGGAGTATTAGAATACCTATTTATTTATTTTTTCGATTAAGAAGTGGTTAAATGGAGATAATCAACTTAAAATTATTTAATTTTAGAAATTTTTCGAAATTAGATATTAATTTTTCTAATAGTAAAAATATTATTATAGGAAATAATGGTGAAGGTAAAACAAATATAATAGAATCTATATTTGTTTTAGCTTTAACAAAATCATTTCGTACAACAGATGAAAATATTTTAGTAAAAAAAAATAATAATTTATTTAAAATTGAAGCAGATGTAAAATCTTCTTTTATTAATAATTATAAAATTATATATCAAGATGAGGTGAAAACTGTAAAAATAAATAATAAAAAAGTAAATAAATTGAGTGACTACATATCAAATATAAATATTATATTATATAGTATTAATGATTTGAAATGGATTAAAGATACTCCGAGTACTCGAAGAAAATTAATGAATTTAGAACTTTCTCAATTTGATAATAGTTATATTAAGTATTTAAATTATTATAATAAACTTTTGAAACAAAGAAATTTATATATAAAAACTGTTGATAATAATAACATAAATTATAACTATATAAATATAATAGATGAACAGCTTATTGGCTATGGAAAAACTATAATGAATATGAGAAATAGTTTTGTAGAAAAATTAAATGAGACTTTAACTAATATATATCATTTAATAGGCGGCTCAGGCAATTTGAGTATTAGTTATGAAAGTGATTTTTTAAATTTGTCTATTGAACAACTTTTTGATAAATTTAAAAAAAATATTATTAAAGATTTAAATATGAAATCTACTCAATTGGGAATTCATCATGATAATTTTATATTTAATATAAATGAAAATGATATTAAAAATTTTGGTAGTGAAGGTCAGCAGAAATTAGCTGTTATAAGTTTTAAATTAGCAGAATTAGAACTTTTTTATAATAAAAATAAAGAATATCCTGTTCTTATTCTTGATGACTTATGTAGTGAATTAGATATTAAAAAAATTGAGAAAATTTTAAATTACATTAATAAAGATGTACAAACATTTATAACTACTACAGATTTAAAAAAAATTCAAAAAAAATATTTGAGAGGTAGTAAAATATTTAGTTTGTCTAAAAACGATATAAAGGAGGAATTATATGAATAATTATAACGATAGCGATATACAGGTCTTAGAAGGATTAGAGGCTGTTAGAAAAAGACCTGGAATGTATATTGGATCTACTAGTGAAAAAGGATTACATCACTTAGTATGGGAAATTGTAGATAATGCTATAGACGAAGCTTTAGCTGGTTATTGTGATGATATAGAAGTAATTATAGGAAAAGGAAATATTATTTCTGTTAAAGATGATGGAAGAGGTATGCCTACAGGAATCAATAGTAAAACAGGTTTATCTACTATTGAAACTATTTTTACTGTTTTACATGCAGGTGGAAAATTTGGTGGTGGCGGATACAAAGTAAGTGGAGGTCTCCATGGAGTAGGAGCTAGTGTTGTAAATGCGTTATCAACATGGCTTGAAGTTACAGTATACCGTGATGGAAAAATACATTACCAAAAATTTGAGAATGGTGGACATCCTGTTGAACCCTTAAAAGTTATAGGAATATGTGATGAAAATAGAACTGGAACTACAGTAACATTTAAAGCAGATCCTTTAATTTTTACCGAAACAACAATTTATGACTATGATACTTTGGCAAAAAGATTGCAAGAATTGGCTTTTTTGAACAAAGGAATTAGAATAATATTATGTGATGATAGAGAAGAAGAAAAGAAACAAGAATTTTTATATAGCGGTGGAATAATAGAATATGTTCAAATGCTGAATAAAAATAAAACGCCTATACATAAAGATGTTATTTATTTTGAAGGAACAGAAGATGGAATTGAATTAGAAATTGCAATGCAATATAATGATTCATATAATTCAAATGTATACTCTTTTACAAATAATATTAATACTTATGAGGGCGGTACTCATGAGGATGGAGTAAAAAGGGCCTTGACTAGAATAATTAATAGTTATGCTAAAAATGCAAAAATCCTTAAGGAAAATGATGAAACATTAACTGGAGAAGATGTAAGAGAAGGATTAACTATGATTATTTCTTGTAAACATCCAAATCCTCAGTTTGAAGGTCAAACTAAAACAAAGCTTGGAAATGTAGAAGTAAGAAAAATATCTGATGACATTTTTAGTACGGGATTTGAAAGATTTTTAATGGAAAATCCAGAAGAAGCAAAAATAATTATTGATAAAGCTTCAACGGCAGCTAGAGCAAGATTAGCAGCAAAAAGAGCTAGAGAATTAACTAGAAGAAAAACTGCACTAGATACTATTAATACAATAGGAAAACTCGCAGATTGTACAAGTAAAGATGCATCAATTTCTGAAATATTTTTAGTCGAAGGTGATAGTGCTGGAGGATCTGCTAAAGATGCAAGAATACCTAAGACTCAAGCAATTTTACCTTTAAGAGGAAAAATATTAAATGTTGAAAAAGCAAGATTGGATAGAGCTTTAAGTAATGAAGAAATTAGAACTATTATTACTGCTTTTGGTACTGGAATTGGAGAAGAGTTTAACATTGAAAAGTTGAGATATCATAAAATAATTATTATGACCGATGCAGATGTGGACGGAGACCATATTAGAATTTTACTTTTAACATTATTTTATCGTTTTTTTAGGCCAATTGTTGAAGGTGGTTATGTATATGCTGCTCAGCCTCCACTTTATAAAGTAGTTTATGGAAAAAACATTAAATATGTACAAACGGATGAAGAACTTGAAGAATATAGAAAAACGTTACCACCAAATGCAAAACCTTTAGTTCAAAGATTTAAAGGTCTTGGGGAAATGGATGCAATTGATTTAAGAGAAACAACCATGCATATTGAGAATAGAGTTTTAAAAAGAATTACTGTAGATGATGCTATGGCTGCAGATCAAATATTTACAAATTTAATGGGAGAAGATGTAGGACCACGTAAAGAATTTATTGAGGAAAATGCTTCTTTTGCTCAAGGTTTAGATATTTAATAAAGGAGGTTAACTATGGATAGAATTATAGAAAATAACATTGTAGAAGAAGTTCAAGATTCTTTTATTCGTTATTCAATGAGTGTTATTGTTGCAAGAGCTTTGCCTGATTTAAGAGATGGATTAAAACCAGTACATCGTCGTATCTTATATTCAATGTTTGAATCTGGATATACTCCTGATAAACCGCATCGTAAAAGTGCAAGAATTGTCGGAGATGTAATGGGAAAATATCATCCTCATGGAGATTCTTCGATATATGAAGCTATGGTTAGAATGGCACAACCATTTAGTTTTAGACATATGCTTGTTGATGGACATGGTAATTTTGGTAATATGGATGGTGACGGTGCAGCAGCAATGCGTTATACAGAAGCAAGATTATCAAAATTATCTTTAGAAATGGTAAGAGATTTAAATAAAAATACAGTAGATTTTAATCCTAATTTTGATGAAACAGAAAAAGAACCAGAAATTTTGCCAAGTAGATTTCCTAATATATTAGTTAATGGTACTATGGGAATCGCTGTAGGTATGGCTACCAATATTCCTCCACACAATTTAGGTGAGGTTATAGATGGATGTGTTGCTTACATTGATAATCATGATATAACAACTTTAGAATTAATGAATTATATCAAAGGACCCGATTTCCCTACTGGGGCAAGTATTTTAGGTAATAGTGGAATAAAAAAAGCTTATGAAACTGGTAGAGGTACTATAACTATAAGAGGTAAGGCTAATATAGATGAGAATAATGGAAAACCTAGAATTATAATATCAGAGTTACCATATCAAGTTAATAAAGCTGAGTTCCAATCACGTATTGGAGAATTAGTTAGAGATAAAATTATTGATGGAATAAGTGAACTTCATGAGGAATCAAATTTAGAAAATCCTGTCAGAGTAGTGATTTATCTAAAAAAAGATGCCAATCCAAATGTGGTTTTAAATAATTTATACAAACATACTCAATTACAAGTATCGTATGGAATAAATTTATTGATGATTGATCAAAAAAGACCTAAAGTATTATCTTTAAAAGAAATAATTTCAAAATATATCGATTATCAAAAAGAAATTATTATAAGAAGAACCAAGTTTGATTTAGATAAAGCTTTGAGTAGAGTACATATATTGGAAGGATTAAAAATTGCGTTAGATCATTTAGATGAAGTTATTAAGATTATACGTGATGCAGAAACTGATATTAAAGCTAAAGAATCTTTAATTTCTAAATTTGGATTAGATGATATTCAAGCAGATGCAATTTTAGAGATGAAGTTACGTCGTCTAACTGGTTTAGAAAGAGAAAAAATCGAAAACGAATTAAAAGACTTGTTAAAGGCAATAGATGAATATAGATCTATTTTAGCAAGTGAAGAAAAGATTTTAAATATTATTAAAGAAGAGCTATTAGAAATAAAGAATAAGTTTGCAGATGAAAGAAGAACTAATATAGATATGTCTGCTATAGAATTTATTGAAGATGAATCATTAATTCCAGAGGAAAATATAATGATAATTCTTACTAATAAAGGTTATATAAAAAGATTATCTACTGATGTATACAAAACTCAAAATAGAGGTGGTATAGGCGTCAAGGGAATGTCAATTAATGAAGAAGATTATGTCGAACATATGATCGAGATGTCTTCGCATGACTACATATTATTCTTTACAAATAAAGGTAAAGTTTACAGACTTAAGGGTTATGAAATACCTGAATTTAGTAAACAAGCTAAAGGATTACCTATTATAAATTTATTACAAATAGAAAAAAGTGAAAAAATCAATTCTTTAATAAAAATTTCACCGAAGAATGAATCTGATAAATATTTAATTTTTGGCACAAAAAAAGGCTTTTGTAAAAGAACTTTAATTAGTGAATTTTATAATATTAGAAATAGTGGTAAAATATGTATTACTTTAAGAGATAATGACGAGTTAATCGGAGTAAAAGAATCTTCTGGAGGAAATTTAATACTTATGGGTTCTTCCGAAGGAAGAATGGTTGTTTTTGATGAAAATGAAATTCGTGTTATGGGTAGAACAGCATCTGGAGTTAGAGGAATAAATCTTAATAATGCTGAATGCGTTGGTATGGAAGTCGGTTTAAATAATGAAAACATACTAATAGTTACCAAAAAAGGTTATGGTAAAAAGACAGTGATTTCAGAATATAGAATGACTCGCAGGGGTAGTAAAGGCGTAAAAACTTTAAATATAACAGAAAAAAATGGAAATTTAGCGGCTTTTAAAATATGTAAAGATTCTGAAGATGTTATGATTATTACTAATTCCGGAATGGTAATTCGAATATCAGCAGATCAAATAAGTCAATTAGGTCGAGTTACACAAGGTGTAAAATTGATAAATTTAAAGGAAAATCAAAAAGTATCTACAATAAGTATTGTAGAAAAATATGAAGATTATCTTGATATTAATGATAATTGATTTCTATGTTTCACGTGAAACTAAGTCACATGTTTCACGTGAAACATTTTTATTTACTTGAATTATTATAAAATAAATGATAATATTAATTCGTGCAATTAATATTTTTATAAACTGGTCAGGGTGGGAACACAGCAGCCATATTAAAATATGTTAATGTGCACTTTTTTATTTTGGAGGAAAACAGTATTTGAATAATAAATATGAAAAAATTTTAATTAAATTATGTAAAAAAGCTTCAAAAAAAGGTGAAATGCCTGTAAGTGCTCTAATTGTTAAAAATAACAAAATTATTTCTAAAGGATATAATAAAAAAAATATTAAAAAAAATTCCTTGTTGCATGCAGAAGTAATATGTTTACAAAAGGCTTTTAAAAAACTAAAAAGATGGAATTTAAATGATTGTGAAATCTTTGTTACACTTGAACCATGCACAATGTGTAGAGAAATCATTCAAGAAGCAAGAATAAAAAAAGTATATTATTTCTTAAAAAAAGGTGAATGTACAAATAAATATTTTAAAACGAAATACGAACAAATGTATGCAAGTGACTGTGATCAATTTAAAGATTTAATACAAATATTTTTTAACAATTTAAGGAAGTAATGATTATTAATATAGACGAAATTTTCTGAATTTGGTACAATTAATATGGAGTGATTTAAATGGAATATAAAGTTTTTTATAGAAAATATAGACCTACAAATTTTTCTGAATTAATAGGGCAAAAATATATTAAAGAAATATTAATTAATTCTATAAAAAACAATAAAATAGCTCATGCATATATTTTCACAGGTCCTCGTGGAACTGGAAAAACAAGTACAGCAAAAATTTTTGCAAAGACTATAAATTGTTTAAACAATCAAAGTGGTATTTCATGCGAAAAATGTGATATTTGCTTAAATTTTAAAGATTCAGCTGATATTATTGAAATTGACGCTGCAAGCAATAATGGAGTAGAAGAAATTCGAACTTTGAGAGATAATGTAAAAATTCTTCCATACAATTCTAAATATAAAGTATATATTATAGATGAAGTTCATATGTTATCAAATAGCGCTTGGAATGCATTACTTAAAACATTAGAAGAACCTCCAGCTCACGTAGTATTTATTTTAGCTACAACCGAAATAAGCAAAATACCAAAAACAGTTATATCTAGATGCCAACGATTTGATTTTTCAAAAATATCTCATGATGATATGAAAGATGCATTAATTAATATATGTAAACTTGAAAATTTAAAAATAGAAAATAAAGCTCTTGATAAACTTATAACATTATCTAATGGATGTTTAAGAGATGCTTTAAGTTTGTTAGATCAACTTTCAAAAATTGATAATAATATTACACTAAATAAAATTGAAGAAATTTTTGGAATTATATCTGATAGCAAATTAAATTTAATATTGTTGGCTATAGTAAATAATGATAAAACTAAAATATTTGAAATAGTAGATGAAATAAATAACAGTGGGGTTACACCTCTTAATTTCATAGATTCATTTATAGAATTTTTATTAAATAAAACACTGGACTCCGAAGATGAAAATGAAATAATTTTTTTTCGTAAAATCATAATGCAATTAAGTTATTTGTTAATGAATTTTAATCCTTTAACAAATTTATTTATATTAATAAAGTTGGAACTTATTAGTATAGATTATTTCCCGGGAAATAAAGTTGAAAATATTTCCCAGTTGTCTTCGGAATCGATTCATGATAAGAATGATACCAAAGAAAAAAAAGTTATGGAAGTAACTGAAGAAAAAGACCTTACAAGAAATGATTATGATAAAGCCAAAAATATTAGAATAAACAACGGATTTGTTGGAGCATCAAAAAAATTAAAAAATCAATTTGTGATTAATTGGAAAAACTTTATAAATAAATTGTCAATTGACAATAATTATAATGTTTTAGGCTTTATAGAAAATGCTAAAATAGAAGTTGTATCAATTACGAATATAATATTTTCATTTGATTCTGAAAATGAGGCAATATTATTTAATAAAAATTTAAATATTATTGAAGATTGTTATAATGATTTTAATAATTCAAAATTAAAATTTATAGGTTTATCTCAAGAAGAATGGAATAAATTAAAGGAAGATTTTATAAAGAATAAAGATAAATATAGTTCTTATATAAATGAAGATATTGATTATGATAAAATTGAAAGTGTGGATCTTGCTACTCAACTTTTTGGCAAAGATATATTAGAAATAAGATAGGAGAGATTAATATGAATAATTTAATAGCACAAGTTAAAAAAATGCAAAAGGATATTCAAAATAAACAAGAAGAAATATACAACATGGTATTTCTTGGTACAAGTGAGTGGGTTAATGTTGAAGTTTTTGGAAATAAAAAAATAAAAAAAATTTCAATTATTAATAAAAATATTAAAGATGACGAAGACTATGAATGCTTAGAAGATATGATAAAACTAGCTTTAGATGATGCATATAATAAAGTTGAAAAAGAAATAGAAAAAAAGTTAGGGGCATATAGCAATTCTTTGGGTGGATTATTTTAATGTATCCTGATGTTTTAAATAAGAATATAGAATATTTAAAAAAGTTTGATGGTATTGGAGAAAAAACTGCAGAAAGATTGGCTTTATCAATTTTAAATATGAATAAAGATGATATTTTGGGTTTTGCAAATAATATTATTGAATTATCCCAAAATATAGTGAGATGTAAAATTTGTGGACATATTTCGGAAAAGGAAATTTGTAATATTTGTTCTGATTCACAGAGAAGTGATAATATAATATGTGTAGTAGAAGATTATAAAACAATTTTTAGATTTGAAAATACAGGAAACTTTGAAGGAAAATATCATGTTTTAAATGGAGTTATTTCTCCTATTGATGGTATCACTCCAGATGATTTAAATATTGATTCATTAATAGAAAGAATAAAAAATTTAAAAAATGATAATGATATAGAAATTATAATTGCTTTAAAGCCATCAATAGAAGGTGAAACTACTACTTTATATTTAAAAAAAATATTAGATCCTTATAAAGTAAAAATCACAAGATTATCTTATGGTATACCTATAGGTGTTGATATGGATTACTTGGATACTCTAACTTTAGATAGAGCTTTAAAAGATAGAAAAGATATTTAAAAATTGTTTTGCATAATATTAAATGGTGATATTATGAAATTTTTAAAAATTTTAAAAAAGGTAATTTTTTCGTTTTTTTATTTATTTGCAATAAATTTATTTTTGTCGAAACTTGGATATAATATTCCTTTTAATTTATTTAGCTTTTTAATAATCTATTTTTTTAGATTTCCAGGTATATTGTTATTAGTATTTTTAGGTAGGTGGTAATATTGTTTGTTAATGAAAAATTTAAAGAAATTTATAATCAGTATTTAAATCATGATAATTCTCATGCTTTATTAATTTATACAAATGATTTAGATAAATGCAGAGAGGATACTAATAATTTAATAAAGAAAATATTTGATGATGATAATTTTAATCATTATTGTTCTGATTTTGTTTCAATTACAAGTAAAGATAAAAATATAATTTTAAAAGACGATGTATCTAGATTGAGATATTTATTTCAAACCACATCATCTAGTAAAAATTATAGAATTTATTTGATTGAAGAAGCACATAAATTAAATTCTTCTTCTGCCAATTTAATTTTGAAGTTTTTAGAAGAGCCTCCTCAAGGCGTTATTGGAATTTTAATTACTACGAATTTAGATGCTGTTTTATCTACAATTAGAAGTAGGTGTCAAATAATTAATATATTTTATGATATTTCTAATGTTGTGGATGATAATCAGATTCAATTAATAAATAATTTTTTTAATCAAAATAAATATGAAATGCTTTTTAATGCAAAAAAAACTTTTGAAACTTATGATAGAAAATCTTTAATAAATTTATTTGAACTATACATTCATAATTGTTATCGACATACTGATAAAACTTTTAAACCAGAAATTATAAGAAAATTAAATAGAGCAATAACTTTATTGAACAATAATGTAAATATTGATTATGTTTTTGACTATTTATTATTGGAGAGTGGTAAAATTGATGGATCTTGTTGGAGTAACTTTTAAATCAAATGGAAAAATTTATTATTTTGATAAGAATAATATTTGTTTAAATAAAAATGATTATTGCATTGTCGAAACAGATAAAGGTTTACAATTTGCTAAAGTTGAAATGCTTAAATTAGATAATAACAAAATTAAAGATAAAGAAATAAAAAAAGTTATAAGAAAAGCAACTAAAAAGGATTATGATAAATATTTGGATAATTTAAAATCAGCAAAAATAGTTTTGAATGATACAAAACAAAAAATTATTAGAGAAAGTCTTCCAATGCGAATTTTAGATACAAATTTTGCTTTTGATAAAAAACAGTTACTTATAAATTTTGTTGCAGATGAACGAGTAGACTTTAGAAATTTAGTAAAATATTTAGCATCAAAATATAAAACTCATATTGAACTGCATCAAATCGGCGTACGTGATAAAGCTAAAGAAATTGGTGGTATTGGACAATGTGGATTAATGTTATGCTGTAAATCATTTAAGCGTGATTTAGATGTAATATCCATAAATATGGCAAAAAATCAAAACATTTCTTTGAATCCTACAAAGGTTAATGGGTCATGTGGGCGTCTATTATGTTGTTTAGCTTATGAGGATCAGTGTTATAGAGAAAATCGCAAACAATTACCTCAAATAAATGAAGAAGTAATTATAGATAATGAAAAATATAAAGTTGCTGAAGTTGATATATTAAATCGAGTAGTTAAAATTAAGAATAGTGAAAGAGAAAAAGTAATTGAATATGATGTTAAATGATTTACTAAATTATGACTTAAAGATATTTCAAAATGAAGATTATTTTAAATTTTCTATAGATTCTGTTTTATTAGCTGAGTTTGTTCAAATCAATTTAAAATGTAAAAATATAATGGATTTGTGTACAGGAAATGCTCCGATACCTTTAATTTTGTCAAAAAGGTTTGATGGAAATATTTATGGTGTAGAAATACAAAAATCTATATTTAATATGGCTTTGGAAAGTGTAAAAACAAATAATTTAAAAAACATAACTTTAATAAATAAAAATGCAAAAGAAATTATTACGAAATATAATAATTATTTTGATATTGTAACATGTAATCCACCTTATTTTAAAGTTGATGAATATTCTATTATTAATGAAGTTAAAGAAAAAGCCATAGCGAGACATGAGTTAGAAATAACATTAGAAGAAATTATTCATATATCATCTAAGATATTGAAAAATAGAGGAAGTCTTTATTTGGTTTATAGACCTGATAGATTTATTGAACTTATTAATTTATTAAAAAAATATAATTTTGGTATAAGAAGATTACAATTTGTTTATGATAATTATGATAGTGAATGCTGCTTTTTATTATTACAAGCTAAACATAATTGTAAAGATGATTTAAAAATTATGAAACCATTTTATATAGATAAATATTTGGAGGAAAAATGAAATTAATTATTGGTTTAGGCAATCCTGGAAAAGAGTATTTTAATACGAGACATAATATAGGTTTTATGTTAATTGATAAATATTTAGGAAATGTACAATTTAAAGAAAAGTTTAATGGTCTATATCATGAATATAATAGTACTAATGAAAAAATAATATTTTTAAAACCGCAAACATATATGAATAATTCAGGGATTTGTATAAAAAAATTTATAGATTATTTTAACATTGATATAAAAAATATTATGGTTATACATGATGATAAGGATATAAAGTTAGGTAGTTATAAATTTAAATTTGATAGTAGTTCAGGAGGACACAATGGGGTTAAATCTATTATAGATAATTTAAATACTAGTGCTTTTTTCAGATTAAAAATAGGGATTAATACTAAAGGAAACTTAAATACATCAGAATTTGTTTTAGGAAAATTTTCTAAAGATGAATTAGAATTAATAAATTTTGAATATTTATTAGAAGCTATAGATGATTTTATAAATAATGATTATTCGTATGTTATGAATAAATATAATAGAAAGTGATATTAATGTTTAAAAATTTGTTTGAATATAAGAATTTTAGTACAGTAACTGGATTAAATAAACCTCTAATGTGTGAATATATATTAGGTTTTTTTGAAAGCAATGAAAAAAATGTTATAGTAGTAGCAGAATCATTATATGAAGCTAATCAATTGTATAAAGCTATGAATGGTATTTGTGAAAGAACATTTTTTTTTCCAATGGATGAATTTGTTTCATTAGCTTCAGTTTCAGAATCTCCAGATTTAAAAGTCTTAAGAATAGATACTTTAAATAAAGTAGAAGATAAAAAAAGTATTATCATAACGAATCTAACTGGTTTTTTAAAAAAAATAGATAAAAATATAGAAAAGCTTATTGTTAACTATAATACAGTTAGGCAAGATATAATTAATTTTTTGGAAAAAAATTCTTATATTAAAACCAATTTAGTTACTACTACAGGAGAATATGCTATACGAAATTTTATAATAGATATTTTTCCAATTAATTATAATAATCCTATAAGAATTGAATTTTTTGGTGATGAGATAGAGTCAATTAGATTTTTTGATGAAAATACTCAAATTTCTAATAAAAAATGTAATGATGTTTTATTATATAGTTTTAATGATAATTCATCAAAAGAAAGTATAAATATTTATAGTAAATTAAATAATCCTATGGTATTTTTTTACGACTTTAAAAAAATAGAAAAGTCTTATAATAGTTTCAATAATTCTTCGGATTTTTTATCAATAAAAAATGACCGTAACTTATTGGTAGAATTTGATGATAATAAGATAAAGGATAAAATTTATTTAAATTCTCTTGATGATACACCTATAAAAGAAATATTAATTAAGTATATCTCACATAATATTATTAATTTTAATAATAATTTTGAAAAATTAAAACAGTACATAGATGATAATATTGCAGAAAAAATAATAATTTTTATGATAAAAAACCCTTTATTAAAAAGTTTAATTATTCAAAAATTTGGAAATTATTTGTCTTTTGGTACTTTTGAAAAGGGCAAAGTAAATTTTTTTGAAAGAGATATTGTATCAGGATTTATATTTAAAGATTATATTATTATATCTGACTATGATATTGAAAAGATTAATAAAAATATAAAATTTGTTAATCATTATAATATTGGTAGAAAAATAAAAGGGTTTGAAGATTTAAAATCGGGAGATTATGTTGTTCATATATCACATGGTATTGGACAATATAAGGGATTAGTAACTCTAGAAAATAACGGAATAAAGAAAGATTATTTATTAATTAATTATGAAGGTAATGATAAAATATATGTTCCTGCTCAAAAGATAGAAACAATATATAAATATTCTAGTAGTGAAGTTACAAATCCAAAACTAAATAGTTTGAATAGTCTATCCTGGGAAAAAACAAAAAATAAGGTTAGAAATAAAATAAAAGATATTTCTTCTGAATTAATAAAATTGTATGCAGAGAGAGAATTAGTAAAAGGTGAAAAATATATTGATTTTCCTGAAGAAGAAATTTTTGCAAATGATTTTGAATACGAAGAAACAGAAGATCAAGAAAAATGTATAAAAGAAATCTTGAGTGATTTATGTAAATCTAAACCGATGGATAGATTATTATGTGGAGATGTAGGGTTTGGAAAGACAGAAGTTGCAATGAGAGCAATGTTTAAAACTGTTATTAATAATCGGCAAGTGGCTTATTTATGCCCTACTACTATTTTATCTAAACAACAATATGAAAATTGTTTGAAACGTTTTAGACATTTTCCAGTTAATATTGTATTATTAAACAGATTTACATCGATGAAGGAATTTGAAAGAATAAAAGAAGGATTAAATAAAGGTAATATTGATATAGTCGTTGGGACTCATAAACTTTTAAATAAAGAAATCAGTTTTAAAAGATTAGGTTTATTGGTTATTGATGAGGAACAACGTTTTGGAGTAACACAAAAAGAAAAAATAAAGAATTTGAAAAAAAATGTTAATGTTTTAACATTATCCGCTACACCTATTCCTAGAACAATGAAATTAGCTATGGGAGGCTTAAAAGATCTTTCTATATTAGATACTCCTCCAATAAACAGATATCCAGTACAAACTTATGTTATTGAAGAAAATGAGTATTTGTTAAAAGAAGCAATCTATAAGGAATTATCAAGAAATGGACAAGTTTATATTTTAAATAATAATATAGAAAGTTTACCAAATATATACGATAAAATAAAATTGCTTGTACCTGAAGCAAGAGTTTGCATAGCACATGGTAAGATGGATAAAGATTCATTAAATAATGTTATAAGTGAATTTGTAGATGGTATATATGATGTTTTATTATGCACTACTATAATAGAAACTGGGATAGATATTCCAAATGTAAATACTATTATTATAAAAGATGCTGACAAATTTGGATTAAGTCAGTTATACCAAATAAGAGGACGTGTTGGCAGAAGCGATAAAATAGCTTATGCATATTTGTTATATAGTAAAGATAAAATGTTAAATGATATAGCTATCAAGAGATTAAAAACTATTAAAGAATTTACTGAATTAGGTAGTGGTTATAAAATTGCTATGAGAGATTTATCTATCAGAGGAGCAGGAGAACTATTAGGTAGTTCACAATCTGGTTTTATTAGTTCGATTGGAATTGATTTATATATGGATATGATAAATGAAGAAATATCAAAAATGCAGGGAAAAGAAAAAATAGAAGTCTCAAATACTGATAAATCTTTGTTAAATATAAGTACTACGATTCCTGTTGAATATGTTGATGATGAGTCTTTGAGAATAGAAATTCATAAAATTATTAATAGTATTATTTCTAAAGAAACTTTTGAAAATGCTAAGAATGAATTAGAGGATAGATTTGGGAAGCTAAATAAAGATATTATTAATTATATGTATGAAGAATGGTTCCAAAGGGAAGCGGATTATTTAAAAATAGAAAATATAAGATACATATATAATAATGTTGAAATTGAATTGCCAGATACTCTTTCTAATAATATTGATGGAGAAAAATTGTTTTTTCAGATGTATAATATCAATCCAAAGTTTCAAATTAAATATGTTAATAAAAGAATAAAAATATCTTTAAATATTTTTAATAGGAATACAGATTATGTTAAAGATTTATTAGATCTATTATTAACAGTAAAAAATTGTATAAAAGAACCATAAGTAAACATAATAATATTGGTGATAAAACTTGAATAATACTTTTAAAAAAAGAATTGATGATTTAGGAAGAATAGTAATTCCTAAAGAAATAAGAAATGAATTTAAAATTAAAAATTTTGATGAAATAGAATTGTTTATAGATAATAATTTAATAGTGATGAGAAAATCAAATGAAATTGAAAGATACAAAGAAAAATTTAATAGTTTTTTTAGTTTGCTAAAAGAGTTAGTAGATATAGATTTTATTATTACTAATAATAGTCATGTAGTTTCTTCAACTTTAAATGATATAAAAGAAAATGATCTTTTAAATATTGATTTAAATAAAGTAAGTATTAATCAATTATTTGATGGTGATCTAGTTAAGTCTAAAAGGTTAAAAAAATATATATTTATAGAATCAATTATTGTTGAAAGTAATATGTTAGGATATTTTATTGTTTTAAAAGATACAGTTTTTTTGGATGAAATAACTTTCTTAAAAAAAGTAAAAAATACTATAATAAACTTGATTAATTAACAAAACATGGAAAAGTGTTTTGTTTTATTATATAATCATATAGGTGATAAAAATATGTTTTCTGATACACATTGTCATATATTTAAAGAATATTATAATATTGAAAAAGTTATGGATGAATTAGATGATGTTATAAATGTAATTATTAATAATGCTGTTGATTATAAAACGTCGCTAGAAGTATTAGAATTAAGTAATAAATTTGATAAAATGTATTGTGCAATTGGTTTACATCCGCAGGAAAATTTCGATGATTTAGACAAAATAATTAAGTTAATAAAAGATAATCTTGATAATAAAAAATTAGTTGCGATTGGCGAAATTGGATTGGATTATTATAATTCAGTAAATAGTAAAGAAGATCAAATAAAAGTTTTTGAATCTCAATTAAAATTAGCAGAAGAATATAATATTCCAGTAATTATTCATTCTAGAGAATCCACCAAGGACACTTTGGAGATTTTAAAAAAATACAAAGTAAAAGGGATAATTCATTGTTTTAATGGAAGTTTTGAAATTGGTAAAGAATATATAAAAATGGGATTCTTTTTAGGAATTAATGGGATTATAACATTTAAAAATTGTAAATTAATAAATACTTTATCGAAACTAGGATTAGAAAAAATTGTTTTTGAAACTGATAGCCCATATTTAACACCAGAACCTAATAGAGGTAAAACTAATATTCCTAATAATATAAGGTATATAATATCTTATATTTCTAAGGAATTAAATATAGAGCCTTCTTTGATTATAAATAAATCAGAACAAAATATAATGTCAATTTTGACAAAAAATTATTAACATGATATTATTTAGTTATTGAAGGTGATATTTTGAAACGTTTATTTAAAGTTTTTAAAATATTTATTATAGCTATTTTGTTTTTTATAGTAAGTAAAATTGATGTTGAGAAATTTAATGATGTAGTTTATAATGACAATACAAATAAATTATTAGATTTAAATGCTATGGCTATAAAATTAGAAGAAATAAGAATGAAAGATTTATATTATCCTTTAGATACATATGTCGGAAATTTGACAGCCTATAATGCAGACTGTCCATTATGTGGAGGGACTCTAGGATGTACTGGTCAAAATGTTTTAGATGGAACAACAACATATTATGATAAAGATTATGGTGAAGTTAGAATTTTTGCATCTTCCTCAAGCTTACAATGTGGTTCTATAGTTACTTATACTTTAAATGACAATAAAATAATAGGCATAGTTTTAGATAGAGGAGTAACAGGAACTAATCTTGATTTATTAGTTGAAAATACTGACGAGGCTTATGAAATTGGAAGAAGAAATATCACATATGATATATTAAGATTTGGATGGTCAAGAATAAATTCTTGACTTTTTTGGAGGAAAAATTGGAAAAATTTGAATTTAAAAAGCAATATGGACAAAATTTTTTAATTAATAATAATATTTTAGAAAAAATTGTAAATTTATTGGAAAATAAGAATGAAGATTTAGTATTGGAAATAGGCCCGGGGTCAGGGAATTTAACTAAAAAACTAATAGAGTATAATTATAATGTGCTTGCATTTGAAATTGATACTACATTGGATAAATTCTTAAATAAAATAAATAGCGATAAATTAAAAGTAGTTTATAAAGATTTTTTAACTATAAATTTAGAAGATTATTTAGATAGAAATAAACAATTTGCTGTTGTAGCTAATATCCCTTATTATATTACTACACCAATTATCAATAAATTTTTGAAAAGTAATTATATACCAGAAGTTTTAATATTAATGGTACAACAAGAAGTCGCTATCAGATTATGTGCGACTCCAAGTTCTAAAGATTATGGGGCTATAAGTGTACTACTTAATTATTTTTTTGAATGTAATTATGAATTTACAGTTAATAGAAAAAATTTTTATCCTATTCCAAATGTAGATAGTGCTGTAATTATGCTAAAAAAGCGTAGCGAAAAAAAACAAATTAATAATTATGATTTTTTTGAAAAATTAGTTTATCAATCATTTTCTATGAAGAGAAAAACAATAAAAAATAATTTGTATAATTATGATTTAGAAAAGATAGAAAAAATCTTGAAAAAGAATTATTTGACTTTAAATAGTAGAGCAGAAGAAATTAGCTACGAGGTGTTTATAGAATTAGCAAATGAATTGTTTAAGTAATTTACTTTTTTATTGAAAATAACTAAATATTCTAGTAATATTTATTATGGGGAGTAATTTATGGAAGAAGTAAGCTTATTTGTTCCCGGAAGAATTGGGATTATTGGTGAACTAAGTGATTTATCAGCATCATATTTAAAAGAAAATAAAAATTTATCGCCAGGAAAAATTATCGCTTGTTCTATAGATAAAGGTATATATTCAAAAAGTCGAAAATCAGATAAATTTAAGTATGTTTATGAAGATTTATATTTTGAAGTTGATTTAAATGAAAATGATCTTGAGATGTCGATTGTTAATGAACCATTTTTTTCGTATATTTGTGGGACTTTACTATATTTAGTACGTAAATATAATATAAATTTTGGTATTGACTTAAAAATTGAAAAAATGGATTTACCAATGAAAAAAGGATTGTCTTCCAGTGCTGCTATTTGCTTGACTATAGTCAAGTCATATAACATGTTATATGACTTAAATCTTAGTAATTGTGAGCTAATTGAAGTAGCCTATCAAGGGGAACATTTGGCAGGTTCATTTTGCGGTCTGTTAGATCAAAATAGCATTTTGAGTAAAAATTGCACATGTTTTAATTTTTATTCCGATAAAGTTGTTATGGAAGATGTTCATTTGAAAAAAGAATTACATTTGCTTATTGTAGATTTAAAAAGTTCTAAAAATACTAAATATATAATGAATTGTTTTAAAAAAGCATTGCCATTTCCTAAAAAAACTGATGATTATTTTTTGCACGATATCATTGGAACTAAAAATTTAAATATTGTTACTGATGCTGTTAATTATTTAGAATCTGGGGATTTAGAAAATTTTGGAAAGTGTTTAAATTATTGTCAGGAGTTAATGGATAAAGCTAAGAATGTATGTAAAGAGTTTAAAGCACCAAATTTGCATTTGCTTTTGTCTGATGGATTTATAAAAAACATGATTTATGGTGGAAAAAGTATGGGATCAGGAGGCGATGGTAGCTTATTGTTAGTAGCGAAAAATAATATGTATCAAAATATTTTAGAAGAGTATATTAAATGTGTTTACAATATGGAAAGTATTACTTTAAATATAAAAAATGAGGAGTAAGATTTATGAAAAAGAAAAAAGTGGTAATAATTGGAGCTGGACCAGGAGGATTAACAAGTGCATATTATATATTAAAAAATAGTTCTGAATATGAAGTTACAATTTTAGAAAGTGAAAATATGGTTGGGGGTATTTCTAAAACAGTAAGTTTTGATGATTATAAAATTGATACCGGAATTCATAGATTTTTTACAAAAAATGAAGAGATTGAAAATTTGTGGAAGGAATTATTGCCTTTACAGGGGAAGCCTGCTTATGATGACATAATTTTAAATAGAGAAAAAGATTTTGATACTACAGGTCCTGATCCAGAAAAAAGTAATGAATGTATGTTAATAAAAGATAGAGTTACTAGGATATTTTATGGGCGTAAGTTTTACGATTATCCTGTAAGCTTAAATATGACTACTATAAAAAATATGGGTTTTATAACTTTGTTTAAAGCTGCTTTTAGCTATTTAAAATCATGTTTTATAAAATTACCTAATACATCTTTAGAAAATTTTTATATAAATAGGTTTGGAAAAGTTTTATATAGCATGTTCTTTGAAAGTTATACTGAGAAAGTTTGGGGAGTGCATCCAAGCAAAATTTCTTCAGATTGGGGAGCTCAAAGAGTAAAAGGGCTTTCAATATTTGCATTGATAAAAGATATTTTAAAAAAAACATTTAAAATAAAAAATAATAAGAATTCTGAAACTTCATTAATTGAACATTTTTGGTATCCAAAATTAGGATCAGGTCAAATTTATGAAGAAATGGCAAAAAAAATAACACAAATGGGTGGATGTATCCTATTAAATTCACGAGTAAATAGTTTGACTTTAAAAGATGGTAAGATTAAAGAAATAGGATATATTACTAAAGGAGCTAAAAAATCTTTAAAAACTGATATATGTATTTCCTCTATGCCAATAAAAAATTTAATAGAGAGTATAAATGGTACTAATGTACCAAAGAAAATTTATAATATTGCTACTAATTTGCCATATAGAGAGTTTATGTCTGTAGGATTAGTAGTTAATGAATTAAATTTAAAAAATAATACCAATATAAAAACAATTAATAATATAGTCCCAGATTCATGGATATATGTACAAGAACCTGATGTAAAAATGGGGAGAATTCAAATTTTAAATAATTGGTCGCCTTATTTGTTTAAGAATAAAAAAAATATAGAGAATGAAGTATTAATTACATTAGAATATTTTTGTTCTGAAAATGATAAATATTGGAATATGAGTGATAAAGAATTTATAGATTTTGCTATAGATGAAGCGGTTAAAATAGGAATTATTAATGATAATTCAGTAAAATCTTCAGTAAGAATCAAAATACCAAAAGCATATCCTGCTTATTTTGGTACATATTCAGATATAGATAAAGTTGTAGATTATTTAAATTCTATAAGTAATTTATATTGTATTGGTAGAAATGGACAACATCGTTATAATAACATGGATCATTCTATGTTAACAGGTATTGAGGCTGCTAGAGCTATTATTAAAGGGGAAAAAAATAAAGATGATATATGGAAAGTGAATACCGAAAAAGAATATCATGAAAAAAAATAAATTAGGATCTTTTAAAACGATAATAAATATTATAGTATTTATTGTTTTTACTGTATTGTCTTTAATAATTCTTTACTATCATGAACCTTGGAGAGACGAAGCCCAAGCTTGGCTAATAGCAAGAGATTTAAATATTATTGGTATATTTAAACAAATGGTTTATGAAGGTCATCCTTGTTTATGGCATTTAATTTTATTTCCCTTTGCCAAATTAGGGATGCCTTATTCATGTATGAGATTAATAAGCTGGTTTATTATGTGGATAACTGCGTTGTTAATTTTAAAAAAATCCCCCTTTAATATTGTTAGCAATGTTTTAATTATATTTTCTACACCATTTTTATATACATACTCTTCAATAGCAAGAAGTTATTGCTTAATTCCATTAGCGATTGTATTAATTGCAATTAATTATGAAAAAAGACATGATAAACCTCTAAAATATATTTCATCATTACTTTTATTATCAAGTACGCATGTAATTATGTTTTCGATGGTTGGAATATTATTTTTGCAGTTCTTTTATGATGAAATTATAGTACGACGCAATTCAAATTCTAAAAAACAAAAAAAGAAAATTTATTTATGTTTGTTTATATCTATCGTGACATTGTTTATAATTTGTTTCCCTATATTGCTTAGTTTTAAAAAAAATAGTTTGGTTAATACAGATGCATATTATGTAGAACCATTTCATACTGTTTCTTTTATTAGTTCATTAATTTTCAAAAAAGATACTTTATATATTTTATATTTTTTAATATTGCTATTCTTATATTTTGTAATTTATGAAATGATATTCTTTAAAAATAATATGTGTATTCTGTATTTAAGTATTATTTACCAGATAATAATTTATAACTTTGTTTATGAATATTCAATTCAGCGAATTGAATCATTTATATTTATTTTTATTTTTATAATTTGGATACAAAAGTCGAATAAAGAAGAAGATAAATTTAGATCTACAAAATTTTTTAAAACTTCTACTATTATATTAAATATTATTTTATTATTTCTTTTGTATAATCATACAAAAACAGGATTTGATTGGATTAAAAATGATATTGAAGGGTTATATTCTTCTTCGAATCAAGTAGCAAATTATATAGAAAATAATATGAATGATAATGATGCAATAATTGGTGTTAATATGGCAAATACTAGTGCTATTATTCCTTATATAAAAAAAGATATTATATTTTATAGTCCGTCAACAAGAAACTCTTTTACATATGTTACTTGGAGCAAAGATAGAAATAATAACTATAATTCACAAGATATTAAATATATGATTGAAAATGATTTAAATGATAGAGATAATATTTATATAGTTTGTAGTGGAGGATGTAGCTTTGTTAATAATTTACTTCAACAAAAGTATGTTCAATTAGTATTTAGGAGCGATCATTCAGAAAAAGAGGACTATGTTCTTTATAAGGTAATGAAATAAATCAATATTTTATTACTTTTTTTATATAATATATTGGTGATATAATGGAATTTAAAATAGGTGATTATGTTTCACGAACTAGCTATAACAATGATACTATATTTCAAATAATTGATATCAAGGATGATTTAGTTTACCTAAAAGGGGTGGATATAAGATTATATGCTGATTCTTTGATAGATGATTTGAATAAATGTGAATATGTTAGTAATGATAATGAGTTTATAGACACTATAGTTTTAAGAGATGGACTTGATAGAAGTGAATATTTTTATTTGCCAGCAAAAATATTACATATCGATGGAGACAAAGATTATTTAAATAGATGTATGGAATTTTATAAAAAAGCAAATGTTTTTGCCATTGGAGAATATGTTAATGAAAAAAACTTATCGGAAGTTGTATGTAAATTACTTGGAAAATATAAACCAGATATTGTAATTATTACAGGACATGATTCTATTAATAAAAATCTTGATGTAAATAATATTAATAATTATAAAAATTCTAAAAATTTTGTTGAAGCTGTTTATATAGCAAGAGAATATGAAAAAAGTCATGAAAAATTAGTTATTATAGCTGGAGCATGTCAAAGTGATTATGAAGCTTTAATAAAGGCTGGTGCAAACTTTGCTTCAAGTCCTAAAAGAATTAATATTCATGCTTTAGATCCAGCAATTATAGCAGTTAATATTGCATTGACTGAAAAGAGTAAGGAAATAGATCTTATAGAATTACTTAATAAAACAAAATATGGCCATGATGGAATAGGTGGACTTAAGTCAAATGGAATGATGTATGTGGGTTATCCGAGATAAAGTATTGATTTTATTTAATTTTTGTTTTAGAATGAATATAGAGTTAGAGAGACTTGAAAGGAGTGTATGTTAATGAAAATAACATCTGTTAATGTAAAAAAAGTTGAAAAAGAAGGCTCTAGAATGAAAGGTAAAGCATCTGTTTTATTAGATGATTCATTTGCTATACATGATATAAGAATTATAGAGGGAGATAATGGCTTATTTATTGCTATGCCAAGTAGAAAAACTGCTACTGGTGAATACAAAGATATAGCACATCCTATAAATTCTGATGCACGCAAATTATTTGAAGATGCTATTATTGAAGAATATAATAAATCTGAATAAATTTAACTACTTATGTAGTTTTTTTTATTTTGTTAATTGCATATAATTAACCAGGTGATGAATATTGGAAAATAATTTTGATAGTAATGTAATAAGTCATAGTGTAAAAATATTAGAAAGAAATAATATTTTCATTAGTGGCACAAAAAAAGTTAATAATTTTAATGAAAATGAATTTTCTATTCAATCAGTTATGGGCAATATAACTATTAAAGGCTCAAATTTAGAATTAATTAAGCTAGATACAAATGATGGAAATATTTGTATAAAAGGTAAAATTAATAGTGTTACTTATTTAGAAGGAATAAATGGAGAAAAAGAAAATGGTTTCTTTACTAAATTATTTAAATGATATATTTATTTAACTCTTTATTGACAATAATATATTGGGGAATATTATTGTTGCTTTTAAAAAAAATAAATAATGTGGTTTTAAAATCTATTTTGTTATTATTAATATTTATCATTTTTTTTATTCTATTTTTTTTCTTTTTTGATGGGAATTTTAATTACTATAATTATTTAATAATAATATTTACATTTATTTACATTTTTATTTTTAAATAATAATTAAACAAATATAATTTTATGATATTATAATAGTGGAGGTCTATATGAAAAAAGTAAATAAAGGTGCTAAAAGAAGATTAGTTTTATTATTTACAATATTTATGGCTTTAACTATATATATGTCATGTACCTCTATAAACTATTGGAAACAAATTCTTAAAAATAATTATGAAAAAAAAGAACTTGAAAAAAAGTATGATATGTTATTGTCAGAGAAAGAGGATTTAGAATCAAATGTTATAAAATTACAAGATCCTGATTATGTTGCTAAATATGCAAGGGAAAAATATTTATATTCAAAAGATGGTGAATTGATAATTAAGATTATTGACGAAACTGAATAATTATGTTAAATTTTTTAAATGGGGTCGTAATGGTTTCGACAAAATATATTTGTATTTAATTGCAAGTGGTCATCAAACCTAAATGGTAACAGTTTAAATTAACTGACAAAACATTTAATAATAACGCTCTTGCATTTGCCTAATTTGGTAATAGAGCACTTTAATGAATTTTGCTTATAGGATTTGTTAAAGTTTATTTATATAAGATATAACAATTATTTAGTTTAGGATAATTGTAGAATTTTTTATAAACTATATTAATAAATAGATGTTAGACTCTTTTTTATTAATGAATTATAATGTCTAACTAAACTTGTAGATGTTAAATAATAAAGTATTTTGGACAGCAGTTCAATTCTGCTCGGCTCCACCATATAGATAGGAAACTCGAACTTTTCGAGTAGCAATACAAAACGCACTTGATAAAAGCGCGTTTTTATGATATTATGTATTTGTCAAGGAAACTTGCATAAAATAAAAAAGGAACATTCAATATTGCAGTGTTGAGTGTTGCCAATATATTTGGGTTCACCTAATTTATACTGAGTTAGGTGATTTTCTTTTATATTAATACTATAAATAGTAAAAGTACTAATAGGAAGATAAGAATTACTAGAGAGAAGATTAAAAAATCTTTCTTGTTCATTATATCGCCTCCCTTCTTTAGAAGTTTGGCAATCACCCAACTATCAAATGTTCCTAAACAAATTATAGCAAACATTTGTTTTTAATTCAATGAGTTTATACTAAATTTTGCCAATTTAATAAACACACTTGCATATTGGTATAGCCAATATGTCATAACTCTACAATTTGTAGAGAAAATATTATGAGAAATAATTCTAAATTTTAAAAAAGTACTAAGCAATGTGATACTTATTATCAACCACTCCATAGGAAGTTTTTAAAAGAAAATATAAATGAATGACTTAGAATTGGCATAAGAGGTAATAAAAAAATCTTAAATTATAAAAATTGGTATGATAATATGTATTGTGATGAATATGAAGTTGAAATAGATAATGATAAAAATTTAGATAAAATATTTTAAATTTTGGGATTAGAAAAGATTGCCAAAGTGAACAACAATTATTGACTTAAACCATTGAGTAATATAAAATATTTACCAAGAGGCGGTTAATTATGAAAGATATTAATGAAATGAGTTATCAAGAGCTACTAGATTTGGAAAAAATGATAGAGATAGCTAAGAATGAATTTTATGATGTAAAGGAGTTGGGCGTTGCAAAGGGACATCTTTGTACACTAACTGATACACTAAATTCTGTTCCACTAAATTCTGCTTTAACTTCGAGTAGTCGAAAACGAGTATGTTATAATGATATTTTTTCTGGTGAATTTGTAGGCATTTATTATGAGTTGAATACATTACCTAGTTTAAATGAAGTATTAGATGAGAATATTATTCCTTATAAAGAACATATGTGTTTGACTGAAATAGAGGAAGTTTGGACCCAATATAAAAAACAACCAAAACTTATAAAAAAAATAGGTCAATAATCTTTATTCAATTATGAATTTTAAGTGGCTATAAACATTTTGTTAATATATTTTTTAATTGGTTTGATTTTTTCTTTTATTACATATTTATAAAAGTTTGAATAATTTCCAATATTATTATCTTGCTCTTTAAAATATTCATAAGTACCTTTTATTGTTGAATCAGGCAATAATAATTTATCTTTTATATCATTTTTATATTTATCTAATCGTGATTCTTTATCACGATTTTTAGGTTTACCTTCATAACTATTATTATATTTTTTCACTGTTCTATAATCACATTCATGTATCCTAGCTAATTCTGCATAATTTGGTTTTATTCCTTGTGTTTTCATTATTAATAACTCCTGTTTTAATTTATTTAATCCTTTCATTGTTATACCTCCATATTATGTATAAAAGTATAGCAAAAGAATGTAGGAAAACCTGCATTTTTATATTACATTTTTCCTACATTCTTATATTATCATTAACATAATGTTACCGAAGAAGATTTTTAAAATGCATGGCACGTTTCAGAATACGTAAGAAAATGAAAGTGGCAATAGCAATTTAAAAATTAATACTTTATGTAGTTTTAACTATTTACGAAGTTTATAGTTATTACTAAATAAAGTAAAACGGATTCTAAGGTGTTAAATCTTAGCCCACTGGATATTTTGTATGCTCGGCGTACAAAATTCCTAGGGGGTTAGAAATTTTGGATGACCAAAATGCCCACTAAAGTGGTCACTTCTAGAAAGGAGGAAAACTTATGTCAGAACTTGCATATTCATTATATTTGGGTAGTGATAAGAATAAGAAAAATATATTAAGAAAAAATGGTAAAAACAATTTAAGTGGAACAACTTCTTTACCAAATAACGCTATTCAAAATGTAAGACAATTATCAAAAGTAGATAAGCACAATTATAGAAAATATGATAACGAGCAAGACCTAATAGAAATAATTAGAGGTACTTCTTCCCCACTTGATGATGTAAAAGAACTTTATTTAAGTGAATTTGAAGAAGCAAGATTAGAATATAATTCTAAACAATCTAGACCAAGTCGTATGATAGATAATTATTTTGAAAATGTTTCTAATAACGAGAAAAAGGATCTTGCTTGTGAAATAATTCTCGAACTTGGAGATAAAGAATATTGGGATACTAAAGATGACAGTTTTAAAAAGAAAATGTCAGAAGTATATAAAAAACAAGTTGATGATTTAGAAATGCTTGTCCCTAACTTTAAAGTAGCTTCAGCTATAATTCATTATGATGAAACTAGTCCACATATTCATATTGTTGGTGTTCCAATTAAATGCAAAAATAAAAATGGTATGGAAAAACAAGTTGGTAAATCAGATGTATTTACTAAAGAATCATTAATTAGATTACAAGATAAAATGAGAACTTTATGTATTGAAGAGTTTAATCAAGTATATAGTTTAGATTCAACTTTAAAGCAAAAACAAAAAGGTAGAAATAGAGATATCCATGTATCTGATATGGATAACTATATTGAAATGAAAAAGCAAATTGAAAAGAATACTGAAAATTTAAAACAAGCAAATAAAAAATCTAATGAATTAAAAAGTAACTCAAAAGATATAAAAAATAAAATCGATAAATTAAAAATATCTAAATTAAATAAGGATAATTATATTTTATCAAAAGAGGATAAGGATTCTTTTATCGACTTTATCGAACAAGTAGATAATACAAGTAAAGAATATGATAAAATACAAACTCTATCGAATACACTAGTTAATTTTCACGAACAATTAAACGATAAGAACAATAAGATAAAAACTCTTACTGAAAATAATGAAACACTTAATTTAAGAGTTAAGACTTTAAATAATACTATCAAAGATAAAGATGATGAAATATCCTTTTTAAAATCTAAAATAAATGATTTAAAAAATACATTAGAATATTGGAAAGATAAATTTAGTAAGTTAATATCATTTTTACACAGTAAACTTCATAGTTGATATGATAAGGATGAGAAATATATTGATGTTGTAAATGATATGTATGATGACAATGTTTTAGATAATGATGACATTGAAGATTTAGATTTAAACAAAGCAAAAGATGATTTTGAAAGATAATATGTAAAATTTGTTTCAAATAGCAAAAAGTATGTTATAATAAATAACTAAACGAAGGGAGTTTTGAAATTATGAAAATATTTAATGTTGAAAATGGAACAAAAAAAGTTTATGTTCAAATGAATGATATAATGATGCTAACTCACTCTGATATATCAATACCAGCTTCAATATTTGAAAAAGTTTTTACTGATATTGTTATTGTTAATGATAGTAATAGAATGGACTTTGTTGAATTTACACAACCAAATGAAGTCAAATTTTTTGAAACTTTAGATTGGATTGTTGATTACAAGCAAATTAGATATTTATGTGAAGAAGAAATTAAGGAAAAGGGACAAGAAATTGCAAATGAAATGAATGAAATTGCCAATAGATTTAATTCTATGACAGATGATGAAAAAAGAGATAATCAATCATTAATACAAAGACATGAATTATTAGATTATAAAATGAAATATCTTGCTGAAATATTATGGGTTAAACAAGGTCATGAACAAATGCCGTTCCCAATTGTACCTGATTCAGATGGATTTTCATTTGTAGGCGACGATGATTGTGAATATGAAATTAGAGCAAGTCTTGATCCTAATAAAACTTTACTTTTTAGAAAAGACGGAAAGAAACTATCAAATGATGATAGAATACCACAAGGATTTCTTCAAATGGGTATGTCAATTGCAATAATGGAAAGAAATGAAAAGAATGCATTTGCTGGAGACTATGAAATGAGCAATTCTCTTACTGAAGATAGTCAATATTTTGTTACAGAATTTAAAGTTAAAAGTTATGATAATAGTCATGAAGAGCAAGAAGAAGTAAAAGAAGAAAAAGGAATAAAAAGATTAGTAAAAAGAATTTTTAATAAAAATAGAAAGTAAAAAAATAAGGGCTAGTAGAGACTTATTAATATGATAAGGAACACTATGCTCTTTTTTAGTAGTTAGGAGTAAATTATGTTAAAAATATTTATAGGGTCAAATGGTTATGGAAAAACTTATGAATTAGAAAAAATTAAAAAGTCATTATTTGATGAAGATAATAATAGAAAAGATGTTATTATGTTAGGATCAGAATTAGTTTTTGCTGATGAAATGAAAGATACAGTTAATAATTCCTTTTTAGTGGATTACATCATAAGCGAGTTATTAGTTGATGATGAACTAACAAGTATATAAAAACAATTTGAAAATAAACTAGATACTCTTATTAAAGATAATTCAGATATGTACAACGAATTAATGGATGAAACATTAAATTTAAATTCTCATATAAGAACAAAAGATGTCATTGCTCCGCAAAAAACTAGAGAATACAAAAAGCTAGTAAAAATAAATGCTGATGATTTAAAAGGAAGTATGGGAAGTGGTCAAAAATTACATTTTTTACTTAGGCTAATTGAAAAAAGTAATAAACAATATATACTTTTAGATGAACCTGAAAATCATTCTCACCCATCTATGCTAAATATAACAGCAAATTTAATAAATAAATTAAGTGAAACTAAAGATGTATATATAGCAACTCATTCACCTGAATTATTAAATATGTTAAACATTGATTTTGATAATTTATATATTTTTAATGATCCTGAATACAAAGGACCTAAAACAATAGATTTCAAAAAAGCAGCAAACTCCTTACCTAGTACGATTAATATAGAAAATCTATATTCAAATTCAAAAACATATTATAATGAAGTGAAACTAAAAACTAATATATTAGAGATTCATAAAAAAGAATTTATGAATGCACTTTTTTCAACTAAAGTATATATGGTTGAAGGTATAAATGATCAATTATTTTTAAAGAAAGTATTAAATAAAGCTGGAAAACAATTTGAACAATATAGTATATTTCCTTGCTATGGTAAGCCACACTATTTTCCTTTTGTTGAGATATTTAAAGATTTAGGAATAAATGTAGTTTTACTTTTTGACGAAGATAAAATAAGCAACGAAACTAATAATAAAATTAATACCGAATTACAAAAAAATAAACATTATATGTTTACTGAAAATTTAGAAAAAGAACTTGGCTATAATATTACAGATAAAGGAAATTTACCAAAATTTTTAGATTATTTAACAAACTATACTGACTATGAGAAATATTTCAGAATTGTAGAGGATTAGAAAATTTCTTCAAAGTTATTGCGTTTTATCGATAAATAGTGTATATTATTTATTGAGATGTGCTTAGGAAACTTTTGAAGCCTTAGGTCTTTTTCATTTTTATAAAAATAATTTATCAAAATTAGTAAAAGTCATGGTATAATGGTTATAGAATTAAATTGTTTATTTATTTGTTGTGATGGTTTCGGACTATCTTAACTATCGCACCAGATTGATAGGAAACTCGAACTTTTTATTCGAGAGTAATAAATATTAACTAGAAGTACCGTCTAGTTTTTTTGTTATTTGAGAATGGAAGTGATGAGT
>CAYQJD010000003.1:0-57901 GCA_964417835.1 uncultured Muribaculaceae bacterium
ACCCTAGACCCACTGATTAAGAGTCAGTTGCTCTACCAACTGAGCTAACAGCCCAAAACAGATCACGTATTAAATTATAACATAAATTTTTAAAATATCTAGTACTAAATAGAAGTTTTTTTAAATTTGCGAATTTTTGTGAAATTTTTTTCTAAACGCAACCCCTTTTTCATAAAAGGTTGCATTTAACCAAGAAAATTCAAATGGTTGCGTTTAACCTTCCAAACGTATATAATAACTTTTCCGATAGTGCTTATAGTATTTGAGAGGAGAATTGTAATGCATCTTACAAGAGATGATAGAATCACTATCGAAAATAACTTAAATGATAATATTCCATTAAAACAAATAGGTAGAAATATAAACAAACAAATCCGCAAATTTTTTCCAAAAGGGCAATCTGTTGATATTTATTCCAAAAAAGATGTTATAGAAAAAAATTTAATATTATTAAGAACACCTATCAAATCTCTTGATGGCAATACTCCAAGTGATGCTTTTAAAGCTGTTTATGGAGAAGATTTATTTTATTAGTAACAAATAACTACAAAGAAACGGAAATAAGTTTGAAAAACGGAATTTAGTCTAAAAATTTGCGGATTTTTTTAAAATTCAAGTTAAAATCTTGATAAGAAAACTAAATTATTATATAATACAAATTATCAAGAAGGAGAATTTTATGAAGAATGTAAAAGAAATAACTATAAAAGTTGAAAAAGAAGAATGGACTTCAATTTTAAAAGAAGCTTTTAATAAAAACAAAAAAAATATAAAAATAGATGGATTTAGAAAAGGTTCTGTAACTTGGGATATTTTTTTGAAAAAAATAGGAATTGATTCATTATATAAAGATGCCGTTGATATAGCAGTTACTAAATATTATGATAAAGCATTAAAAGATGCCAAAATAACTCCAGTAGTTGAACCAATTATAGATATAAAAGATATAAATGAAGAAAGTTTGGAGATATTATTTAAATTTATTGGCAAACCTGAAGTTAAATTAGGTGAATACAAGAATTTAGGTATAAAAAAAGAGAAAGCTAAAGTAACTAAAGAAGAAATAGAAAAAGAAATAGAAAATCTAAGAAACAGATTTGCGGAAATAGTTATTAAAGAAAATGGAGAATTAGCTAAAGGTAACACTGCAATTATAGATTTTAAAGGTGTGGTTGATGGTAAAGAATTGGAAGGCGGAAGTGGTAATAATTATCCATTAGAAATAGGATCAAATACATTTATTCCTGGTTTTGAAGAAGGACTTGTTGGAATGAAAGTGGGAGAGACTAGAACATTAAATTTAAAATTTCCAGAAAATTATGTAGAAGATTTAAAAAATAAAGATGTAGAATTTACTGTAATTTTAAAAGAAATTAAAGAAAGAGTTTTACCAGAAATAAATGAAGACTTTTATAAAGATTTAGGTTATGATGATATAAAAACTAAAGAAGAATTAGAAAATAAAGTTAAAGAACATCTATTAGAACATAAAAATCAAGAAATTGAGAATAAATATTTAGATGAAATATTAAAAAAAGCCTCAGATAATATGGAATTAGAAATAAATGAAGAAATTATACATGAAGAAATACATAGAATAATAAATCAATATGGCGAAGAATTAAAAATGCAAGGCTTATCAATTCAACAATATTTAGAATTTACAAAAACTAAAATGGAAGATTTTGAAGAGCAAGTTAAACCTGAGGCAATTAATAGAATTAAAGAAAGATATTTATTAGAAGAAATAGTAGAAAAAGAAAATATAGAAGCAACTGATAAAGAAGTTGAAGAAGATATCGAAAAATTATCATCTATGTATAATATGGGAAAAGAAGATTTAGTTAAAACTATAGGTGGTAAAGACATGATAAAATATGATGTTAAAATGCATAAAGCTCTTGAATTCTTAAAAAATAATTAAAAAGGCAGTTTTTTGTCTTTTTTGTTTACATAAGAAAAATTTAGTTATTGATAAATTAATAAATAGAAAATATAATATAATTAAGGAGGATATTTATGAGTGCAGGAATAATCATATTTATAGTTATAGTAGCTATTTTAGTATTATTAGTATTATGGTATTTTAAAACTTACAATTCGTTAGTTTCTTTAAGAAATAGAAAAGATGATCAATTTTCTCAGGTTGATGTTCAATTAAAAAGAAGATCAGATTTAATTCCTAATTTAGTAGAAACTGTTAAAGGTTATGCTAAACATGAAAGTGAAACTTTAGAAAATGTTGTAAATGCCCGAAATACATATATAACAGCATCAAATAATGAGGAAAAAATAAAGGCCTCTGGTGAAATTACTCAAGCATTAAATAAATTATTTGCTTTAGCAGAAAGTTATCCTGATTTAAAAACTAATAGTAATTTTATGAGTTTACAAAATGATCTTAAAGAAACTGAAGATAAAATTTCTATTGCTAGACAATTTTATAATGATACTGTATATACATATAATACTAAAGTAGAAAGTATTCCATCTAATATAGTTGCAAATATAGGTGGATTTAAAAAAGGAGAATTTTTTCAAATTAGTGAATCAGAAAAAGAAGCTCCAAAAGTTAAATTTTAATTGGACTTTAAGTTCTTTTTTTTAGGAGAAAATATGAAGAAAAATTTATTTTTATTTTTTTACTTATTAGTTTTACTTATTCCTATTAAAGTTTTAGCGGTTAATAATGTAGATTATGATATAACAGAATATAAAATTGATGCTGATATTAAAGAAAATGGTGATGTTAATGTATGTGAGTATATTAAACAAACAGGATCTTTTAATGGATATGTTAGAGAAATTTATTATAATTCTGGGGATATAAACTATAATCCAACAAGCATATCAAATATTAAAGTATATGATTTAAATATTGATTCTATGACTAAAGGAATAGAGTTTACTTATGATAGTAATGCTTATAAAGGAGATACTTTAAAATACTTTTTTAAAGATACATATTATGGCCCAGAAATAACTATGTTTAATGCAAATTTTAGTGGTTCAAAAGGCTATGTTTTATGTTATACGCTAGATAATGCTGTTTTAGTTCATAACGATGTGGCAGAGTTTTATTATAATTTTATACCAGATGGATTCGAGGACCTATTAGAAAATGTTACAGTGAAAGTTAATTTGCCTACTATAGATACAACTTTAAGAGTATGGGGTCATGGTCCATTATATGGTGAAGTTTCAAAACAAGATGATTCAAATAATTCCTATTTATATGCAAGTATTAATTATATAAATCCAGGAGAAGTTTTAAATATTAGAATGACATTTGACACATCTTTAATAAGCAAAAGTACTCGTTTTACATATAAAACTTCATTAGAAGATATATTAGAAGAAGAAACTGCATTGGCAAATGCAGCAAATGAAGAACGAGCACAAGCAAAAAAACAAATTATATATTTAATTAGTTCTTTTGTTTTGTATATAATATTTATTGTAGTATTTATGATATATTGTTATATAAAATATGATAAAGAATATAAAGTTAAATTTGATATGGAATATTACAGGGAGTTCCCAAATTCTTATGGACCAGAGACTTTAGAATATTTATTAAAAAAGAAAGTTACTACTCAGAGTTATTCAGCAAGTATACTAAATATGATATATAAAAAAAATATAATTATAGAGCAGATAAAAAATAAAAAGGGAAAAGAAGATTATAAATTGACTAAAACAGATGAGTTTAAAGAACCATTAACTTCCGAAGAGAAAATTTTATTAGACTTTTTGATAAATAGGATTGGCGATGGTAAATCAGTATATTTAAGTAGCATAAAGAAATTTGGAAATAAAGAGAGCACTGCAAGATCTTTCTTAAAAAATTTTGAAAAGTGGCAAAAAAACGTTATCGATGATGCAGAGCAATATGAATTTTTTGAAAAATTTTCTAAAGCAAAAGTAAATACAATATTGATTATAGGTCTAATTATATTTGTATTTGCAACATGTTGTTTAGGTGCATCAAATTTGGTCTGGGTGATGATTATTATCGCAATTATACCTTTTATTTATGTTTGTAATATTACCAAAAAGACAAAAAAAGGAATGTTAGAATATAAACAGTGGATGGCGTTTAAAAAGTTTTTATTAGATTTTGGAAAGTTTGATGAAAAAGAATTGCCTGAAATAATATTGTGGGAAAAGTACTTAGTTTATGCAACAGTATTTGGTATAGCTGATAAAGTAGAAAAGACAATGAAAATAAAAATAGAGGCAATGAATACCAACATAAATGATACAATATTTATTAATAGTATGATAAGGAATGATTTTGCTAGAACTATGAATTATGCTGTTTCAAAAGCTTTTACAAATTCGCACTCTTCAATTGCAGCTGCAAATGCCCGAAATGCTTCTTCATCAATGTCATCAGGTAGCGGTGGAGGCGGCGGATTCTCTGGTGGAGGCGGTTTTTCTGGTGGAGGCGGTGGCGGAGGAGGCCACGGCTTCTAATCCTTATATAGTGATTTAAGAAATATCTTTAATTAGATATTTTTTTGTTGCAAAATTTAAATTTTTTGATAAAATAAGCTTAAATTTAAAAAAATTGCAGAAAAAAAAAGGAAATTTGATACTTTCTACAATAATTTAAAATTGGAGGGTATAATATGGCCATTATATCTAATGATGAATTAAATAAAATTAGAAATAGTGTTAATATTGTTGATATAATCGGTAATTATATTAATCTTGAAAAAAAAGGAAAAAACTTTTTTGGCATTTGTCCTTTTCATAATGATCATACGCCAAGTATGAGTGTTAGTGAAGAAAAGCAAATATTTACTTGTTTTGTTTGTGGAGCAAGCGGAAATGTTTTTTCATTTGTAAAGGATTATGAAAATATTACTTTTGTAGAAGCAGTTAATAAAGTAGCATCTTTTTCTGGAATATCTCTTTCTAAAACTGTCAACATAGTAAAAAAATATGATAAAGAGTATAAAGCTTATGATTTAGCAGTGAAATTTTATAAAAATAATTTAAAAACAGAAAAAGGGAAAAAAGCATTAAAATATCTAGAAAATAGAAATATAACAGAAGAAATTATTAATGAGTTTGATATTGGAGTTTCTTATGATGATAACAATTTAAGTAAATTATTATTAAGTAAAGATTTTGATGAAAATCTTATTGTAGATATAGGTTTATCAAATAAAAAAGAAGGAATATATGATATTTTTAGAAATAGAATAATGTTTCCAATACATGATAGTAATGGTAATCCTGTAGGTTTTAGTGGTAGAGTTTATAATAATGAACCTGATAGTAAATATATAAATACAAAAGAAACTTATATCTTTAAAAAAGGTGAATTATTATTTAATTACCATAGAGCTAACTTAATAGCCAAAAAAGAAGGATTTTTAATACTTTGTGAAGGTCAAATGGATGCAATAAGAATATATTCAAATGGAATGAAAAATGTTTGTGCAACTATGGGGACGGCATTAACTAATTATCATATTAATTTAATAAAAAAATTGAATGTAAAAGTAATTTTAAATATGGATAGTGATAATGCAGGTGTAAAAGCAGCGTTACAAAATGGTGATCTTCTTAGAAAAAATAATATTGAAGTTAATATTTTAAGGTTAAATAATGCAAAAGATCCTGATGAATATATTTTAAAATATGGTATAGATTCATATAAAGATTCTATATCACATTCAGTAAGTTTATTTGATTTTAAGCTTAATTATTTAAAAATGAATAAAGATTTAAATAAGGCCGATGAGCTTTCAGATTATATTAATGATATAATTGCAGAATTAAATAAATATGATGATGAATTATTAAAAAATATAACGATTAATAAAATAAGTGAAAAATATAATGTAGATAAGAATTTATTATTAAATAAATTAGTAAAAAAAGAAGTAATACAAGAAAAAAAAGAAATAATAGTAAAAAAAAGACAAAATCAAAATATTAGAGCAGTAGAAGAAATACTATATTATATGATGAATAGTGTTAGCTATGCGAAAATTTTTACTAAACAGTTAAATTATATTCCTGAAAGTCATTATTTTGATATTGCAAAAGATATACAAGCTTATATAATACTTAATAATACAATTAATATTGCAGATTTTATTAGTTATGAGACAAATAATGGTAAAGAGGAGCTTTTAAAAGAGATTATTAAGAATCATGATAATAATATTGAAATGAATGAAAAAGAGTTTATGAGTTATATTAATATTATTAAAAAATGGATTAATACTAATAAGATTAATAGTTTGAAAATAGAATTAAAAAATGAATATGATATAAATCGCAAAAAAGAATTAGCAGATTTAATAGCAAAAATTAAAAGAGAGAGTGAAAGTTATGGTAAATAAAATTAAAACATTTGAAGAACGTGAAGAAGAACTTATAAAAAAAGGAAAAGAAAAAGGATATATTACATATGAAACTTTAGCAGATTCGCTTAAAGGATTAGAAATAGACAGTGACACATTAGATGAATTATATAATAAACTGGTTACTAATGGGATTGATGTTATTTCTAGTGAAGATGAAAATAGTGGTGGAAATAAGAGCAAAGATATTGAGATTCTTAGTGATGAAGATATTACAAAAGATATAAATATAAATGATCCTGTTAGAATGTATTTAAAAGAAATTGGGAAAATTAGTCTTTTAAGTGCTGAAGAAGAAATGAATTTATCTATACGAGTAGCAAATGGAGATGAAGAAGCAGCATCATTATTGGCAGAATCCAATTTGCGTTTAGTTGTATCTATAGCAAAAAGGTATGTTGGCAGAGGATTACTGTTTTTAGATTTAATTCAAGAAGGTAATATAGGGCTTATGAAAGCTGTTGAAAAATTTGACTATTATAAAGGTTACAAATTTTCAACATATGCAACGTGGTGGATTAGACAAGCTATTACTAGAGCACTAGCTGATCAAGCCAGGACAATCAGAGTCCCTGTACATATGGTTGAAACGATTAATAAAATGTCAAGAATTCAAAGACAAATGACACTGGAGTTAAATCGTGAACCAAGTGAAGAAGAGTTAGCAGAAAGAATGAACACTACTGTAGAAAAGGTTAGAGAAGTTTTAAAAATTAGTCAAGATCCAGTTTCATTAGAAACACCAATTGGAGAAGAAGACGATTCACATTTAGGAGATTTTATTAAAGATGAAAGTAGTTTAAGCCCTGAAGAATATGCAACAAATGAGATTTTAAAAGAGGAAATAAAATCTGTTTTGTCTACATTGCAACCAAGAGAACAACAAGTATTAGAGCTTAGATTCGGTCTAATTGATGGTACTTGTTATACATTAGAAGAAGTAGGAAAGAAGTTTAATGTTACTAGAGAAAGAATAAGACAGATTGAAGCAAAGGCGTTAAGAAAGTTAAGACATCCATCTCGTGCTAAAAAACTTAAAGATTTTATGAATGAATAAATGATAAGTAGAAGATTAAAAGCAATAGCAAACTATATAGAAAAAACAGATAAAGTTATAGATGTTGGATGTGATCATGCTTTATTAGATATTTATTTAGTTCAAAATAAACATTTAAATAAAATTATAATAAGTGACTTAAGCTCTAATGCGTTAAATCAAGGTATAGAAAATATTAAAAAATATAAATTAGAAAATAAAATTGAACCTCGATTAGGAAATGGATTGGAAACATTAGAACCTAATGATAATGTTGATACAGTAATTATTTCCGGTATGGGGACACATACTATATTAGATATATTAAAAAATAAGAATCTTGCTAATATAAAAAAATTGGTGATACAATCAAATAATGACTATCCTTTATTAAGAAAAAAAGTTACAGAATATGGATTTAAAATAACTAAAGAAGAAGCAATAATAGATAAAAATAAATTTTATATTATTATAGTATTTGAAAAGGGGTATAAAACTATTTCTGATAATGAAATCAATTATGGTACAAAAGATATGATTAATAAAGAAACTTATTATAAATACTTATTAGAGAAAAAGAAACGAATAATTAATCAAAAATCCATGTGAAAATATGATTAAAAAAACTGGGCGATTTATAGATATATTTTGAATTATTAAAAAGAAAACAAAAAATAATTTTTAATACGAAATTATTTTTTTATTTATGATATATGCTACTAATCAATTATATATAAGTAAAATTTAAAAAATATGCGATTGTATTATAAAAAATTCAAATTTTTTGCCCTGTCTTTTTATTGCGAAACTAATTTTTATGTATTATAATTTAAAATAGGTGATAATATGGTTATACCCCTAGAACTTAGAATAGTTATGAATGAAGCAAAAAATAATATAAAAAATAAAGAAAATATAATTCAATATATAAAAAATACAGATAATAAAGAGCTGTTAGAATATTATTTAAATGAAATATTAAAAGTTTCAGAATTGGATTTTAATATTATAAAAGAAATTTTAGAAGTTTTAAAAGAAAGAATTATTGAACTTTCAAAAAAAGAAAATACTTTGAATATTGTAAGAAATATTATTAATGCTATAAAAAGTGATGATGTTGTTCCAGATTCAGAAATAAACTTTTTAACACTTTTTTTAAATAATTGTGTATCCAGAGAAGAAAATGGAATTATAAATGAGGGTGATGTACAAAAAGAATTCAATTCTTTTTATAATTATGTTAAAACTACTGGAAATTATATTAATGATTCTATAAAAAACATTATCTTAAGAAAAGAAGCAAGTATAAATCGGGTTTATATAGATAATGATTCTGGCCATTCAAATGAACAAGTTAGAGCATTATCTTTGAAAAATAATGTACAAAATGGACATAAATTAACTGAAGAAGAAAGCGGGTTATCATTTAGAGATAAGGCAGCATTTATTTCTACTACTATAGTTTTGGAAGGATCTATAGTTTTAGCGTTGATTCTTTCTTTAATATCACTTGTAAAATCCTGAAAAAATAATTATAATAGAACATATAAGGAGAGTTTATGGAAATAATTGATAATGCAGAACTTAAAATGATATCTACAATAGAAAATTTAGAAAACAGATTATTAAATATTAGAGCTGGTAGAGCAAATCCTTCGATGCTAAATGGTATAATGACTGAGTGTTATGGAGTTAGTTCTCCTATAAATTCTTTAGCAAACATTACTGTAAGAGAAGGCAAACAATTATTTATAAAACCTTTCGATAGAGGCAATTTAAAAGCAATAGAAAAATCTATTAATGAAGCAAATTTAGGTATAAATCCAACTAATAATGGAGAAAGTATTATATTAACAATACCAGATTTAACTGAAGAAACTAGAAAAAGTTATGTTAAACAAGCTAAATCTATAGCAGAAGATGCAAAAATAGCGTTGAGAAATATTAGGCAAGAAGCTAATGGTCAAATAAAAAACGAAGAATTTACAGAGGATGAAGAAAAGAATTATTTAAAAGATATTCAAGATCTTATAAATAAATATAATAAAGAAATAGATGAAATTGCTTCTAATAAAGAGAAGGAACTTATGTCATTTTAGTTCTTTTTTTATATATTATAATTATTAGATTAATTTTTTTTGATTACATAATATTTTCATGATACAATATTAATGTTTAGGAGTGTTTTTATGGATAATACAACATTATTTAATATAAATGAAATAGAAAATGCATTAGTAAAAAAAACTTTGAAGGAAGTATATAGAAGTTTAGAATTAAGAGGATATAATCCAACAAGTCAGATGGTGGGATACTTAGTAACTGGAGATCCTGGATATATAACTAGTTTTGAAGATGCTAGAAATAAAATGACAAATTTAGAAAGAGAAAAAGTATTAGAAATTATTTTAAAGGATTATATAGATAATATAATATGAAATATTTAGGGTTAGATTTAGGAACTAAAACTTTAGGTCTTGCTATGACTGATAAATTAGGTATAATATCAAGTCCATACAAAGTTTTAAGATATGATAATATAAATGATTTGATAACAGAATTATTAAATATAATTGAAAAAGAAAATATTGATGAATTGGTTTTAGGACTTCCTAAAAATATGAATAATAGTTTAGGCTTTGCTGCAGATAGAAGCTTAAATTTTAAAAAAGAATTAGAACTGCGATCTAATAAACCAATTCATTTAGTTGATGAAAGACTTAGCACTAAAGAAGCAGAAGATTTTTTAATAAAAAATAATACTAGTAGAGAAAAAAGAAAAAAAATAATTGATTCATATGCTGCAAGTATTATATTGGAAACATTTCTTAATAGTAAAGGAGAAATCTAATGGTAGAAAAAAGTGGGAAAATAATTGTAAAAGACGAAGATGGTAAAGAAACTGAATGTGACGTGTTATTTACATTTGATAGTGAAGAAACTAAAAAAAGTTATGTCGTTTATACTGACAATACTAAAGATGAATTGGGTAATATTAGAGTTTTTGCAAATACATATGATAAAGATAAAGAAGATGGAGAATTAGGGCCAATTGAAACTGATAAAGAATGGGCAGTAATAGAGCAAATATTTGCAAGTATTAATGATTCAAGGAGAGAAAATTAATGAAAAAAAAGAAATTGTTAATTATTTCTTTATTGATATTTTTAATAATATGTATATCAGGAACAATTATATTTTTATATGAATTATCTCCTATAGATAAGAAATCAGACAAAATTATTTCTTTTAAAATTGAAACAGGATGGGGCAAAAACAAAATAGTAGATAAGTTAGTTGAAGCTAATTTAGTAAGAAGTTCTTTATTTACTAAATTAATATTGAAATTTGATAATAGAGAGCTATATGCTGGGACATATAAACTTAGTAAAGATATGAGTACTAACGAAATTTTAACAATGATTTCTAATCAAGAGAATATAGAAAATGAATCTGTTTCAATAACTTTTGTTGAAGGTAAAAGATTAAGTACATATATAAAACAAATTAGTAATAATTTTGATTATACAGAAGAACAAATTAAAGAAAAATTAAATGATAAAGAATATTTAAATCAATTAATAAATAAATATTGGTTTATTACTGATGAAATATTAAATGAAGAGATTTATTATCCATTAGAAGGATATTTATATCCTGATACATATGAATTTAAAAAAAATAGTTCAATTGAAGATATAGTAGAAAAATTTTTAAATAATATGGATAGAAAATTATCTGATTACAAAGAAGATATAAATTTAGGGACATATACCGTACATCAATACTTGACTATGGCTAGTATTGTTGAATTAGAAGGGGTTAATAGTTCTGATAGAGCAAATGTGGCAGGAGTTTTTTATAATAGGTTAAAATCTAATATGACTTTAGGTAGTGATGTAACTACATATTATGCTGTTGATAAAAACTTTACAAGTCCACTTACACAAAAAGATTTAAATAGTTGTAATGGTTATAATACACGCGGTACATGTGTTCAAGGATTACCTGTTGGGCCTATTTGCAACCCTAGTTTGTCAAGCATTTCTGCGAGCATTGAACCAGCTGAAAATGACTATTATTATTTTGTAGCAGATAAGAGTAAAAAAACTTATTTTTCTAAGTCTGCTTTAGAACATGCTGAAATTGTATCTACTCTTAAAAGTGAAGGTAAATGGTATTCTTATTAGAAAGTAGTTGATAATGATGAAAGAATTAATTTTAGAAATGGAACGTTATGCTAATGCAAATAATGTCCCAATAATAGAATTAGAATCTATAAAGTTTATAATGAAGTATATTAAATTAAATAAAGTAAAAAGTATATTAGAAATAGGTACTGCAATAGGATATTCTGCTATTTTAATGGCTAATGCAAATAATTTTTGTGAGATAACAACTATTGAGAAAGATGAAAAACGTTATAGAGAAGCAGTAAAAAATGTAAATAAGAGTGGTTTTGATAAAAGAATAGAGTTAGTATATAACGATGCTTTAGAAGTTAATTTAGCAGGGTGTAAATATGATTTGATATTTATTGATGCTGCTAAAGGGCAATATATTAAATATTTTGATAAGTTTGCTAATTATTTAAATCCTGGAGGAGTTATAATAACAGACAATTTAAAATTTCATGGTTTAGTAAAAAATAAAAATGATATTAAATCTAAAAACGTTCGAGGAATTGTAACTAAAATAGAAAAATATATAGAGTATTTAAAATCAAATAAAGAATATATTACTAAATTTTATGATATTGGAGACGGTTTGTCTGTTAGTTTTAGAAGAAATGAAAAAAGAAAAGATATTAATTAATATTGAAAACTTATCTGATATAGTTACTTATAAGAAAATTGGTGTAAACAATTTTCTTTTTGCTGTTGATTACTTTAGTATAGGGCTTAAATCTTTTAATTTAGATACGTTAAAGTCATTAAAAATAGATTGTAACAAAATTCTTTATATGAATAGAGTACTAAATAATGAAGATGTAGAAAAATTAAAGGGAATTAAAAATGATCTTGCATCTTTTAAATATATTATTTTTGAAGATATAGCAGTATATAATATTTTAAAAGATACAGATATAAAACTTATTTGGAATCAGGCCCATTTTGCAACTAATTATTGTTCAATAAATTATTGGTTAGAATATGTAGATAGTGCTATCATTAGTAATGAAATCACTAGAGAAGAAATTACTGAAATTTTGAATAAGACTAATAAACCTTTGGTTTTAAATGTTTTTGGATTAAATGGTGCAATGTATTCAAGACGCACATTACTTACTAACTTTAATAGCAATTTTAATTTGTTAGAAAATAAAAAAGTGATATTAAAAGAAAAAATATCATGCCAAAATTTTTTAGCTATAGAAAATAAATTTGGAACAATTTTATTTAATAATGAATTTTTTAATATTGCTAATTATTTACAATATTTTGATGATAAAAAGATATTATTTTATTTATTATTTCCTTTTAATAGAAATGTAAATGAAATAATAAAATATATTCAAAATTATGAAATAGACAATGCTAATGAAGGTTTTATGAATAAAAAAACATTTTACAAATTGGGGGATTTCAAATGATAGAATTATTAAGCCCTGCTGGAGATTTTGAAAAACTAAAATTTGCTTTTTTATATGGAGCTGATGCAGTATATTTAGGTGGAGAAAAATACTCCATGAGAGCTAATGCAAAAAATTTCAGCAATGAGGAATTAAAAAAAGCCGTTGAATATACACATGATTTAAATAAAAAAATATATGTTACTGTAAATATAGTACTTCATAATGAAGAATTAGATGGTTTAAAAGAATATCTAATATTTTTAGATAGTATAAATGTTGATGGTATTATTGCAAGTGACATTACAGTTATTAAATTAATTAAAGAGCTTAAATTGAAATGTGAATTACATGTGAGTACCCAAGCTAGTATTTCAAATTACGAATCGGCATTATTTTATAAAGATCTAGGTGCGCAAAGGTTAGTTTTAGCAAGAGAATGTAGTAAAAAAGATATAAAAAAAATAAAAGAAAAAACTCAATTAAATTTAGAATGTTTTATACATGGAGCTATGTGTACTAGTATAAGTGGTAGATGTGTTCTTTCGAATTATTGTACAAATAGAGATTCTAATAGAGGTGGTTGTGCTCAAATTTGTAGATGGGAATTTGATTATTGTAATATGAATAATGAATTAATAACGAATATACCATTTAGTATGACACCGAAAGATTTAAATATGGTTCCTTATATTAAAGATATGATAGAAATTGGGGTAAATTCTTTTAAGATAGAAGGAAGAATGAGAAGTATATATTATATTGCAACAGTTATATTAACTTATAGAAGATTAATAGATAAAATTGTAAATAATTCACTAACTTCAACATATACTAAATATTGTCTGAATATTTTAAACAGATGTGCCAATAGAGAATCAACGCCACAATTTTTTGATAAATTACCTGGTGTTTCTGAACAATATTATTTAGGAAGACAGGAAATAAGTAACCAGGATTTTCTGGGAGTTGTGACTGATTACAAAGATGGTTTTGCTATAATAGAACAAAGAAATTATTTTGAAGAATCTATGGAAGTTCAATTTTTTGGCCCTAATATAGATACTTTTAACTATGTTTTAAAAGAGATTTATGATGAAGATAATAATAGAATTAGTGTTGCGAGACACCCTAGAATGATAGTTAAAATAAGGATAGAAAAGCCGCTATATAAATATGACATGATGAGAATTAAAGTGTTTGACAATTAGAGTAATTTGTAGTATGCTTATGACTAATATGAAATAGACAGATTGAAAGGTGATTAAGATGAGACAAAAAAAAGAATTTTTACTTACTAGTGAAGGGTTCTTAGAACTTGAAACTGAGTTGAATAATTTAAAAACTACAGAAAGGCCAAGAATAATTGAAGCTATAAAAGAAGCTAGAGCGCAAGGCGATTTATCTGAAAATGCTGACTATGATGCTGCAAGAGATGAACAAGCAAAAATAGAAGCAAGAATTACTGAACTTGAATATATGTTAGAACATGCAAAAATAATAGAAAAAGCTAAAGGAGATAGAGTCGATATTGGAACAACTGTAACTGTTCAATATGTTGAAGACGAAGACGAAGAAATTTATTCAATAGTTGGTTCTATGGAAGCAGATCCATTTGAAAATAAAATATCAAATGAATCACCAATAGGAAAAGCTATAATGGATAAAAAAGTTGGAGATATCATAAGTGTTGATACTCCGAATGGAATTTGTAATATAAAAATAGTTAAAATTGCTTAACTATTTTTTTTTAGCATATAATTTATTGGTGAATTCTATGCTAGAAATATTTAAGAATTATTTGAAAAAAGAAGAATATTATATAATTATTTATTCAAATTATATTTATATATATAATTATTTAGAAATAATGAAATTTACAGAAACTTATATAAGTTTAAAATTGGCAAAATTAAAAATAAATATAAAAGGACAAGATTTATTAATAACTAAATTAGAAAAAAAAGAATTGTTAATAAAAGGGTTAATAAAAGAGGTGGAAAAAGTTTATGAATAAATTTGTCCTGATTAAAGTTAAAAATAATATTAAAAGATTTATCAATAAATGTAATGAAAGAAAAATAGAACTTTATTATGTTAACTATATTAATAAAGATGAAATTATAGTTAAAATTAAAAAAGAAGATTATAAAAATATAAAGATATTTAATTACTACTGTGAAATAGATATTTATAAGAGTTTAGGAAGTGATTCAATAAAAGAAAAAATTTTTAAATTAAAGTATTTTATTTTAACTTTTATTATTTGTTTATTACTTATGTATATTTCTTCTAATGTTATATTAAAAGTTTCTGTAATACATTCCAATATAAAAATAAGAGAGCTTCTATTAAGTGAATTAGAAGATAATGGTATAAAAAAATATAGTATAAAAAAAGATTTTATTGAACTAGAAAATATAAAGAATAAAATATTAGATAATAATAAAGATAAGTTAGAATGGATAAGTATAGAAAGTATAGGAATGACTTATGTAATTAGAGTGGAAGAAAGGATTTTGGATAATATTACTGATAAAGATGCATACTGCAATATTATTTCTAATAAAGATGCTTTGATTACAAAAATATATAGTGATAGTGGAGAAATATTAATAAATGTAAATGATTTTGTTCATAAAAATGATATTTTAATAAGTGGAGATATTAAATTAAATGATGGAATAATGGGATCAACTTGTGCAAATGGAGAAGTTTATGGACATGTTTGGTATGAAACTAATGTTACTTTAAAACGTAACTATCAAAAGAAAGTTTATACTGGTAGGAAGAGATTAAATTTTACTTTTAATCACAAAATATTAAGAAATAATAAATATGAGAATTATGATAAAGATTATATAATAAAAAATAGATTTTTTACAATATATAAAGAAAAGGAATATAAATTAGAAAATAAGCTTTATACTGAAGAAGAAAGTTTAGAAAAAGCACTATTAAATATAGATAATAAATTTAAAAGTAAATTAAATGGCAAAGGAAATATCATATCTAAAAAAGTTTTGAAAAAAGATATAAATAATAGTACAATATATTTAGAAGTATTTGTTGTAACCGAAGAATTAATTAGTGAAATAATAAAATAGATTGTGGTGAATATATGATACCTAATGAAATTAATATAGTATTAAAAGAAATTTGGCCTATGATATTATTATTTATAGTAGTTTTAGCAACCATTAAAATAGCTGATACTATAATAAATAAGAAGAAATTTATTTTTTATAAAGAATTATATATGTTAGTAATTATATTATATATGTTTTTATTATTTGAATTAGTTACAAGTACAGATTTTGAAAGTTATTCTAATAATTTTGTTCCATTTAAAGAAATATTAAGATATAACTTTACAAGTAGCTTATTTTATAAAAATGTTTTAGGTAATGTTTTATTATTTGTACCATTTGGATATTTTGTAAGTAGTATTTTAAAAACTAAAAAAATTTATATAACAACTTTAATCACTTTTATTACTTCTATTAGTATAGAAATTATACAAATGAATATAGGAAGAAGTTTTGATATAGATGATATCATGTTAAATTTATGTGGAGGAATATTAGGATATTTAATTTATAAATTAATAAAAAAACTCGAATTAATTATTCCAGATTTTTTAAAAAAAGAATGGATTTATAATTTGTTATGGATTATACTCTTAATTGGAGTATTTTGTCTATTTAAATATTGGTTGTGAGGTGGAATTAATGGAAACTGATTATGAAATAATAGATAATTATGGATATAGTAATTATGAATATTTAGATGAGTTATTACAATATGCTATAAAAAAATTGAATATAAAATCTAGTATCTTTGATATTATTTTCATTGATGATGAAGCAATGCATAAATTGAATAAGGAATATAGAGGTGTTGATAGATCTACTGATGTATTATCATTTGCACTTAATGATAATTTACGTGTTAATACTGTTATTAATTCTTTAGGAGATATATTTATATCTATTCCTAAGATGAAAGAGCAGGCCAAAGAATATGAACATTCTGAAAGAAGAGAGCTTTCATTTTTAGTATTACATGGGCTTTTACATTTATTAGGATATGATCACATGAAAGAAGAAGATGAAAAAACAATGTTTGCATTACAAAGAGAAATTTTAGATGAATTAAATATAAAAGGGTGATAAATATGTTTGAAAAATTAGAAAAATTAATTATAAATAGTTATTCATTATTTAGCAACTTTAAAGTGGCTTGTATTATTGAAATGAAAGATGGGACATTATTTGAAGGAGTTAATATTGAGAATCCATCATTTAAAGATGGATTATGTGCTGAACAAGTTGCTATTGGAAGTGCAGTAGCATCTGGTTATAAAAAGCATGATTTTGAAAAAATATATTTATTAGGTGAAGTTAATTATTCTATAACCCCTTGTTTTTTATGCAGACAAATTATATTAGAATTTTTTGATACAGATAAAGAATTAGTATCTTATGATAATCTTGGAAAAGAAAAAATATATAAAATTAAAGATTTATGTCCACACGAATTTTCAGAAAGGGATTTAGCTAATGATAAGTGATTTAAAAAAATTATTAAATAATTCTTATGCTCCATATGATAAAATAAAATTTGCTTCCATAGTTTTAATGAAAGATGGAAGCAAATTTAAAGGAGTAACTGTAAAGAATGCTATATTTAGAGATGGTATATATGCAGAACAAATCGCTATTGCGAGTGCAGTAACCAAAGGTTATAAATATGGGGATTTTGAAAAAATTTATATAATGGTTGGGACTAATGATATTAGAGATTTAAGATATTTAAATAGAAATATGATAACTGAATTTTTTGAACCAGAAAAGAGTGTTATATTATATACTATAGATGAAACTAATAGAGTTTTAAAAGTAGGCAATTTATACAACAACATTTATTAGGAGGTAGTTTATGAAAAGTGGTTTTGTAAGTATTATAGGAAGACCTAACACTGGCAAGAGTACGTTATTAAATACTTTAATAAATAATAAAGTTGCTATTGTTAGTAATATTGCTGGCACTACAAGAAATAGTATACATGGCGTTTACAATGATAATGATTCACAAATCGTTTTTGTAGATACTCCAGGGATTCATAAACCAATTGATAAATTAGGTAAAGAATTAAACAAAGAAGCATATAGTGCATTAGAAGATGTTGATGTTATACTTTTTATTACTGATGCTAGTGAAAAAATTGGTGGTGGAGATAAATTTATATTAAATGCTTTAAGAAATAACCGTTTACCAGTAATATTAATTTTAAATAAAATAGATAAAATAAATAATGAAGAAATAATGAATGCTATATTGAATTATAAAGATTTATATGATTTTGCTGAAATAGTGCCTATATCAGCATTAAAAAAGGATAATATAAATAGATTACTAACTATTTTAAAACAATATATTCATGATGATGTGAAATATTATGATAATGAAGTTATAACAAATGTTAATAGTAGTTTTATAGCAAGTGAATTTGTTAGAGAAAAAATATTGGAATTAACAAGGGATGAAGTTCCTCATGAAATAACTTGTATTACAACTAATTTTATAGAAAAAAGTAATATACTTAATATAAGTGTAGATATTATTGTTAGTAGGGATTCTTTAAAAAAAATAATTATAGGACATCATGGAAATATGTTAAAAGAAATCGGTTCAAGAGCTAGAGTAGATTTAGAAAATAAATTTGGTAAACAAGTATATTTAGAATTATTTGTAAAGACAATTGATAATTGGCGTGATAAAGAAACCTATTTAAAAGAATTTGGATTTAAATATGAAAAATAATCATAATATAGAATATTTAAAATTTTATATAGATTCTAAATGTAATGATAAAAAAATTGAAGAATTTATAAAAACAAAAAATATAACATTAGATGAATTTTATCACGTAATAAATAATTGTATAGATTATTTAAAAAAAGAATCTATACATAATGGAAAAATAAATAAAGTATATCTAGAATATTGTTTGAAATATAATGATTTACATAAAGAAGAAGAAAGAACTACAAAAATAAAAGAAAAAGAAAAAATAATAAATATAATTAAAAATTATATAAGTGATGGTTCACATAATATAAAAGAATATGTTAGTAATAATAATTTAAAATATTCAGACTTCAAAAGATTTATTAATAATTCTAAAAAATACTTTTTAACTGATAAAGAAAAACAAATATTAAAACAATTTTTAAAAATTGAAAATGATTTTAATAAAGATAATATTGATAAAGTAAAATATGTAATTAATAAGATTAGTGAAGATTTAGTTAATGATAGACCATATAATATTTATAATTATTATATTGATTTAGGGTGGGACTATAAATTATTAATATTTTATTTGAACAATAATAAAGATCTTTTTTCCAATTTTGTCATAGATAATGTAAAAATATACTTTAAAAAATATCATATAGATGATAAAGAAATAAAACATAGTGAATTTATTGATTATATAAAAAAAGAAAATCCAGAATTAAAACAAAATGATATAGATAATATAATAAACAAAATGAATAAGTTAAATATGCCTAATAATTATTATTTATTTAATACTATTTTAAATAGAAGTGAATAAAATTTTAAAATTAAATCCAATATATTTATAGAAAGGGTTGGATTATAATGGAAAAAAAAGAATTATGGGAGTTATTTAAAAAAACAGGAAAGATAGAATATTACCTAGAATATAAAAAGAAGTGATTAAAATAACAAGAGAAATAGAAGGATTTATATTAAATGAAGTTCCTTATGGAGATACATCAAAAATAATAAATATATTTACAAGACAAGGTATTATTGGTTGTATTGCTAAAGGCGCTAAGAGTTTAAAAAGTAAATTAAGAAGTGGGACTATCAAATTTACTTATGGTAAATTTCTAATAGATATAAAGGAAAATAAACTTAGTTTATTAAGAGAAGCAAAAACTACGAATGAACTTATACATATTAGATCTGATCTTACTAAAATTAGTTATTTAAGTTATTTAGTAGAACTTACAAATCAAATATTAAAACAAACTAATGATTTTAATTGCTTATTTGAAAATTTCATAAACACAGTATTGAAAATAGAAGATAATTTAAATCCAAAAGTATTAACTAATATTTTTGAGATTAAAGCCTTAGATTTTTTAGGAGTTGGAATAAATTTTGATTGTTGTGCAAAATGTGGAGCGAAAAAAAATATCATAACAATTGATGGAGATATAGGTGGATATGTTTGTAAAAATTGTTATACAAATGAAACTATATATGATGAAAAAACTATAAAAATGTTAAGAATCTATTATCTAATAGATATTAAAAGTATAAAAGAATTAAAAATTAAAGAATACATTATAAATAATATTGATAGATTTATAAACATTTATTATGATAGATATACAGGACTTTATTTATATAGCAAGAAGTTTTTAAATGAAATTATAGAAATATAAGCAAGTATTACTTGTTTTTTTTAGTGATTATCTATATTGATTTAAATTCTACTCAATTATACCAATTCCAGATTTTATAATTACTATATTAGAAAGATTTTGTTTTGAACATAAACTATCAGATTTTTTGCTTACTGGAAACAGTAAGTTTATTGAAACAAGAACGTATTTTAATAAATACAAAAAAATATTAAAAAGTATAAATTTACTTGCAACAAGATGTATTGAAAATAGTTATGATCCAAAGACACTAAGTGAAATTTTAGAGCATTCTAGTGTTAAAATTACATTAGAAAGATATGTCATCTAAATTACGAAAATAAGGTAAAAATGATTAATCAATTAAAACCTTTATATGTATAAAGACCATCGATAAATTATGTTATATCAAGGGTTTCTTTTGGTAGATATTTTAACTTTAACTGCAAGTTATATATTATCTCAAAGTTGTGTACTATAAGAATTTTTAGGTATTAAGATTTAGAATTTTTTTTAGTGAAAAAGTAAATTTTAATGATTTTTAATAAAAAAATGTTATACTATATGTAGTTATCAAAAGTAAACTTTATCAGAAAGTACACAACTTTGAGAAAGTTGTCCTTTACTATTTTACCAAGATAACAACTTTGAAAAGATAAAAAGGAAAAATAGGTAGGAGGATTTTAATGGAAAGAAGTAGTTTAAGAATTGATATATTACCAAATCAGTTTTTAAGAAGTGATGGCTCTTTTAATAAAGATAAAGCTATCAAATTATGTGGTAAAATTGCTGGTGTTTGTTATGATAAGGAAGGTTTTAATCATATAGCAAATGAATCAGAAGAAAAAACTATGAGAAGAGTTGATATGACATTAAATAATGGACATCATAGTGTTTATGATCATATAACTCTAAATTTGAATTTACAAAATGTACCAAAAATATTAGCGATGGTATTAAATAATGAACATCAATATACAACAAGTGAAAAATCTGCTAGATATACACCTGTTGTTAGACAAGATGGTTCTATAATAACATTAGAAGAAGAAAGACTTTATAATAAATGGATTGATATATTTAAGGTAAAAATAAAAGAGCAATATGGAAATATTTATAATGACTCAAAGATTCAGAAACTTGCTCAAGAAAATGCTAGATATTTAGTTACAGTATTTATGCCTACAACATTAATTTATTCAACCTCTTTAAGACAGATAAACTATATAGCTTCATGGATGGAAGATTATATTATGAGCCATAATGCAAATGACATTTTTGAAGTTAAATTAGCAGACGCTATGAATGAATTTATCAATCAACTTTTTGATATAAATATTTTGGTGGAAGGATTAATGAAAAATGAAAAAGAAAGAAAATTATCACTTTTTGGAAAAAATTTAGAAACAAAAGAAGAACATTTTGGAGATGTTTATTCTTGCGTTTATAAAGGTTCTTTTGCTCAACTTGCTCAAGCACATAGACATAGGACACTTGATTATCAAATGGAAATGTTAGATAAAAAAGAATACTTTGTACCACCAATTATTGCTGATGACGGGATGTTAGTTGATGAGTGGCTTGGAGATATGCAAATTGTAAGAGGAGTTAATCCACAAGGAGAACTTGTCAAAATTAGTGAAGTTGGGAAATATGATGATTTTATTTTAAAATGCAAAGAGAGATTATGTACTGCTGCACAACTTGAAATAATGTTACAAACTAGAGAAACTTTATTAAAATATAAAAAAGCATTGGAAAAATCAAATAGTCCACTAGCAATTGATATTGAGAAATATTCTCATGGAGCTAGATGTACTTTCCCTAATTATACTTGTTCATCAGATTGTGGCTTTAAAGAGGGAAAAACTCTTACAAGGAAGATTTAATTATGTCAAAAGGAAAGTTAATAGTAGTCGAAGGTGCTTGTGATGGCATAGGTAAAACAACACAATTTCAATTATTAGGTGAACATTTAAAGGCAGATGAGAATAGTATAGTTACTCATCATTTCCCTTCATATAATACTTATCAAGGCAAACCGGTAGAAATGTATTTAAAAGGTTATTATGGACAACCAAATGAGTTATCACCTTATTTTATAAATAGTTTATATGCTATGGATAGAGGAATTACATGGCTTACAGAATTAAAAAAAGATTTTGATGATGGAAAAATAATTTTATTAGATCGATATACAACATCTAGTTTAATATATCAATCAGCATTAATAGAAGATATAGACAAGAAAAAAGAATTTATAGATTATGTTTGTGATTTTGAATATAATAAACTCGGTATTCAAAGACCAGATAGTGTTATATTTCTTCATGCACCATTTGATTTAGTTTCTGAGATGAGGAATGCTCGTAAACAAAATGAAGGTATAAACAATGATATTCACGAAAGTAATACAGATTTTATGAAAAAGGTTTATGAAAGTGCTATGTTTATTTCTGAATATTTGGGATGGAATAAAATAAATTGTGCAATAAATAATAAAATGCGTACAATCGATGACATCCATAATGATGCATATCAATTAGTAAAGAAAAAAATTAATAATTAAAATAGCTTAAATATTATAAGCTGTTTTTTTTACGAATAAATCTCAAACGTTAATTTTCATTAGAAATGCCGTTTTTAATAAAATTATGCATTTAGTCTAATTATAGTATAATATATGTTATGTTTTCTTGTAGTTATAAAGGAGTGGAGAAAAATGAAAACATGGAAACATATAAACGAAGAACAAAGAAAACTTATTAGTTCAAGTATGTCCATAAATATAAATTAGAAAAAAATAAAAGATTTTATAAAAACAGAGTAGAAAATCACTAATCATCAATTTTAACTAGAAAGAATAAGGAAGATTAGAAATAAACTAATCTTTTTTTGTATAAAAAGATATCTGAACTCTAAATTATTTTCATTGAAACACAAATTATTTTATGATAGAATTATATAGAGAATAGAAAAGAGGTTTAATATGCAGAAAAGCTTAGACCAATATTTAAAAACATCTAAAAAAAATTTATTAAATATTATATTATTTTTAGAAAAGAATATTGAATATACAAAAAATAACTTATGGACCTCTAATGAAGAATTTGATTTTTTATTAAGAAATATTATAGATATTTATTATGAAAGATATTATTTTTATCCAAGCAATGATTTTAGTAAAATTGATAAATATATAAAATTTAATAATAATATTAATAGAAGATTAAAACTTATTTTAATATCTATTATTGATTATTATGAAAATAATAAAGAAAGACAATTTATTATAGAAAAAGAAGAGAGTATTCTTTATTTAAATATTTTAATATATATTGGTATTATTATTACAGAAAAAGATTTTAATAATTTAAATACTCCTAAAAAAATAGAAAAAACAATTAATAATATACTAGATAATTTCGCAAATATTAGATTCCGTAAAGATAGAGATTTAGAAAAACTTATTCAAGACATAAAACCTATAGTATTATTAGAAAATAAAGTTAAAGATAGTTTATTAAATTTAGTGAATCCTAATAGTTATAATTATTATATAAATATCAATAAAGATAAAAAGTATTATAAAGTATTTTATCAATATAATATAGAAGATTTAGATAAGTTTGATAGTAAAGATGTCATAAATGTAATGAAAAAATTAAATATAAAAGATGCATTTAGAAATATTTCAAGAGATTTAAGTTATGTTACATTGTTTAAGTGTTTAAAAAATGGAATAAATATTATTTTATTATTTCCTATAGATAAGAAAGATAATATTAGTGAAATGAAAAATAATATTATAAATGAGCATATAAAGTATTTAGTTGATTATAATGAAATTAAAGATGATTTTGAGTATATTAATAAATTAAAAGAAAATAATATTGATATTTATATAGAAGTTAGTCAAACTTTTGAAACAAATAATTATAATATGTTTATGGGAATTAAAAACATTGTTGTGACTGAAGAGTTTTTAAATACAAATGAAAAGTATTTAGAAATCTGGAAAGATATGAATATTAATTTTATAGTTAAAAATTTTGAAAATAAAATAACAGAAAATGAGTTATTAAAGGAAAAAGAGGTAAAATATGAATAGTTATGGTAAATTTTTTGTAGATTTTTTAACACCATTTTTTGATGGACTAATTTCAATTGTTAAATCTATATTTGTTGGGATAATTGAAATGCTTAATATTATTAATTATATTGATATAGTTAATAAATATAAAGAAAGTGTTAGTATAATATTTATAATTATAGCAGTTATATGTTTAATATTATTAATCGCTTTGTTTGTAATACTTTTATTTTATATAATACGTAAAGTTTCTAAATTAGTAAGGAAAAGTCACGAACAAGATGCATTATTAGAAGAAGTTGAGAAATTAAATTATGAAATGATAAAATTAAAACAAGAAAACGATAAATTGGCAACTATGGCATATGAAGATAAAGAATTTGATGAAGCAGGAAATCCTATAACTAAAATAGGCAGCGGAGAAAGTAGATTTTATAAGTTAACACAAATTGATAAAAAATGGGAAAATTATGTACCAAATAAAAACGTAAATAATACTATATCTTTAAAAGAAATATGCGAACAATTTAGAAATTATGCTGCAAGTGAACTAGAGCTTTATTATTCTGAAGATTTAATTCGTTTGTTTATTTCAGCTTTTTCTGCATCACGTTTATTAATTTTACAGGGTATTTCAGGAACAGGTAAAACTTCTTTGGCATATGCTTTTGGTAGTTTTTTAGGAAATGATTCAGTTATTGCACCCGTTCAGCCATCTTGGAGAGATAGAACAGAATTATTTGGATATTTTAATGAGTTTACTAAAAGGTTTAATGAAACAGAATTATTAAGTAAAATGTATGAAGCAACTTATAATGATATGATTTATGTTACTATACTTGACGAAATGAATATTGCACGTGTAGAATATTATTTTGCTGAAATGTTATCTATAATGGAAATGCCTAATAAAAAAGAGTGGGTAGTAAATTTAGTTGCAACACCTTGGGAAAATGATCCTAAAAAAATAGTGAATGGAAATTTTGTGTTGCCAAAAAATATGTGGTATGTAGGTACTATTAATAATGATGATTCTACATTTATGGTAACTGATAAAGTTTATGATAGAGCAATGGCGATTAATATAAATGAAAAGAGTGAAAAGTTTAATGCCCCTAAAACAGAAAAATTAAATATAACAGATGATTATTTTGAATCTTTATTCGAAGATGCTCAAAAAAAATATCCATTGTCTAGTGAAATGTCAAAAAAATTAGAAGAATTAGATCAATATATTATAGAACATTTTAGAATATCTTTTGGGAATCGTATTACAAAACAAATTGAAGATTTTGTTCCTACATATGTTGCGTGTGGTGGAGAAGAGATTGATGCTGTTGATTACCTTATTGTAACTAAAATTTTAAGAAAATTTGAACAGTTGAATTTATCATTTATAAAAAATGAGTTAGATGAGTTTATAAATTATTTAAATATTAGCTTTGGAAGAAAAAATATGAACAAATGTAAGGATTTTTTGATAAAATTAAAAAAATCTATATAGGTGATATATGATACAGAATAAAAGAGAAATATTAGATTCAATTAACTCAAATGAGCTAGATTCTTTTATATCAAAAACACAGTCATCTTTCTTTGTTAAAAGTAATATAAAAGAAATCAATGTTGATTATAGTTGGATTGATGTTTTGGAAAACACATTAGGAAGTATTGATAAAATAGTAAGAAATCCAAGAAGATTTATTGTACAAGAAGAAGATTTAGTTATTGTTGAAAAAGCAAAAAAAGTAGGGCAACAGACAATTAGAAATTTAGCAGAGCATTGTGAAAATATCCAGGCGTTAGATAATGATGGAGTTATTATACCTAAAAAATTATTGAATATTAATAAAGAAGATACAACAGACTTATATGAAAATAGATTTATATATACTTTAGTAAAAAGATTAGATACTTTTATAAATAAACAATTAGAAAATTTAGATATTGTTTCAGATAAGCAAATTGATAAAAATGCAGTTTATAAAGGTAATACAACATTTGATAATAAAAAAGTTGATATTGAAGTTAAAATGAATTTTCATGAAGAAATAAATTTAAATAAAGATTCTAAAAATATAAAAAATAGAATATTAGCTTGTTATGAAATTATAAAAAATTTTAAAAGTACTGAAATGATTAAAGAGTTAGCAGGATGTTCGTTAGTATTTAACCCGATAAGAAAAACCAATTTAATTTTAAGAGAGCCAAATTTTCAGAAAGCATTTATATTATGGGAATATTTGGATCAATTTGAATTTAAAGATCCAAAAGTAGTAAAGTATGAAAATATAATTAATGAAGATAAAGCAGCTAAAGATGAATTTACACTTTCATATTTTATTAACTGCAATGCCTTAGATGAATCTAAAGAAAATATAATGAAGTATAAAAGTTTGGATTCTAAATTATCAAATATTATAAATGAATATATATATGAAGATAAATATAAATTAGAAGATATATTGAATAAAGTAAATAAGTATTATAATGATAAATTAAAACAAAAAAATGATACTGAAAATAATATAGCGATATTGTTTAATAATTTTATCAAAAATCATAAATCTATAATTGAAAATATTAGTAATTCAAATTCTTAAATTATTGTATTTTAACTTTTTTTTTAATATAATTAAAATAAGGAGATAGTTTATGAAAAATAAAAAGAATAAAATTAAAACATTAGACAAACGAAAATTTGAAACTAGAACTCTATATTTGGAAGAAATTGAAAAATTATCTATAGAAGATCAAGAAAAGTATTTTGAGAAGATATTAGATAATATATATAAAGGAGAAGAAGTAGAATCTTTAAGAAAGTATGCTCTTAGATGTATAAAATTGACTTGCGATCCTAAAGATAATAAGGTTCATTTACCTTATGGAGTAATAGTTGAAAAAAATAAAGAAAAGATCATTTTAAAATTAAAAAAAAATAAACCTGTTTTTTTGATTATTCTTTTTATTACTCTATTATTATTAGCAATTTTAGGATCTAGTTATTCAGCAATTACATATTCTTTAGTAAAAAATTTAAATAAAGATATTGATGGAGATGATATTGCTGATATAAATTTGGATTTAAATAATGATAGAATTGCTGAAGTAAATATAGATTCAAACAAAGACGATAAACCAGATGTTAATGTTGATTATAAAGGTAATAGAAAACCTGTGTTTAATATAGATACAAGTGGAAATGGAATTGCAGACTTCAATTTAATGAATCAAGATATAGATAATGATGGAACATGTGATTTGAATTGTGATATTAATAATGATGGATGGCCGGATCTGAATTTAGATTTAGATGGTGATGGTATAGCCGATATGGAAATTGATACTAATAAAGATTTGATGGCAGATTTAAATTTTGATATGGATGGCGATGGAGTTTGTGATTTACATTGTGATACAAATAACGATAAGGTTTGTGATAAATATTGTTTAACTAATGAAGATTTAAATAAAACAGATTCTACTCCTAATGGTTCAAGTTCTGTGATAGGAAATAGTAATATAAATATAAAAACTGATACTTTAGAATTAGAATATGCAGATGAAGGCACAGTATTTATTACTGGCATTTATCCTGATGATCAACCAGGATATGAAAATAATATTCCACCAAAGAAGTTCAAGGTTATAAATAAATCAAGTTTATATGTAACGTATAATTTAAGATGGGTTGTTGATTTAAATGATTATGAATCTGATAATTTTAAATATAGTATTTCAAGTACATTAAATGGAGCTAATTATGATTTTAGAACAGCGCCAAAAGAAACATCAGCAATTGCAACAGAAATAGTTATTCCACCTTATTCAACACAAGAATATACTATAAATTTTAAATTACAAGGTGTTGATGGTGAACAAAATTATGATCAAGGTAAAACGTTTGCAGGGCATATAGAAATATATTTTAATTAAAAGTCTAAAAGACTTTTTTTGTGGAAAGGAAATAATATATGAATAAAAATACAATTATATTAATGATTTTTATTATTATATGTATATCTTTTTTATCCATATTTTCTTTGTCTTACGCGTTTATATATCAAAACAATAGTAATAATATAGAAAATAATAATATTGAATCTGATTCAAATCAAATGAATATTTTAACTGCTACACAAGAATTTACTGTAGATAAATTAACAAATATAAGTATTAATGCAATTGGAGATTGTACAATAGGTTATGATGATAATTTTGGATATTCTCATAGTTTTAATGAAGTTATTGAAAAAAATGGATATGATTATATTTTTAGTAATGTAAAACATATTTTTGAAAATGATGATATAACTATAGCTAATCTTGAAGGGACGTTTACTGATTCTGAAATAAAAAAAGAAAAAGCTTTTAATTTTAAAGGTCCAAAAGACTATGTAAATATTTTAACAAGTGGGAGTATAGATGTTGTTAATATAGCTAATAATCATATTTATGATTATAATGAAATTGGCTATACTGATACAATAAATGCCTTAGAAGAAGCAAAAGTAAATTATTTTGGATTTGATAAATATTATATATATGAAAAAGAAAATATTAAAATTGGTTTTGCCGGTATTTACTGTATTGAAGATTATTCTTGTACAAAAAAAATAGATGATAGTATAAAATCTTTAAAAGAAAACAATGTTAATTTAATTATACTTTCATTTCATTGGGGAATAGAAAAATCCTATGTTCAAAGTGAAATACAAAAATATTTAGGACACTATGCAATAGATAAAGGAGTAGAATTAGTGTTAGGTCATCATCCTCATGTTCTTGAAGGTATAGAATTATATAAAGATAAATATATTGTATATAGTTTAGGAAATTTTGCTTTTGGAGGTAATAAGAATCCAAGTGATAAAGATACAATGATATTTAATATAAATTTTAAATTTAAAAATAAAGTTTTATCTGACACAATAGTAAATATATATCCTACGAGTATTTCTAGTGTTAGTAATATAAATGATTATCGGCCAACTCTTTTATATGATAATGAAAAAAGTAGAGTAATAGATAAAATTCAAAAAAATAGTTTGGGAATCAATTTAAAATAAAAAACTAATAAAATAGTTTTTAACCGAGTGCCACATCGAGTATCATCATTATAGAAAATCCAATTATAGTTATAAAAGCCATTAGGTCTTTTTTTTCTGTATTTTGACTTTCTGGAATTATTTCTTCAATAACTACATATAACATAGCACCTGCTGCAAATGCTAATAAGTATGGAAGTATTATATTTACTTTTAGTACTAACAATGCGCCTAATACTCCAGCAATAGGTTCTACAATTCCAGAAAGACTACCTATAAGAAATGCTTTCTTTTTTGATACTCCATTTGCTAAAAGAGGTAAGCTTATTGCACTTCCTTCTGGGAAATTTTGTATTCCAATGCCAATTGCTAAAGCTATGGCAGCACCAACTGTTGCACCATCTAGACCATAAATTACAGAACCGAATGCAACACCAATTGCCATTCCTTCTGGAATATTATGTAAGACAATAGAAAATATTAATAAACTTATTCTTTTTTTATCATTAGATAGTTTTATTTTTTTTTCAAAAATTTTATCTCCAATAAATAAAAGTAATGTTCCGCCTATGATACCAACAGATAAAACTACTATAGGGATTAAATTTAAATTTTCTGCCATATCTATTGCGGGATTTATTAGAGAAAAGAACGATGCTGCTATCATTACTCCAGCACTAATACTTAAAAATGAATCTAATAAAGTTTTATTAAATTTTCTAAATAAGAATACACTAGCAGATCCTAAAGAAGTAATTAAGAAAGTGAAAGTACAACCTATTAGAGCTTGCAATGCAGGATTTAATTCATAAAAAAAATTAATCATTTTATCACCTATAGTATTAAATGATTAATTTTTTTATTTCGTTCTTATTTTTTTATTTCCATTATAACTGGAAGTATTATTGGTCTTCGACCAGTTAGATTATTTATAAATGGATTTAGTTCTAATATTATTTGATTTTTTAGGTTAATATAATTATATCCTGACGCTAATGTATTTCTTACAATTTCACTAACTTTCTTTTCTATTTCATGAATTAATTCTCCATTTTCATTAACTAATATAAAACCTCTTGTAGTAATATTTGGTTTAATTAATAATTCTTTTTTTATTGGATTAATATTAATAATTGTTACCAAAATACCATCGTTACTCATAAGACGTCTATCTTTGATTACTACTGAACCAATATCTCCAATTCTAGAACCATCTACATAAATATCACCAGCAGGTACCTTTTTACCTAAAGATACGCCATCTTTGTTAAATTCAAGAACATCTCCATTTTTCATAATAAATACATTCTCTTTATTTATATCACACATTAAAGCAAGGTCTCTATGTTTTTTTAACATTCTATATTCACCATGAACAGGCATGAAATATTCTGGTTTAATTATTCTAAGCATCCATTTTAATTCTTCTTGTTTAGCATGCCCTGATGTATGAATATCTGCAAGTTCAGTATTAGTTACAACTTTTACGCCTTTTAAATATAATTTATTTATTATTTTATTAATACTAGCTCGGTTACCTGGAATAGGGCTTGATGAAAATATGACAACATCATCGGGTAATAATTGTATTTGTTTATGAGTTCCATTAGCTATTCTAGATAATGCGGCTAGAGGTTCCCCTTGACTTCCTGTACATAAAATGCATATCTCATCTTTTTTTAAATCTTTAGCTGCATTTGTATCAATAAATATTGTACTATCTTTTATAAGATTATTTTTTAAAGCAATCTCTTTAGCATTTTCCATACTTCTTCCAAAAGTAATTATTTTTCTATTATTTTTTCTACATGTCTCAACAATATGTTTAATTCTATAAATATTAGAAGCAAATGTAGCAATTATAATTCTTGATCTTACTTTAGTAAATACATCCCCTAAAGCTTCATCTACAGAGCTTTCACTTTTGCTAAATCCTTCTGATAATGCATTAGTACTGTCTGATAAAAGAAGCTTTACACCTTTACGTCCTAATTCTGCCATTTTATGAATATCAGCCATTGGACCTATTGGAGTTAAATCAAATTTAAAGTCTCCTGTAGTCATAATTATTCCAACTGGAGTATGTACTACTATTGCAAAAGAGTCGGGAATTGAATGAGTTGTGTTTATAAATTCAACACTCATACTTTTGAATTTAACTATAGATTCATTATTAACTATTTCTATATTCTCATATCTTAAATTCTTATCTTCTAATTTTTTTATAATCAAGTCACTAGCTATTCTTGGTGCATATATCTTAGGTATTTCTATACTTTGTAATAAAAAAGTTATACCACCTATATGATCTTCATGGCCATGTGTTATAAAAAGTCCTCTTATTTTTTTCTCATTTTGTTTTAAATAAGTAATATCCTGTATTACATAATCAATTCCTAATAAATCATCTTCTGGAAACATTACTCCAGCATCTATAATAATTAAATCGTTATTTGTTTCAATAACGTACATATTTTTTCCTATTTCACCTAAACCACCCAATGCAAAAACTGACGTGGTTATGTCATTATTTTTCATAATTCCTCCTAAAAAAAACTAATTACAAAGCTCTTAGATATATTTAATTATAATACAAAGTTTAACTTTTGTCTAGATATCTTATATTTTGATTGTAAATAAAGAGGAAAAACAAAAAATATATAAATAATTTAATTGGAGGGCAAAGATGAAGAAAAACTTATTTATATTATGTTTATTATTTTCAATCACTTTTTTAAAAAATGTTAATGCTAAGACATACTATGGTGATTATTATAAAATAAAAGAAGAAGATTGCTTAGAAGATAATAATTTAAAAAAAGAAAATATTATATATAAAAATCAGTTAAAATTTAAAATAAATGATAATAATCTTTTTAAATCAGAGAGTTATTTTAAAAGAGAAAAATTAGTTTTAGAAGATACACTTTTTATTGATAACTATTATAAAAAGCCTATTGACTTTATTAAAGAATCTACATCTATAGTTTTTGTAAATTGCAATATTAATTATGATGTGAATGGAGAATATAATTGTTATTTTAGAGTAAAAGATATAGGAGTTAATGAAAAAGTATTCGTTGATATAAAGAAAAATTTAAATAATAAAGAGGATATAGAGAATAGATTAATAAAAACAGAAAATAAAGAATATAATTTAAATATAGATAATAGTGAATCATTTATTGCATCAAGAGAATCATATGATAAAAATAAAAAAAATATAATAAAAAAAATTATTATGTTCATATTAATATTGACAGATATAGTGTTGTTTATTAAAAAAAAGAAACGGAAGTCTTGTCGAAAATATTTAAAGTAAAATAAAAATAATTTATAGTAAGGTAGATGGTGATATATGTTAGATTTAAATATGGAGTATAAAAATGGGATTTTATTCGTACGTTTAATTGGATCTTTAAATAGACTAACAGCTTATAAGCTTACAGATTTGCTTATACCAATGATAATAAAGCATGGCATAAAAAATTTAGTCTATAATTTTAATGAATTATATAATTTAGATGAGATAGGCAATAAATCATTATTATTAGGATATAATGCCATTATGAAAAATAAGGGAAACGTTTTAGTAGTTAATAATAGATTTAATTTAGAAAAAATTAATGAAATTGATAACGAGCTAAAAGCTTTGGAATTATTAAAAATTTAGGTGATCATAGTGAATAAAGAAGATATTTTAAATGATGAAAGTTTAAAATATAAAATAAAAAGTATAGCAAATAAATTCTACAATGTAGAAAAGAGAGATTTATATCAGGCAGGATACATGGGTGCCCTTAAAGCTTTAAAAAGTTATGATCCTACATTAAATATAAGTTTTTCAGTTTATGCGAGTAAATATATTTTTGGTGAAATGTACGAATTAGTATCTAATAGCAAAAGTATAAAATTAAACAAAAACTATTTAAAAATATATAAACAAATTGTAAATGCTTCTAGTCTTTTATCCCAAAAATTAAAACATATGCCATCAAAAGAAGAAATAAGCTTATTTCTAGAAATTGATATAAAAGTAATCAATGAAGTTATTATGCTATGTGATAGTGTAATATCATTGGATGAAGAAAGCGAATTGTTAAATGATAATAACTTTTATCAAGTTATTGGAAAAGAATATGATTATGATACCTCAATTTTAGTAAATGATTCTCTAAATGAATTAGATGAATTAGGTAAAAAAGTAATAGATTGTAGGTATTTTAAAGATTTAACTCAACAAGAAACTGCAGAGCTTTTAGGGTTAAGTCAAGTAAAGGTTTCCCGTTTAGAAAGTAAATCTAAAAGAAAAATGAAAGAATATATTTGCGCATAAATATAATTAAAACCTTCATAATAAAAATGGAGGTTTTTTTATGGAAAAGAAAGAGTACCAAAGAATAGTTAAAGAGACTACACCTAAACCAAATAAAATGTCAAATTCAATTACAGCATTTTTATCAGGTGGTATTATAGGGGCAATATGCGAAACGATTAGAGCACTTTTAGTAAATTATTATAATTTTAAAAATGATACAGCTGTTTCTATTATTATTTTATCTTTAATAATGTTTGCATGTTTTTTTACAGCATTTCTTGATTTTGATAAATGGGTAATAAAATTAAAAGCAGGATTGATAGTGCCTATTACAGGTTTTGCTCATTCTATTCAAAGTTCTGCATTGGATTATAAAAAAGATGGACTTATTACAGGATTAGGCGCAAACTTTTTTAAATTAGCTGGCAGTGTTTTGTTATATGGAATAGTCAGTGCATTTATATTTTGTATATTGAAGGTGATGTTTTATGGCTAGTTTTATTTATAAAGATGTATATTTAAATAATTTTTATACTATTGCTGGGAAAAATGAAAATAATGGAGTAATGAAAAATATAAATAAGTATATAAATGATTTTTATTACGGAGAAAAAACCATAGAAGATTGTGAAATAAAAATGCAAAAAGAAGTTATTAAAAATTTACTAAATAATAAAACTGAGTTAATAGTTGGTGGAGATTTAATGAATCAGTTAACTGCAACTAACTCGAGTGTAAGTGATTTAAATATATCTTTTCTAGGAGTATATAGTGCTTGTGCAAGTTTTATATCTTCAATTATAATATTATCTAATTTTGTACAGGGAAAATTTATTAAAGAAGGAATTGCTTTAACAAGTAGTCATAACTTATCTAGCGAAAAGCAGTTTAGATTCCCAGTAGAGTATGGAGCTCAAAAACCTAGCTATACAACGTTTACATGTACTGGAAGTGCAGGATGTACTATATCAAAATATCCTAGTAATATAAAAATAATCTCTTCAACAATTGGAAGTGTTGTGGATTATGGTATTAAAGATGCCAATAATATGGGTGCAGTAATGGCTCCATCAGCAGTAAAGACTTTAATAGATCATTTAAAATATACCAATACTAAAGTAAGTGACTACGATTTAATACTTACTGGAGATTTGGGAACTTATGGTACTGAATTATTTAAACTATTATTAAAAAGAGATTATAACATTAATATAAAAAATCATATTGATGCCGGTAGTATAATTTATAAAAAAGATCAAGAAAAATTTAGTGGTGGAAGTGGACCTGTATGTTTGCCTCTTATATTTTTTGGAAATATTTTGCAAAATAGAAAATATAAGAAGATAATACTTATTGCAACAGGATCTTTACATAGTCCTCTTTTAGTAAATCAAAAACATTCTATTCCTAGTACTAGTCATTTAATTAGTTTGGAGGTTATAAGATGACAATATTATATTCATTTTTATTTTGTGGTATGATTTGTTTAATAGGTCAAATGATTTTAGATAATACAAAATTAACTCCGGGGCATGTTACAAGTATATTAGTTGTAGTAGGAGCATTTTTAGGAATGTTAGGTATATATGATAAAATTATAGATTTCGTAGGAATAGGAGCTAATGTTCCAATAACTTCATTTGGTAATACTTTATTTAACTGTGCATATGAGGGTTTTAAAAAAGCTGGATTTATAGGATTATTTAGCAATATGTTATGTGATGTTAGTTTAGGTGTAACAGGAGCTATTATATTTTCTTTCCTATTTACACTTCCTAATAAAGTTAAAGACTAGAATATGTAAAAGGGGATTTTAAATGTCTTTTTTTTATTATATAATTTAATAGAAGATGATAAAAAAGGAGAATTATATGAGAGAAGAATGGATAAATTTTAAAGAAGGAAAATGGTTGGATAAGCCTGATGTTGAAGATTTTATTTTAAAAAACTATATCAGTTATATTGATGATGAATCATTTTTAGAAAAAACCACTAAAAAAACAGACATTGTTTGGAAAAAGTGTTTAAACTTATTGAAAGAAGAATTAGATAAACATGTACTTGACATAGATGTTGACAATATGTCTGGTATAAATTCTTTTAAACCAGGGTACATAGATAAAGAAAATGAAGTTATTTTTGGATTACAAACTGATGAACCATTAAAACGTATGATTAATCCTTATGGCGGAATAAGAATGGTTTATTCTGAATTAGATGCTTACGGATATAAATTAAATCCTACAGTTGATAAATATTTCAATGAATTTAGAAAAACTCACAATCAAGGAGTATATGATGCTTATACTAAAGATATTAGAATGCTAAGACATGTTGGATTATTAACTGGGCTTCCTGATGCATATGGTAGAGGAAGAATAATAGGGGACTTTAGAAGAGTTGCATTATATGGAACATCTTTCTTAAAAGAACAAAAATTTAATGAATGGAATAATATTTATGTTGGAGAAATGTCAGATGAATTGATACGGTTAAGAGAAGAAATTTCCATGCAATGCAAGGCATTAGAAGAGATGGAGAAAATGGCTCTTTCTTATGGGTTTGATATATCTAGGCCAGCTAAAAATTCTTTTGAAGCGGTACAGTGGACTTATCTTGCTTATTTAGCAGGAGTTAAAGAAAACAATGGAGCAGCAATGTCCTTAGGTAGAGTAGATGCTTTTTTTGATATTTATTTTGAAAGAGATTTAAAAGAATCTAAAATTACAGAAAAAGAAATTCAAGAATTAATTGATCAATTTGTAATAAAATTAAGATTAGTTAGACATTTAAGAACTCCTGAGTATGATGAACTATTCTCTGGAGATCCAACTTGGGTTACTTGTTCAATTGGAGGTATGGCTTCAAAAGAAAAATCTTTAGTTACAAAAACATCTTACAGAATTCTTCATACATTAGAAAATTTAGATACTTCACCAGAACCAAATATGACAGTTTTGTGGAGTGAACATTTACCAAAAAATTTTAAAAAATATTGTACTAAATTAAGTATAGCTACTGATGCTATTCAATATGAAAATGATGATTTGATGAGAGATATTTATGGAAATGATTATGCTATAGCATGTTGCGTTTCTGCAATGCGCATAGGCAAGGATATGCAATTTTTTGGAGCACGTTGTAACTTAGCAAAAGCTTTACTTTATTCAATAAATGGTGGAATAGATGAAATTAAAAAAGATAAGGTATTAGATTGTGTTGAGAAAGATTCAGATGAAATTTTAAATTATGAAAAAGTAAAAAATAATTATTTTAAAGTATTATCTGAAGTAGCAACAATATATTCTAATGCAATGAATATTATTCATTATATGCATGATAAATATGCCTACGAAGCAGGATTAATGGCATTAATAGACACAGATGTACATAGATATATGGCATATGGTGTTGCTGGTTTATCAGTTGCAGTTGATTCTTTGTCTTCTATAAAATATGCTAAAGTTATTCCAATCAGAGATGCAGATGGAATTGCAATTGATTTTAAAGTTGAAGGAAATTATCCAAAATATGGAAATGATGATGATAGAGTAGACAATATTGCAAAGGAAATCACATCGTATTTCTTTAATGAATTAAAAAAACATAAATGTTATAAGGATGCAGAACCAACAATGTCAATATTAACAATTACTTCTAATGTAGTATATGGATCTAAAACAGGATCAACTCCAGATGGAAGAAAAAAAGGTGCTCCATTCGCTCCAGGTGCAAACCCTATGCATGGAAGAGATGAATCTGGTGCTATTTCTTCTTTGAATTCAGTAGCTAAATTAGATTATAGAAATTGTTGTAAAGATGGAATTTCTAATACATTTTCTATAATACCTTCTTCTTTAGGAAAAGATGAAAATAGTAGAATAGAAAATTTAGTAAGTTTATTAGACGGATATTTTAAAAAAGGTGCTCATCATTTAAATGTAAATGTATTATCTAGAGAAACTTTAATTGATGCTATGAATCATCCAGAAAAATATCCTTTATTAACAATTAGAGTATCTGGATATAGTGTAAGATTTAACAGATTGACAAGAGTTCAGCAAGAAGAAGTTATTTCAAGAACTTTTCATGAAAAATTATGAAATCTAGTATAGCAAGTATCGAATCATTTAGTACTGTGGATGGCCCAGGAATAAGAACTGTAGTATTTTTTAATGAATGCAAATTAAGATGCATATATTGTCATAATCCTGAAATGTGGTGTAAGCAAAATACTAACATGACAGTTGATGATGTTTTAAAAAAAATTATTAATAATTTACCATATTTTAAAGAAACAGGCGGAGTAACATTCTCAGGAGGAGAGCCATTACTACAAAGTAATTTTATAATAGAATTATGTAAAAAATTAAAAGAATATAATATACATACAGCACTAGATACAGCAGGAATAGGTAATGGTGATTATGAAAAAATACTAAAGTATATTGATTTAATAATTTTAGATATTAAACATGTAGAAAAAGAAGGCTTTAAAAGGATAACACAAATTGATTCTGATGAATATGAAAACTTTATTGAAACTGCTAATAAATTAAATAAAAAAGTTTGGATAAGACAAGTAATCGTACCTGGAATAACAGATACTAAAGAATATATTGCATCTTTAAAAGAATATATTAAACGAATAAAATTAATAGAAAAAGTTGAATTTTTACCATATCATAAATTGGGGAGAGAAAAGTTTTTAAAATTAGGAATAAAATATCCTTGTGAAAATATACCAGAAATGGATATAAAAGAATGTGAAAAATTATTTGAATTTTTTAAAAGTTTATAAAACTAAAAAATATTTGTATAAATTTAAAAAAATAAACCATATTAATAGTGAGGAGAATGATTATGAAGAAAAAATTTACATTAGTCGCTATTACTTTGGTTTTATTATTAACAACTGCTTGTAGTTTAGGAAATACTCCTACAAGTGCTGTAGAACGTGTTTTAAATAAATATAATAATCAAGATGAAGATATTGTTTTAGAATTAGATGATTATATAACTGAAACAGATTTAACAGAAGATCAAACAAAAAAATATAAAGATATTTATTTAAAACAGTTTAAAGATTTAAAATATGAAATCAAAGAAGAAAAAATAGATGGAGATACAGCGACAGTAACTGCTCAAATAACAGTTTATGATTATTATAAAGTAGAGAAAGATGCAAATGATTATTTAGTTAATAATCCTGATGAATTTAAAACTGAAGGAGTTTATGACAAATCTTTATTTACAGATTATAAATTAAAAAAATTAGATGAAGTCAAAGATACTATCGATTATACTATTGAATTTACATTAACAAGAGTTGATAAAAATTGGGAAGTTAATGAACTTACTAATGAACAACTAGAAAAAATTCATGGCGTATATGAATATTAAAGATTATAGTATCTTTTTTATTTTATATACTTAAATAAAAAAGCTAACTATGTTTATTAATTAGAATAGTTAGTTTTTTCAATTCTTTTTTTTACTTTAAATAAATATTTATGTTTACAAAAATAATGGCATAGTCCTTGAATATGATAAAAATTAATTTTTGAGAATGTTTTTTTATAAGAAAGTCTTTGTCTTTCATGAATTACACTTACATAGCTATTGTAATAAACTTTAAAGCCATTATTATAAGCTCTTAGACAATAATCTGCATCTTCTGGTCCATAAAATATTTTTTCATCAAACAATCCTATACTATCAACTACATCTTTTTTTATTAGCATGTAGGCTCCGATTCCATAATCAATTTCAAATATATCTAATTCTTTAGTTAATTTGGTATAAGAAAAATTATTGATATCTTTCTTTTTGGATATTTTATGTAATATTCCATTAAATGCAGATTTAATTTTTTTATTTAATGTTGGAAAATGTCTGATGTTATCTTGAATTTCCATATTTTCATAATACATTTTAGGAATACAAATACCAATATCTTTATTATTTTTCAAAAAATCCATCCCAATTTTAATAGAATTATCTATTAAATATGCATCACTATCCAAAAATAAAATATAATCACCATGAGATTTTCTTATCCCTTGGTTTCTTGATTTAGAAATACCTATATTTTTTTTATTTTCTAAAATAGTTATTTTAAACTTTTTATTATTATCTTTAAAATTTTTTAAAATATTTACAGTATTATCATTAGAATTATTATCAATTAAAAATACTTCACATTCAATATCTATTATATATTTATTTAATGAATTTAAGCATTTTTTTATACAATTTTCATTATTATGAGTAATTATTATAATAGATAGAATAATTTTATTATTTTGTTTTTTCATTTAATATTTTCCTTTCTCTAATTATTAAAAGTCCAAATATTATAAAGAAAAATGGTGCAACTCTAGTAACTCTAATATTTGCAAAAGCTTGTATTGCATATCCGATAAATGTTAAGAATAAAGGAATATAGATACTATTATCTAACTTTTCATTTTTAAATATGTGTTTTATAGAAGAAAAGAATGTATAAAATAATAACATAATATAAGTTACTACAGAAAATAATCCTTCAGTTATTAAAATTTGTAAATATTCATTGTGAGCTTTGTCAACAATTCTATTAGTCTTAGGTGTAATTAATGATTTTCCATCAAATGCATATGTTAAACAATCTATACCAACACCATGAATCCAATAATTAGGTACTATTTTCATTGTTTCATTCCATATAAATCCTCTTTGTGAACCAAAATCATCACTTAATTTTCCATCAGAAACATCTTTTATGTCTTTTGAAATAGCATTAGATTCTTCAAATATATATAAAGTAGTGTTACCACCTAAAATAAAGCATATAATTGTCATATCAATAACTATAAATAATCTAATAAAAATTTTTGAAATAGAATAATCTTTTTTTATTTTAGTTTTTTTATTATATTTTAATATAGTTAATATAACCATATATCCAATAACAGCAATTAAAACGAAGAATAAAGCTATTATAACGCTACTCGTTACGCAACAAATGAAATATGTAAAAAATATTGTTGATATCAATAAATAGAAATATTTTTCTTTTTTTTCTGAATTAAAAATAAACATTCCTGTAGATAAAGTGTATACCATTAGAGTAAATGTTCCAAAGAAGTTATGATGTCCTACTAAACCCGTATTTTTAACATGAAAGAAAGGATCCTGAAGTTGAAGTAGAGAAGATAATAAAAATGTTATAATAATTAATCTTTTCTTCTTAGGATTTTGAATAAATGAATTTACTAATAAAATAGAATAGTAACATAAAATCATTAATAAACCTTCATTACGACCAGATATTCCTACTAAACTCACATCAGGATTAATAGAAAAATATGTTGATATTGTTGCAAATATTGTCATTAATAAAACAAATATATCTATTAAATTAAATTTAAAATATCTATTAATTATAGCAACTAGTATAAAATACATATTTACTACAGTAATAATTTGCATAATATATTCGTATTTTAATAAATCCAAACTTCCTTTAATAGCAATTAAATATGATAATATTATTATAAATGGTATATATATAATTGTAAAACCAGTTATGATCTTTTCAAATGTTTCGTATTTTATTTTAAATAATTTATTAAATATATTTTTTATTATTTTCATTTTATTAAATTCTCCTTTACTCTTCTAAATAACATAGCTATTGTATCAAAAAAAATTTTACAATCTAGTTTAAATGAGATATTATCTATATAATATAGTTCCATTTGTATTCTTTTTTTATATGTAGTTTTTTTTGTACAATGACATGTCCAGTTTCCAGTTAATCCAGGTTTGACGCTTAAATATTTTTCTTTATTTTTGCCAAATTTTTCAATTTCTCCATCAACTACTGGTCTCGGGCCAATTATTGACATATCTCCTTTAATAACATTAAATATTTGAGGGATTTCATCTATAGAAAATTTTCTTAAAAATTCACCAACTTTAGTAATTCTAGGATCATTTTCAAGCTTAAAATTTTTTTTGTAAATTTTTTTTTCTTTTTCATTAAAATAATTATCAAAATTATTAGAATCCATTTTCATAGTTCTAAACTTATAAATATTAAAATATTTACCATTTAATCCGAGTCTTTTTTGTTTATAAAAGATTGTTCCTTTACTATCTATTTTTATAATTATAGACAAAACTAGAAAAATAAAAAATAGTAATGGAAAAAATAATATTAAAAATAATAAGCAGATTATTTTATCAAGTATATATTTTATTTTTAAATAATTTTTGTTTTCCATTGTCCATCACTCGCTAATACTTTATTAAAATTATAACAGAATGAAGTTATTAAGTCTATATTTTTGTAAATAAAAAGTAGAATTGAGTTTCTACTTTTATAGCTAAACACATTCTACAAATGTATCACTTAGACATTTAATTGCACAAACACATGATAAGTCCATTGTAAAGAAACTATTTGTTGCAACATAAGGTATTGAATTGCAGCAACTTTCTTGTGGATTTGGTGCAAGAACTCTAAATGTAGCACAATTTCCATCTAATTTTTCTACTCTAAATACATTAGAACACTCTGAACAGCAACTACTAACTTGAGGATTTGAACATACCATAGTATTATCCTTTTCTATTGGCATACTCCATGGGGTACCATTTCCGCAACAAGTATAAAGCATTACTGGTCTTGTATTACAAACTAAACAATTTGGTCCTCCTCCAAGCATTGGTCTATCACAAGATTCTAAACAACTTTCTGGGCATGCATTTTGTTGTAGAACAAGTATAACTTTTAAAATTTCACCGATGCAATTTGTAGTTTTTTCATTACACATGTATAATTCACCCTTTCATTTATACTCAATATATTTTATGAAGCATTTATAATTTAGTGATTTTTAATTTGAATAATTTAGTCATTTTATTTATTTAAGATATGTAGTATAATAATAATAGGTGATATATATGTGGTGGCAATATGTAATAATTGCGTTTGTATTAATAGTTATTTCTTTAATAATAATAAAATTAAATAAGAAAAATTTTAATATGGAAATAAATAAATTGGTTCAGTATTTAGGCGGTAAAGATAATATATTAGATACAGAAGTAAATATGTCTAGGTTTAAAGTGACATTAAAAGATGTGACAATAGTTGATAAAGATGCTATTGAAAAGTTAGGCGCTAAAGGAATTGTAGAAATTGATAATCAATTAAAGATTATATTTGGCCCTGATGCAGTAAAATTAAAAAAATATATAAGTGAAATCAAAAAGTAAAATTATTGTATTGTATTATTAAGACTTTTTATTCTTTTTCTTTGATAAAATTTGGGTGAAATTTGACAAAACTGGCAAAAAGTGTTACAATCTAAATGGTTTTAGAAATAGGGGGGTTTTATGAAGGGGTATAAATATTTATTAGATTATATTAACGAAAATGAATTTAAAAAGTTGGAGAGGGCTTTAAAAAAATATAACATGCTTGCTTATAAAAAACTTAATTTCACATGTTATCCAGCATTAAGAAACGGAAATTTTATAGGTGAACTTGTTAGTAAAAATAAAAAAGAAAAAACAGAAACTTATGAATTGAAGTTGCCAAGTGATAATATGTTTAGACAAGTTCATGGAGATGTTACAGTAAAGTACGTTGTTTATTTAGAACAAAAGACTATTATGTTAGATACAATTACTCCAACAGAAATTTTATTAGAAGGTCATATGGCAGAGTTGACTACTTATAAAGGAGTTATGATTAGTAAAGCAAATGCTTCTAAAGATATGTTTAAGATAGATTTATTAAATATGTTGCAAAATAAATAGAAGCTTAAATGCTTTTTTTTTGACATTTTTTTAAAAAATTAGACAAAAAAGAAAATAATAATACAAAATTATCTTGATTTTAATAAAGGCATTTGCTATTATTTTAATATAGGAGGATAAAAAATGAAATCAAATAATGGAAAGATAGCAATTACAATAACAGCTATGTTTGTTATAGCTTTATCAGTAATAGGTGTTACTTATGCATATTTCACTGCTAGAATTGCAGGTAATAGTTCAGAAAAAAGTGTAGAAGTAACTGCTGGTGAATTAGTTGTTAATTATGTATCAAGTAATTTGTTAAAGGCTACTAATTTAGTGCCAGGGTGGAAAAGTGATGGTTTAAGCTATTATGATCCTGAATCAGTTTCAGAAGGAAAAATAGTAGCGGTAAAAGCTACCGATAAAAGCAGTATTCCTACAGGAATAACTGAAGCTGATGGCCTTGCCACTCCAGCAACATTTACTGTTGCTAATGCTGGTGATAGTACGAATACAGCATATTATGCAATTAAGTTAACTGGAATAACAAATGGAATAGCAGATATTGGTTCTAATCTTGATAGTGAAAATGTAAAGATAACTGTTTATAAAGGTAGCTATGAAGATTATTCAACTTCTAATGATACTGTAGTTTATTCTACGAATAAGCTTAATGCAAGTGGTGAACAAATTATTGTAAATGAAGCACAATCTATTGCCAATGGTGTTACAGATAGTTTCTATATTATGTTAGAATATGATAATGCAACTTATGATCAATCAGAAAATATGGGTAAATCAATAACAGCAACAATACAAGTAATAGGTATTGCTCAGAATGCTGCTGGTAATTGGGTTGATGCAGCTGGAAATATTGTTATAGCAGCATAAAAAGCCAAGATATGGCTTTTTTTTTGTAAATTTTTGGCAATATTTTTTAATATCTTTTTTTCGCCAAATTATTATGCTATACTTATAAAGTAGGTGAAGTGTATGGAATTTATAGAAATTAAAAATTGTTATAAAATATATAAAAATGGTGTTACTGCACTTGCTAATGGAAATTTAAAAATATTAAAAGGTGAATTTGTTTTTTTAATAGGGCCTACTGCAAGCGGAAAATCTTCTTTGTTAAAACTCTTATATAGAGAAGAAAGACCCAATAAAGGTGAAGTCTTTGTTGGCGGGGTAAATGTTGCTAAGTTAAGAAATAGTAGAGTTTATAAGTTAAGAAGAAAAATAGGAATAGTATTTCAAGACTTTAAGTTATTGCCAAAGTTAACAGTATATGAAAATGTTTCATATCCTTTAGAAAGTTATGGTATAAAAAGTACAGAAATTAGAAAAAATGTCTTAGCAGCATTGGAAAGAGTTGGTTTAAAAGATAAATATAGAAGTTATCCTAATGAACTTAGTGGTGGTGAACAACAAAGAGTTTGCATTGCTAGAGCAATAGTTAATAATCCCAAGTTAATCATTTGTGATGAACCTACTGGAAATCTTGATCCTGACACATCCAAAGAAATAATGGATGTACTAGAGAATATAAATAATGATTTAGGTACTACAATTGTTATGGCAACTCATGATAGAGATATCGTAAATAGAATGAAAAAAAGAGTGGTAACTATAAAAGATGGAATTATTATAAGTGATAAAAAGAAAGGAAGATATGATAATGAAATTGATAAGAATATTGAATCGTAGTATTAGAGATTCTTTTAAAAGTATTTTTAGAAATTTTAGTTTATCAGTAGCTAGTATTTCTTGTACTATTATTACACTTCTATTAGTATCGATATCTATAATTATTTCTTATAATGTAACAAATATTACTGATAAAATTGAAAAGGATTTAACAATGATAGTATTTGTTGACTCTTCATCGAGTGAAGAAGAAATAAATAATATAAAAAAAGAATTAGAAAATATTAGTAATATAGAAAGTTTAACTTTTAGAAGTAAAGATGAAATAAAATATAATATGGGAGAAGAAAATGAAACTTTGAAAAATGTAATGGCAACTTGGGGAGATGAAAATCCTCTTGAAAGTACATTTATATTAAAAATAAAAAATTTAAAAAAGATAAAAGAAACTGCTGTTACGGTAAAAAACATTGAAAAAGTAACGTTAGTAAAATATGGCGAATCTATGGTTGATAAAATAATTAACGTTTTCGATATGATCAGAAAGATTTGTATTATTATTGTTGGAGCTTTAATATTAGTTACTGCATTCTTGATTAATAATACTATAAAAATAACTATATTTAGTAGAAGAAATGACATAAATATTATGAGACTTGTAGGTACTAGCAATCTAGTTATAAGATTACCATTTATATTTGAAGGCTTTTTGTTAGGTATAATAGGAAGTATTATTCCGATATTAGTAACAATTTTTGGATATATTTACATGTATGAATCAACTGGAGGAATAGTATTTTCAAATTTATTTGAATTAGTTAAGCCAGATAGTATAGTATATTTTACATCTTTAATAATATTAGTTATTGGATCTGTAGTAGGAATGTTAGGAAGTTCTATTGCAGTTAGAAAGTATTTGAAAGTATGAAAAAAATCTTAAAAAAAACAATTTTCGTTTTAACAATATTAATGTTTTCGTTCTATACTATCATTTATACAAATGCATCTAGTAAGGCTAATACGATAGCAGAACTTCGAAAAGAATTATCTCAATTAAAATCTAAAAAAAGTCAAAATGATACTGCAAAATCTAAGACTCAAAGTGAGATAAATTCTTCAACACAAAATATTACATCAGCACAAAATGAAATTATCGATAATCAATCAAAAATTGAACAATCAAAAATAGATATAGAAAATCTTAATCAAGATATTTTAGAAATCGAAGAAAGCATTAAAGAAACAGTAAAAGCTTATCAATTAACTGATGGGCAAAATGTTTATTTAGAATATGTATTTGATGCTACAAGTTATGAAGATTTAGTTTATAGATATGCTATTGTAGAACAAATATTAAAATATAATGATGAACAAATAGAGAAGTATAATGATTTGATTGAACAAAATAAACAATTACAAATAGATTTAGCTAATAGAGAAGTTGAATTGAATAATAAAATATCATCGCTTAGTGATAAAATTGATAAGCTGGGTAATGAATTAGAAAAGTATTCTGAATTAACAATGGATATTCAAGATGAGATAGATTCTACACAAGAATTAATAGATTATTATGTTAAATTGGGTTGTAAGGAAAATCAAGATTTAAATGAATGTGTATCAATAAAAGGTGATACATCATTTAGAAAACCACTTACAAAAGGTACAATCACAAGTTATTATGGTTATAGAATAAATCCTTTAACTGGAGCATCTACAAAATTTCATAGTGGAGTTGATATAGGTGGTAACAAAGAAGGGACAAATATTTATGCCGCAGCAAATGGAATGGTTGGAAAAATAATTCGAAGAGCAAGTTGTGGTGGAAATCAAGTTTATGTTTATCACACAATTAATGGTGTTAAATATACTACATCATATTGGCACATGTTAACAATTAATGTATCTGTAGGTGATCAAGTAAATACAAACACAGTTGTAGGTACAGTGGGAGGAAGTAGTACCAGAAGTTATGATTCATGTACTACCGGTGCTCATTTGCATTTTATTATAGCAACTGGTTGGTATGGAGGAACAGGATCTAATTCGTATAGTTCTTATAGTACATTTTTAGCAAATACAAAAGATCCCAAAGATATATTAAAATTACCTGATAAAGGTAAATATTGGTATAGTAGATAGTTATAAATTATAAAATTTTTATGATAAAAATAAAAGGATTATCTCCCATAATTATAGGTTATAATCCTTTTTTTCTAATTAATCTTTTAATTTTTAGTTTATATTTCTCTCATTAAATCTGCATTTTTGAATGGATCTTTTTTATCAATTTTATCTACAAATAATATTCCATCTAAATGATCTAATTCGTGTTGAAATGCTACAGCTATATCTTCCCTTACCCTGATTTTAAATTTATTTCCATTTATATCATAAGCTTCAACTGTAATTCTTGCATGTCTAGGTACAATTCCTTTTACTTCTCGGTTAACACTAAGGCATCCTTCTCCCTCACCTACATAAATTAGTTCTTCACTTTTTGAAATTATTTTTGGATTTATAAGAACGTATCGTTTAAATTTTTTATTTTCTAATTCTTCTGAAATAACAAATATTCTTTTTAAAATGCCAATTTGTACAAAAGATAAACCCATACCAGCTCTTAAATTATATTTTTTTATATATTCTTCCATTTGACTCATTTCTAAATATAAAAGCGAATCATCAATTAATTTTTTTGTGTCTTCATCTAATGGAAAAATTACTTCTTTACTTGGTTGTCTTAAAATTTTGTTTGCTTCATCTAGAATCTTAATATTTGGTAATTTCATTTATATCACCTGCCAATGCTTATTCTAACAAATAAAACAAAAATTTGCAAAACTAATACCACATATTGCTTAAATTACCATCATTTTTATAAACCTCATCCATTAGCATAATATGGCTAAAGGTATTTATTAATTTTTCTTTAGTATACTTTCTTATAACAACACCTTTAAGATTTGGTAAAGATTCAGATATATAAAAATCATCATCATCTATTCCAACTATCATGGCCATATGTCCAGAGTAAGCGATAAGGTCTCCAACTTTTACTTCGTTAGAATCTAGTAACTCTAAGCTTATTTTTCTTTTCTCACCTAAATCATATAAATCATCATTACGAAATGAAATATCTCCAGCACCAACATCACCAATATCAAACCCTCCGTTATATAAAACCCATGAAATAAATCCGCTACAATCTAAACCATTTGGATATTTGTTTCCACTTATAAAATTATAGCTTCTTGCGTTAGTTAGATTTTTCAATTTACATCCCCACATAGCAGGACCCATTAGTTGGGCAGCTAAATCATTGTATTTTGATGTGCTTAAATATAAACCTTTGTGATAATATCTTCCTTCACCATCAACATATAATTTGCCGCCGTAGTTAACAAGTCTACCATTTTCATAAAAATATGGAATTCTAAATTCAAAATTAAGTGTTAAGAACCTTGCAGCTTCTACAACACTTGCTCGAGAAGGGTAACTTACTTCATTTAATCTATCTAATAAAGCAAGATCTAATAATTGATTTTCTTCGTCAGTAAAATATTCACAAGTTATATAATCTTTTTCTAAATTAAATTCTAAAGGTCTATTAACCATACCCTTTACAACGTATACAGTAGCTTTAATTTCTTTATTATTCGGTAATAAGATTGAAACTTCTGTATTACCATTAGTTATGCCTTTTATATATTCATTTTCGATTTGAACTATTTCTTCATTAGAAGAAACAATCTTATAGTTATTATTATCTGGATTATTTATATTAAGTTTTACTGTTTCATTAGTTCCAAGATAATATATATTTTTTGAAAAAGAAACAGTATAAACTTCTTCATTTGGTAAAGTTGAATTAGAAGTATTATTGTCTTTTGTATATATATTTCTAAAAAAAACGACAAAAAAAATTATATGATATATACAATAAACCAAATAAAATAATATTAAAACTTGTTTTTTATTAATATATTTCATTATATTTGTCCTATCTATCTAAAGAAGATTTTATCAAATAAAAAAATAAAAGTCTATATTGTAAAAACTAAAAATATACTTTATAATTATTTCAGGTGAATATATTTGAAAAAAAATATTTTGAATAAAATAATAATTGGTATTGTTATTTCATTTATAACAATAGAAATAGGTATGTTATTAGGATATTATTTTCTTTCTAAAATTGATTATAATAAGTTTGAATCTACATACAATATAAAAATCACAAGATGATTTATAGGAAGTGCATTATGAAAAAAAATATAATAATTATATTAAGCTTATCTTTTATAATAGTTTTAATGGCATCTGTATTAATTTTTATGCAAAAGGATAAACCACTTACTAATTATACAGAAGATGAAATAAAGTTTAAAAATGAATATGAATCTTTAAATGATAAAGAAATAGAAGATGAAATTTATTTAAAAAATATAACTATCGAGAGTGATAATAATGTTAAATATATATATGATGATGAAATTATAAATTTATTGACAAATGGTACAAATATTATATATTTAGGCTGGGCAGAAAGTAATTATTCTAGAACTATTTTGCCTGAATTATTATCTGTTTTAAAAGAAAATAATATTGAAACTTTGTATTATTATAATTTTAAAGATTTAAAAAGTGCATACGAGAATAATAATGATGAAAAAAAGATTGAAATTTATGAAAAAATAGTTGAAATTATAGGTGAAGACATAGATACATATTACGAAGAGGAAGACTTTTTACAAGGTAAGAAAAAAATAGTTGCTCCTTTAGTAATTTTTGTAAAAAATGGACATTATATTGGAATGCATAGTAAATCAGTTGAAAGTCAAACTAATTCTTATATGGATTTATCAAAAGAGCAAAAACAAGAATTACAAAATATTTATAGAGGATATATTAATTTAATAAATCAAAGAACTTGTGAATTAGAAACTGCTTGTTAAAAAGTAAAATATTAAAATATAAAAAATATATTATATTTTACTTTTTAAGTATATAATTTAATGGTGATACTATGAAAAGAAAGATATTTATATTAATTTTATATATTATATTTTTTATAAGTTTAATTTTATATATTTTTAATAAATTAAGTTTTTTTGATAATTTAATATATAATTTTATTATACAATTTAAATCTAATAATATTACTAAATTTATGAAAATTATTACGTTTTTTGCTAGTACAAAATTTATACTTTTTATAATGCTTATTTTATTATTATTTTCAGTTTTTAAAGTAAAAAAAGCTTATATATTAAGTATTTCAATCATATTAAATGCTATTATAAATAATATTGTTAAAATCATTGTAAGAAGGGATAGACCTATAGATATTAATTTAGTTAAAGAGCCAACTTATTCTTTTCCAAGTGGTCATACAATGATAGCGGTTACTTTATATGGATTTTTAATATATTTTATAATTAAATCTAATTTATCTAAATATTTAAAAGTTTTCTTAATTTGTATTTTAGATTTACTTATATATTTAATAATGTTAAGCAGAATATATTTAGGGGCACATTTTGCAAGTGATGTTGTTTCCGGATTTTCTTTAGCATTTGCAAATTTATTATTGTTTATAGAATATTTAGAGAGGAAAAAAGTTTTATGAAAGCACTTATAACTGGAGCAAGTAGCGGAATAGGAAAAGACATGTCTTTATATTTAAGTGATAGAGGAGTAGATTTGATAATTGTAGGAAGGAATATTAATGCGTTGAAGACATTAAAAAAAATGTGTAAAACTAATGTTGAAATTATAAATTTAGATTTAAATAAAAAAGAAAATGTTTATGAGTTATATGAAGAAACTAAAAATAAAAATGTAGATATTTTAATAAATAATGCTGGATTTGGTTTATTTGGGAACTTTTGGGAAACAGATTTAGAAAGAGAATTAGAAATGATTAACGTTAATGTTATAGCCCCACATATTCTTACAAAACTATTCTTAAAAGACTTTATAAAACTAGATAAAGGTTATATTTTAAATGTTGCATCATCGGCTGGATTTATGCCAGGTCCTAAATTATCAACATATTATTCAACAAAAAATTATTTGTTAAAAGAAACATTAGCAATATACGAAGAACTAAGGCATATAAAATCAAATGTTAAAATATCTGTGCTTTGTCCAGGGCCAGTAGATACAAATTTTAATAATGTAGCAGGAGGAAGCTTTAATACTAAGAGTGCTTCTAGTAAATTTGTTGCACAATATGCAATAGATAATATGTTTAAAAATAAACTTCTAATTATTCCTACTTTAAAAATGAAAGTCACTATATTTTTAACAAGATTTATTCCAACAAAACTTTTATTAATGATTAATTATCGTATTCAGAATATTAAAATTTTAAAAAAATAATAAATAAAAAGGGGACTAAGATATACTTATCTATGTTTCTTTTTTTTATTTATTCCAATCATCGATCCTAATACAGTAGAAAATATTAATATTATGTAATACATTAATGAGTTTAAATTTAATGTTACTCTAAATATTAAAGATATTATTAATAAGATTAATATAGATATTAATGATATTAATAGTCCATTCAAATATCCTTTACTGTTGCTACTTCTTCCAGTGATAAAACCTATAATTAACATTAGTATAGAACCCACAATGATTATCATTACTCTAGAAGTATTTATTTTTAATAAATTGAATATTGTTAGAAATAGAGGTATAACAAGTATAGAACTTAAGAAAATTGCTAATGACTTAATATATTTAAAAAAAGTATTCATTATTATCACCTAATAAATACTATTCAATATTTTATTTTTTTATAACATCATTACTTACTTTACTATAACTTCTTAAAAGTGGTCCAGCTCCTAGTTTGACTCCACCAAAATATCTTATAACTACTAATAGATGTTTATTTAAATTATTTCTTTCTAGTACTTGTAATAATGGCTTCCCCGCCGTGCCACTTGGTTCTTTATCATCACTCTTTTTTTTAAATGATTCATACCAATAAGCAAAAGGGAAATGTTTAGCTTTTTTATTCTCTTTCTTTAGGTTTTCTAAAATTAGATTAATTTCTTCTAAGCTATCTAATTCATATAGATAACTATAAAATTTACTTTTTTTTATTTCATATAATGATGAACTAATTAGTTCCATTTAAACCACCAAAGATAATATAACATAAATATTTACAAAATAAAAAAAATATAATAAACTAAGTATGTTAATATTATAAAACTTAAGAGGTGTTGTATGAAAGTTTTTATTGCAAGTGCAGCAAACATAGATATTGATGAAAAATATATAGAACTAGCAAGCAATGTATCAGAAATATTTGCAAAAAAGAATTTTGATTTATTATTCGGGGCTGCAAATTATTCAATGATGGGAGCTTGCTATAAAATTTTTTCGAAATATAAAAGAAAAATCTATGCATACACAGTTCCTAAATATGAAAAAGATTTTAAAAGATTGCCAAAAGCTAAATGCGTTAAAGTAGATGATACATTATTAAGATTTAAAAAATTATATTTTAGAAGTGACGTAATTGTTATTCTTCCTGGTGGAATAGGGACCTTAGCTGAATTTAGCAGTGCAGTAGAAGAATTTAGAGCTTCAGGTGGGAATAATAAAATAATATTAATGAATTACGAAGGTTATTATGATGGCTTAATAAAATGGATGAAAGATAATATAGAAACTGGATTTTTTAAAGATGATTTGAGTAATTGTTTTGATTTAGTTAGTAGTATAGAAGAATTAGAAGAAATATTAGACCGATATATAAAAAATAATATGATCTTTAAAAAATTTAATAAATAAGGAGAAACTTATATGAAAATGGACGATATAGTAAATTATTGTAAACAATATGGTTTTATATTTCAAGGTAGTGAAATATATGGTGGACTTTCAAACACTTGGGATTATGGTCCTTTAGGAAAAGAGCTAAAAGAAAATATAAAGTCTGCTTGGTGGAAAAAATTTATTCAAGAAAATCCTTATAATTATGGTTTGGATTCTGCAATATTAATGAATCCTAATGTTTGGGTAGCTTCTGGTCATGTTAGTAGTTTTGCAGATCCTTTAATGGATTGTAAAAAATGTAAATCAAGATATCGTGCAGACAAATTAGTGGAAGATTTTACTAATGGATTAGAAACTGGAGATGGTTGGGATAATAAAAAATTAGAGAACTTTATTAAAGATAATAACATAAAATGTCCAAAGTGCGGGAGTACTGATTTTACTGATATTAGAAAGTTTAATTTATTATTTGAAACACATATTGGAGTAACTGATGATACAAAAAGTATATGTTATTTAAGAGGAGAAACTGCTCAAGGAATATTTACTAATTTTTTAAATGTACAACGTACTATGAGACTTAAATTACCATTTGGAATTGGGCAAATAGGTAAAAGTTTTAGAAATGAAATAACTCCGGGAAATTTTATTTTTAGAATGAGAGAATTTGAACAAATGGAATTAGAATTCTTTTGCAAACCTAATACAGATTTAGAATGGTTTGGTTATTATAAAAATTATTGTTTAGATTTTCTAAAAAGTTTGGGTTTAAAAAATGAAAATTTAAGATTTAGAGATCATAAAAAAGAAGAATTATCTTTTTATTCTAAAGCCACTACTGATATAGAATATAATTATCCTATGGGATGGGGAGAATTATGGGGAATTGCAGATAGAACAGATTACGATTTATCTACTCATATAGAACATTCTAAACAAGACTTAAGATATCTAGATCCTGAGACAAATGAAAAATATGTTCCTTTTGTAATTGAACCTAGCGTTGGATTAGATAGATTATTTCTTGCAATAATATGTAATAGTTTTGAAATTGAAAATTTAGAAAATGGTGAAACTAGAGAAGTTTTAAAAATAAAACCTTATCTTGCTCCAATAAAAGTAACAATTTTACCTCTAATAAAAAAGTTACATGGAAAAAAAGCGATGGAAGTTTATTCTGATTTATGTAGTGAATTTAATGTGAGCTATGATGAATCAGGAAGTATTGGTAAAAGATATAGAAGGTGCGATGCTATAGGCACTCCTTTTGCAATTACTATTGATGATGAAACTTTAGAAAAAAATGTTGTTACAGTACGTGATAGAGATACAATGAAACAAATAAAAATCAGTTTAACAGAACTAAAAGCTTATATAAATGAAAAAATAAAATTTTAGTTTTTCTTTTATTGCCCTGTGGACAAGTGGTAAGTCAATGGACTCTGACTCCATCATTCCGTAGGTTCGAATCCTACCAGGGCAGCCATATGCTAGATTAGCTCAATTGGTAGAGCAACTGAATCGTAATCAGTAGGTTGTGGGTTCAATTCCTATATCTAGCACCATTGAGGTTAATATACACGCACTCTTTTTATAAAAGTGTGTTTTTTTATATTTATAAGAGGTTCATAATATTTTATTTGGTTTAAGTTGGTTGATAAAATGATAAAGAAAAGTTATTAGAATTTATTTCAAAAAAGTTTTACGAAAACTAAAAAAGTTAAATAGATATTCAAAAAAGGTTCTTGATAATTGCTTATGAAATAAGGCTAAAATAGAAATTTTATGAAAATTAGAACCCTGAAATGGGATAAAATAGTTATTTTCGCAAGTGCGAAAATGGTTGTTGTTGCATTAAAGATACTTCTAAAGTCTTTATTTATAAGGACTTTAAAGTTTCGTGGTGCATTCCCATATTCAATTGTCTTTAAAATTTTAACTATTTTTTAGAAAGGAGAAATTTATGATGAGTAACTTTATTTTTGAAATATATGTTAGTACAAGTTGAAAAAGAATTAGAGATAGCTATCTAATTCATAGTATAAGAGAAAATTCAGGCATTCCTTTAATAAAAGAAGATTCTCAAATGATATAATATCTGTTTTCTATGAGAGGAAACTTAACTGAAAAAGATTTAGCAATTATTTATAATAAATTTTAATGATCTTAGAAACCAAGTGTAATATTTGACGAAAAAATTGTTTCACTTTTAGATAAAAGAGTTTTGATAAAGAGAGGATATACTAAAAGATATATTAAAAGAGAAGTTTAATTTGAATCTTGGAATAAATTCTTATTTAGTAGATGTAAATCCTGAAAAAATAAAATATTTAATTTAAAAAAGATTCATTAAATAATAATTTTGTAGTATAATCAATAATGTCAAAGTAGTCATAAATAACATTTAGTTTGGAGAAATGAAATGAAAAATAATCAAAAAATTATAACTGGGATAAGTGTAGTTGTATTACTAATAATAGGAATATTTGTAGTAATTAGCATTATTACTAAAGAAGAAAATAAACAGGATTTATCAACAGATAATAGTGTCTTAAATGATTATCCTACACTTTCTGATATATTAAGTGAAGTAGAAAGCAAATATACTCAAGAAACATTCAAAGATTCAGATACTGGTTTAAGTATCAAATATAATATATATTTACCTGATAACTATGATTCGTCAAAAGAATATCCATTGCTTGTATTTATTGCTGATTCAAGTTTAGTAGGCAGAGGAACAACTGCATCACTTGAACAAGGATATGGTGGTGTTATATGGGCAACGAATGACGAACAAAGTAAACACGAAAGTATAATTGTTGTGCCAACCTATAATGAAATTATAATTGATGATAATAATGGGTATTCAAAATCAGAATATTTAGAAACAACTAAAAATTTAATAGATTATATTTCAACGCAATATAGTATTGATACAAACCGAATCTATGGTACAGGACAATCAATGGGTGGAATGGCAATACTTTATTTATCGAGTAAATATCCAGATTTGTTTGCAGCCGAACTATTTGTATCATGTCAATGGAAAATTGACGAACTTTAAAATTTGGATTCACAAACATTCTTCTATGTTGCAGCAGGGGGAGACCAGAAAGCATCTAAAGGACAAGAAGAAGTCTTAGAATATTTAGAAAGTAAAAATATTAAGTTTTCCAATTTAAAAAATGTGGATGCAACATTAAGCGATAGTGAATTTACTTTAAAAATATCTGAAATGTTAGAAGATAATAATAAAATAAACTTAATGACATTTGCAAGCGGTACAGTTTTATCTAATAGTTCAAATTCTAAAGGAATGAATTCTAGTGAACACATGGCATCATTTAATTATGCGTATAGAATAAGTTCTATTAGAGATTGGCTATTTTCCCAAAGTAAATGATATGTCAATGCAAATATTTCACAAAAATATCATAAATATTAGTTATAATATGTGTAATAAGAAAGGTAATTTTATATGAATAAGAAAATTAAAAATATTGGTTTAGTTTGTTTAATTTTTCTATCAATGGTGATGATTGGTTTAACTTTTAATTATGCTAAGAATAATTTAACAGTTACTACTGAAATTGGAAATGTTAATTCTGATGAAACAAACTCATTTGGAAGGGATGGAAAGAAAGGAACTCTTGATAATGGTGAACTTCCAGATGATATTAATGGTAATTTCGGTAAGGGCGGCATGAAAGGTCAAATTGATGAAGATAATCTTCCAGATGACTTAATAGATGGTTTTCAAGGAAAAGAAACAATTGATGGAGATTTCAAAGCAGATGGTGGCTTTGGTGGCGCTGGGGAAATAACTTCTCAAGTTGAAATAAATTTAACTACACCATATATTATTTTTATAGGCTTTTGGTGTTTAGTGTTATCAATGTCATTAATATATTTGTTAATGAGTGGATTTAGTAGTAAAAAAGCATTTACCAATGGAAACAAAGTAATTATTTATGTATTATCAAATGTTTTAATTACGGGAGTTTTAACTTTTGTAATAACATACTTAGGAAATAACTTTTATTTAAATAGCGATTCTGCTAATTCTAATCTTGAATATTCTTCAACAGATGATTTACATATTAATATGGAAAATTGGAGTTATGATTCTTATAATAATGTTTACTATCAAATCGGATTAGTATATGTTTCTAATCCTGCAACAGTTGAATATGAATCATTAGGTATTTATGTACCTGGAGATTATATGGATTGTGATAAAAATTCTAATGATAAATATACTTGTGAGATGAATACTACTAACAAAATAGGGAATTACACTAGCGAAACAGCACCAATAGTTATGCCAATGAATACAGCAGGATATTCAGCTCAAGCGGCCCCTGTTTCATATAGTTATAGTGGTTTATCAGATTATTTAGATGCTGGATTTATCTATGTATATAGTGGATGTAGAGGAAGAAATAATGGTGATGATTATGCTGGAGGTTCACCTTGGGCAGTAACTGATTTTAAGGCAGCCATTAGATATTTAAGATATAATAATTCTTCACTTCCTGGAGATACTGATTCTATATTTGTATTTGGAATGAGTGGTGGAGGAGCTCAAAGTACGATTGTTGGTACTTCTGGCGATAGTGATTTATATACTCCTTATTTAGAATCTATTGGAGCTTTAATGACAGATGATAGTGGGGATGAAATATCTGATGCAGTAGCAGGTATTATGGCATGGTGTCCTATTACAAGTTT
>CAYQJD010000004.1:0-46438 GCA_964417835.1 uncultured Muribaculaceae bacterium
CAGTACGAAAGGCAATAGAAGAACTAGGTGGAACTATGCCAGAGGATTTACCAACACCTAAAAAATCTATAAAAGAACTAGAAAAAGAAGATGTAAAAAAAATAGAATGTAAATAAAAAAGTTACTCTATGACGTAATAATTTCTAAAAGTGAAAAGTTATTACAGTCAATCGTAATAACTTTTCATAAAAAAATAATAGAAAATAAAGGATATCTACAATTTTGGTGTTAACACCAAAATAGTGAAAAATAGAAATTAGTTACACATTGACTATCGGCAGGTGGCGAAGGTGCAGAAGTTATATATGCTTTAAGGAATAAAGATACATTAGCAAGTAATATATTAAATGGACTTTCAAGTCGTGGTCAAAAAATAAGAAAATATTATCAACGCAGATTACCTAGTAACACTTCAAAAGATTATTATTACATGTTAAGAAATACACCAAATGCTGAAACCGTAATTGTTGAATATGGTTTTTTAGACAATGCAGATGATGCTACAAGATTAAAACAAAATTATAAGGATTATGCTGATGCAGTAGTTGAAGCTGTTTTAAATTATAAAAATATACCATATAGTGGATCTGATTATTATACTGTTAAAGCAGGAGATACATTATATTCTATTGCAAATAAATTTGGAACTTCAGTAAATGAATTAAAATCTTTAAACAATTTAACAAGTAATAGTCTATCAATCGGGCAAAAACTTAAATTGCCACAAGAAGAAATTGAGGTACTTTCATCAGATATATATACTGTTAAATCAGGTGACACATTATATTCTATTGCTACTAAATATGGTATAACAGTAAATGAATTGAAAACTACTAATAATTTGTCTTCAAATTTATTATCGATTGGTCAAACATTAAAAATACCAGGAATTAGTACAACAGGAACAAATACATATACCGTAAAATCAGGTGACACATTATATTCTATTGCAAATAAATTTGGAACTTCAGTAAACGACTTGAAATCTTTAAATAATTTAAATAGTAATTCTTTAACAATTGGACAAGTATTATTATTGCCCGGTACTGAAGAAGAAACTACAACAAATACATATACTGTAAAATCGGGGGATACTTTATATTCTATAGCAAATAAGTATGATACTACTGTTAATAATCTTAAAGATTTAAACAATCTTTCTAGTAATACATTATCAATTGGGCAAACTCTAATAGTCCGTGATAGTTTAGCCCAGCTTATAACAGAAGACTATGATTATTATACAGTCAAGTCAGGAGATACTTTATATTTTATAGCTCAAAAATATAATACAACTGTTGAAGAAATAAAAAGATTAAATAATATGTATTCTAACAATATAGAGATTGGAGAATTAATCAAAATCCCTAATAATCAGGATATTATATACTTAGTTAAAAAAGGTGATACTTTATGGAGTATAGCTAAAGATAACAATACTACTGTTGAAAAAATTAAAGAAATAAATAATCTTACAAATAATTCTCTAAGTATTGGCCAACAATTACTATTACCATTAGCTAATATTAGCTAATTTTTTTAATTTGAAACTAAAGAAATTATATGTTATATTAGTATAAATATTTTGAAGGGATAATTATTAGACTAAATGAAACAGGAACTTATTACAATTATTGTACCAATATACAATGTTGAAAACTTTTTAAAAAAGTGTTTAGATAGTATAATTATGCAAACTTATAACAAGTTGGAAATTATTTTAATAGACGACGGTTCTAATGATAAAAGTGGATTTATTTGTGACGAATATGCTAAAAAAGATAAAAGAATAAGAGTTATTCATCAAGCAAATAAAGGATTATCTGAAGCAAGAAATAGAGGAATAGAACTTTCTAATGGTAAGTATATTGGCTTTGTAGATAGTGATGATTACATATCCAAAGATATGTATAAGACTTTATATTATAATATAAAGTCTTATAACGCAGATATCTCAATTTGTAAATATAAATATATAAAAAAAGATTGTATTTGTACTTTTGATAATATTGACAATATTGAAATATATGGAAATTACAATGCTATAAAAATATTGTTAGATAATAATAACAAAATAATAACTGATCATATGTGGAATAAATTATATAAAAAAGAATTATTCAATAATATTAAATTTCCATGCAATAAAAATTATGAGGATGTAGCGATTCAATATAAATTGATAAATTTAAGTAATAAAATCGTTTATACGCCAAGTTGTTTATATGCATATTGTGAAAGAAGACAGAGCATTTTAAATAATACAAATGAAATACTAATTCATAATAAAATAGATTTTAATGAAATGCGAGCTAAATTTCTTTTAAATAAATATCCATTACTAAAAAATGAGATTCAAAAGAATTTATTTATATGCTATTTAACATCATTTTGCGATATTTCTAAAACTAATAATAGAGATATTATATATAATGATTATTTCTCTAATAAATATAAAAAAATGGTATGTTTAAAAAAGAAAATTAATTTTAAAGAATTAAATTTAAAATTAAAACTTATATATTATTTATTAATCATTAATAAAAAATTATTCTTATTTTTTTATCATAATATTTTTTTATTTAAAAAGAAATAATTTTTTTGTTGATATCATTTTTTATAATATGTTAAAATAGCAATACAAGGAGGCCAATATGTTAATATATTTATTATTGATTATGATTATATTTTTATTTTGGCATTTTAGCCAGAATAGACCAGAAAAAATTAATTATTTTTTTTATATTTTATGCTTTTTATTTACGTTTGTAGCTATGATAAGATATAATGTTGGAACTGATTATTATCATACATATATAAATTTATTTAATCAAATAAAACTAGGATATGAAGTTCATTATGAAATACTTTTTTTACTTTTAAATAAGTTACTAATTTTTATAAAATTTCCTCCCTTTTCTTTATTATCAATTTGTTCTTTTATTACAATTCCATTATTTTTTAGATTTGTAAAAAATAATATAGATAAAAAATATTATTTTTTATCTATATTGCTTTTTGAACTAATTGGTATATATTTTGCTACTATGAATTTAGTTAGACAATATATAGCTATTAGTATATTAATAGTTGGGTTTGATTATTTAAAAGATTCAAATTATTTTAAATATGCAATTTGTATTTTAATTGCATGTTTATTTCATTCTACAGGGTGTTTAGGAATCATTCTCTTAATATATAAATTTATTGAAAATAAAAAATTTACAGATAAATTTTTATTAATCATTTATTTTATATCTTTAATATTTTTATTTATAGATGTAAAAAATATTATGAACATCTTTTATAATTTTATTCCTGAACGATATCAGTATTTATTTGAACATAGTTTATTTATGTATAGAAATTATAAAGCAATATTAAAAGTTTTTTATCCAAATTTATTATTAATTATATTATTTATTTATAAGAAAAATTTAAGAAAAGAATATAAAAATTTTAATTTATATTTTTTACCTACACTAATATATGTTGTTATATATAATATCTTTTATGGAATGGATACTTTTTTAAGAATTGGCTATTATTTTGATTATTTTTTGTTAATAATAATACCTATTATAATGGATTATTTTAATAAAAATGATTTCTTTATTTTGAAGAAAAAAATTAAAAATTTTGGTAATATATTTATAATTTTTACTATTTTTTATTTTTCATTATTAATTACTTATGGTGTATTTATTTCAAATGGACATGGTGTTATGCCATACAAAACAGTATTTAATTTAGAAAGTAGGTAAGATATGAAGAAAAAGAATCCATTAATATCGATTATAATACCAATTTATCAAGTCGAAAAATATTTAGTTAGATGTTTAGAAAGTATAATTAATCAAACATATGAAAATATCGAAATAATATTAGTTGATGATGGTTCTAAAGATAATTGCCCTCAAATATGTGATGAATATATGAAAAAAGATAAAAGGATAAAAGTTATTCATAAAAAAAACGGAGGATTATCAGACGCAAGAAATAAAGGGCTTGAAACTATTAAAGGCTCTTATGTGACTTTTGTAGATTCAGATGATTATGTTGAAAAGGATTATATAGAATATTTATATAAATTAATAAAAAAATATAAAACTAATTTATCAGTATGTGCTTCAAGGGCAATTTATGAAAGTGGTACAATTATTTCTCAAGAAACTTATGAAGAGTATAAACTTACTAAAGTTAAATTATTAGAAAAAATGTTATATCAAGAAAATATAAATGTGTCCACATGGGGTAAATTATATGCAAGTAAATTATTTAATGATATAAAATTCCCAAATGGGAGAATATTTGAAGATTCATTGACTACATACAAACTAATAGATAAATGTGATTATATTGCGGTGGGGCTAGTTAATAAATATAATTATATGATAAGAGAAAATTCTATTTTGACAGGGCCTTTTTCAGAAAAAAAATTAGGTCTTATAGAAGCATACGATGAAATGGGAGATTATTTATTGAAATCTCATCCTGAGTTAGAAAAGGCAATAATACGTGCTAAAGTATATGCAAATTTTAGCACATTAAGACAGATGATATATGCGCACCCTAGATTGAAAGATAAAGAAAAAGATATAAAAAAATTTATTTTAAGTAATAGTAGAGTAGTTATGCATGATAAAAGAGCTCAAAGAAGAGATAAATTTGCAATAATATTATTGTCATTTGGGATACCCTTTTTTAAAATTGGATGGACTTTATATTGTAAAACGACTGGAAGAATTTATAGATAAAGTTAATGTAAATCTAAATAAATTATCATATAAATTTCTTGAAAAATTCATATTGCGGTGATATATTGAAAACGAAGGATGTGATATTAGATGCCACAATATGATACAGAAAACTTTATGACTGCTATGAAAACTACGAAATCATTTTCGATTTCTGAAGTATGGGTTATTATAAGCGTCTTATTAGCAGTAATAATAGGAATACTTTTTTATAATAATTATCTTGGAAAAGATAAAGAAAATAAATATACAGGTTTTAAAAAATTTATATATGATTTTTTAAATTTTAAGATAACTATTATAGAGCCTATTTTTAGAGTATTATATATAGTTTGTGCAATTGCATTAACACTAGGGTCATTTTCTTTAATAGCAAATAATTTCTTTTGTTTTATTGGTATATTAGTTTTTGGAAATATTGCATTACGATTAATATATGAATTCATATTATTAATATTAAACATGATAAAAAATATATCAGAAATTCACGAAACACTTACTAATGGAAGAAAGAATAAAGAATATCATAAAGAAGATAAAAGCAATTCAAAGAAAGACATAACTTTAGAAAAAAAAAGGGAAAAAAATACAGAAGATAATTAATTTTCTGTATTTTTTATGTTTCATTAGTTGTTTTAAGAGTTGAATCTTCGGTATTGTTTATTTCAGTATTCTCATTATTATTTTCAGTACTATTAATATTGTTATTAACAGTTACTTTAACAACATCTACAGTGATACTATTTATACTTGATACAAGAGTACCTTTATTAATATTTTGACTTATTATTATATTATCTTTTAAGCTATCGTATCCATCCATCCCTTCGGTTACATAATTTTCTAATACCGTTATATTTCTGACACTAGCCCAAGACTTTAAATAGCTAATTGAACTTCCAACAAAGTTTGGCAAAGCTTCATTTCTTTTAACATTATAATATTGTTTCCCAATAACAGGGACTTCATATATAGAGTTGGCTGAAAAATTAAATGTTTTAATCATTTCTGGTTCTTTTAATTCTAAATTTATTTCCATCGCTTTTATTATTTCATTTAAGCTTTCTTCGTAGTATTGAAATGTATAAACATTTCCCAATCCAGGAATATTTAGGGTTAAATCATACCCTGTTAAATATGTTTTTTCTATATTTATTGAAAAATTCTTATTTAAAAGCATCTTTTTTGCTACATTATATAAATTTAACATTTGATCTGGTTCAATATTAGTTTCAATATTATTACTTACTGTATTTAAAACATTATAAAATTGACTTAAATTTTTAATACTTTTTGCTTTCTTGGCAATAGATTCTACAACTAATTGTTGATGTTGAACTCTCTGAAAATCTCCCAAAGGCAAAGTATGTCTGTGTCTTGCCAACGCTAAGGCTTGCTCTCCATTTAAAGTTTGCAAACCTTTTTCTAAACAAATTTCGTTATTTCCAAATTCTCTATTACTATTCTGTTCACAAAAACTTACTGGGACATCAACTTCAATGCCATCTAAAGCATCCACCAGATTTACAACACCTTTAAAATTTATTTTAACATAATAATCAATACTTATTCCTGTAAGATTTTCTACAGTATTAATTACACATGAGGTTCCACCAACTGCACTAGAATTTATTTTGCTAGATTTATTATTGTTACATGCAATAGGAACATAAGTATCTCTGGGAATACTAAAAATAGTAGTATTTAAAGTAGAAGGATTAAAAGTTACCAACATGATAGTATCTCCATTGAAAATAGTATTTTTATTAAATCCCTCTTTTTCAGAATCTACGCCTAAAATAAGAAGAGTAAATGGGCTAGTTAAGCTTTTATTTGTAGAAAGAGAAAAATCTTGATTTTTCATATTTTCTTTATATGAATATATTATTTTAGTTTCATTTGTAATATTTTTATAGTTTTCATAATTAGAATAACTTAAATTATAGTTACTACTAATGAATAATCCATTAATAATATTATTATATAAGTCTCCGAGCATTTCTAAGTAATCATCATAATAAATTAAATCGATATTTTGTAAATGTTTTTTTTCTATTAATTTATTAGCTAAAATATTGCCTTCTATATCATTTTCATTACTAATCATTCCTACTTTAAAATTTTTAGAATCTTTAAAATCTTGGTCTTTCATAGTTATTAAGCTTGTTGAATAAGTTATATTGTCTTTAGACATATTATCTATAATAAAGTAAGTTTTATTTATATATAATGATCCTACTACAAATAAAATACTTATAAATAGTACAAATACTATATTAGCTATAAATAATTTATTTTTTTTGCTAAATAATAGTAATATATTTATAAATATATCTATAAATAAACTTAAAATTATGAATACTATAATAATTATTCTCAAAAAAGTTTCAATATTTTTTAATAGTAATAGTCCTTGAATTATAAAACAAATACTGATAAAAAAAACTATGACATTTATTAAATATAATAATTTGTAAGTTTTTTTAAGTTTTTTAAATTTGTTAATTATTCTTTTCATAACATCATTCCTATTTTTTTTATTATACAATATTTTAAATATAGTGTATACCTTATTTTATTACTTTTTTTTAATGATAAATTTATGCTATACTTTATAAGGGTAGATATTATGAGTAGTAGGAAGTTAAATAAGTTCTTTAATAAATTAATAATTTTATTAATCTTTTTAGTCATTGTTATTTTTGGAAAAGAAAAATTTTCCAAATTAGCTTATGATTACGAAGAAAATAATAATATAAAGCTTACTGAAAATATATCAAATAATAAGATTGAAATATATTTTTTTGATGTTGGACAAGCAGATTCAATATTGATTAAACAAGCTAATTCAACAGTTTTAATTGATGCTGGAAATAATAAAGATGGCGATAATTTAGTAAATTATATAAAAGATGAACTAAATATCAATCATTTTGATGTAGTTATTGGTACTCATCCACACGAAGATCATATAGGCGGTCTAGATAATATTATATCTGAATTTGATATTGATAAAATATATCTCCCTGATGCTATTACTACATCTAAAACATTTGAGGATGTTATAGAAGCGATTGAAAATAAAGAATATAAAATTACTATACCTAAGATAGGAGAAAAATTCAGTTTAAATAAAATGAATTTTGAGATTTTGTACACTGGAACTGATGAAAATGATTTAAACAAATCATCTATTGTTTTAAAAATAAATTATTATAATACTAACTATTTATTTATGGGAGATTTACCCTCAAGTATAGAAAAAGAATTACTTGAAAAAAATATTTCATCAGAAGTTATAAAGATAGGACATCACGGTTCTAAGTATAGCTCGTCATTAGAATTTTTAAAAAAGGTTAATCCAACTTATGCAATTATATCTGTTGGAAAAAATAATAATTATAACCATCCTAGTAAAGAAACTCTTGAAAAATTAAACAACTTAAATATTAAAACCTATAGAACTGATGAAGTTGGAACTATTAAATTAACTAGTGATGGAAATTCTATTAATATAGAAACTATAAAAACATTTATTGATGGATAAAAGTTGGAGAGGAAATATGTTTACAGTTGAAAAAATCGAAGAAAATATTGTTGAATTAGAGGATAGAAAAACTAAAAATATAATAGAGATAACAAAAGAAGAGTTACCAGACAATTTAAATGAAGGCATGATATTAGATTTTATTGATAACAAATATGTTATTAATACTTTAAAAACAAAAAACATAAAAGAAAATATAAGAAATAGATTTAATAATTTAAAAAAATAGTTGGAGTTGGAATTATGAAAAAAACTATTAAAGTAGGTTTAGCAACTTTAATTTTATTTATAATACTTACTTTTTGTATTGTAATGTTTATATTTAAAAATAATTCTACGTTAAATAATTTTAAATTTATAAGTGTTACTAATACAGGATTAAACTTTTATATTTATTTTGAAGAAGTTAAAAGTGCTAATAAGTATGATATAATTATTTATGACAATAGTGACAATATTATAAATAAGAAGACAGTAAAAAATAATAGTGCTACGATTTCTTTAAAAGATTTAGTTTATGGTAGCGATTATAAAATAATTGTTATTGCATTTGATAAAAATGAAAACCAAAAATCTATAAAAAAACCTTATACTTTTACTTGGAATGAATTAAGTTTTTCTTCAAGTAATAACGTTTTAGTTAATAATGAAAATGATTATATAATTAATTTTGATGGTGATTGGTCTAAAAAAAATTATAAACTAAAAATAAGCATGGATAATACTATATTAAAAACTATTGATATAAAATCTTTATCATATACAATTTCAAATAGTCTATTTAAAGATAAAAAGACACATATAAAATTAGAAATTATTGATAATAGTTTAGTTATATCTACTTTAGATATATATAATTTAATGAGCCCTATTTCTGATATAGTTATCACTAATCCGAATAATGGGGATATACTGAGTTATAATGATGTTGCATTATCCTTTGAAGGTGGAGATAACGCGAGTAACTATTTATTGGAACTTTATTGTAATAATATTTTAATTAGAAGAAAAGAAATTAATGATAAAACAGTAATTTTATCAAGCAATTTATTTGATAAGGCTTCTTCATATAAAATTAAAATTACAGCTTCATATTACGATTATATAGATTACTCCAAAACTAGTGAAGTAAGTTTTAATATTGACTCTAAGGAAACTTTAAAACCAGTATATACAAATTATAACTTTAAAAATATAGAAAAAGGGACAAAAATAGAGTTATTTAATTCTGATAAATTAGCAACTATTTATTATACATTAGATGGAACTGATCCATCAGAAAATGGTATTAAATATAGTGGTGCAATTGAAATTAATGAAGATACTATACTAAAAACTTATGCTAAAGAAGATAAAAAAAATGATAGTGTAGTTTCTACATATAATTTTAAAATTGGCAAAAAAAATAAGTATAAAGTTTATTTAAGTGCTTCAAATCAATACAATAATTTAGGAGTATCTTCTGTTGGATATACTAATGAAAAAAAAGAAATGAATGATTTAAGTGATTTTATTCAAAAAAGATTAGAAAGTTATAATGTAACTGTTTATAGAAATGAATATGGAGATATTAATAGATGGACTAAAGACAGCAATTACTTAGGCGTAGATCTGCATTTGGCAATACATTCTAATGCAAGTTTAGATCATAGTGTTTATGGTATTGAAACATGGATAAATAACGAAGATTCGCTTACATATTCTTTAGCTCAAAAAATACAAAATAATTTAATAGATATTTATTACAAAAAAGAAGATCCTTTAGCAAATCGTGGAGTTAAATATGCTGCTGGTTCTTTAGCTGAAGTTAACCCTTCGTATGTCCCTTTTGGCATATTAATTGAAGTTGCACATCATGATTATGAATCTGATGCCCAGTGGATTATGGAAAATAAAATGGAAATTGGGTATTCTATTGCTGATAGTATTTTAGAATATTTTCAAATAAAGTAATCTTTTGTCGAAACTATTGTAATTTATTTATTCTTTGTTAAAATTTAAATGGAAGAAGGGATTCTTATAAGAATAGATTTTATTATAGAACAAATTATAAAAGAAATTGATATAGCAAACTGCAAAATACATCAAAAACATGCTATGAAATAAGATTTTGAAAAATCTCTATATGGGATTTTTTATTTTTAATTAAATCTTTTTTGAATGTTCTTATTAATAAAATACTATACAACAAATTATAAAAATAACCAAAACTCATATCAAAATATTACTAAATAGCTTCCCTTGACAACCTTAAATAATAATTATAAAATATCTTTATAAGAAAGGTGATATTCGATGCATGGCGAAAAGTTTTATTTGACAACTCAAGATATTTTAGATAAAGAGTTTAAAATAGATGCAAGAGGGTATAGACCACAAGAAGTAGATAAATTTTTAGATATGGTTATTAGAGATTATACAGAATTTATGAATATTATCAAAAAACTTGAAAAAGATAATCGCTTCTTAACAGAAGAAAGTTCTAAATTAAGAGCCGAAGTTAGAAAGTTAAAAGATGATATAGAGTCTGCAAATGAGAGTTCTAATAATTCTACTAGTAATCTAGATCTTTTGAGAAGAATAAGTAGATTAGAGAAATTTGTTTATGGAAAAGATGAATAAAATCTAGACAAACGCTGCATATAATTTTATGTAGAGGAAAGTCCATGCTCGCACTAGCCTGAGATGGTAGTAGTGTTCGTGTTAGAGGAAAAAATAACTCTAAGTAGTTTTAACTAACGGCTTCGAAATAACCTAATCATGGTTAAATTAGATATAAAAGTGTCAAAGAGACGAGTATATTTGGAAACGAATATAATGGAACGTGATAAACCCCGCGAGCGAGAAACCCAAAATATGGTAGGGGAGTCTTTACAAGAAAAATGAATTGAGTAAAGAACAGTTATTCTGTAGATAAATGTTTGTCGCCTAATATAGGTACAGAACATGGCTTATAAGATTTTATTTTTTATAAAGGAGTGAGTACTTTGATTGAAGTTGGAGATACTTTAAGAAATTCTAGAGAAGTATCGGGTATAGCTTTAGAAGAAGTAAGTGAAGATTTAGATATTCCCATAATATTACTGGAGCAAATAGAAGATGGAAATATGGGAGCTTTTAAAGATATTTTTGAGTTAAAAGATTATATAAAAAGATATGCAAAATATATAGGTTTAGATTATAAGGAAATTATAGATGACTTTAATTCTTTTATGTTTGAAAGAACTAGCAAAATTCCTATGGATAAAATAGAAGAAGCAACTAAGAATAAATTAGTAGAAGAACAAAAAGATGAAAGAGTAGCTTCGCCTTATACTAAAGCAGTTCCTAAGTTAAGAACTGCTCCATATATTATTGCATTAATTATTTCGATTGTTGTAATGCTTTTAGCTTTGGTATGGAGTGTAAGACAAATTGCCATAACTAATTCTACAGATTTTATTTTTTTTAGATAAGGAGTAGTGTATGAATTTACCAAATAAAATAACGATAGTTAGAATTATTTTATCTATTATAGTTTTAATATTATTAATGTTTCCTTTTGGAATGTTAGGGATTAATATTCCTATATATAAAATAGGTTCTAATGTTACATTAAGTATTAATTATATTATAGCAGGCATTTTATTCATTATTGCTTCGATTACTGATTTCTTAGATGGTAATATTGCAAGAAAAAGGAACTTAGTTACAGATTTTGGTAAAGTGATGGATGCAATTGCTGATAAAATACTTGTTAACGGTGTCTTAATTATTTTGGCATATAATGGAAATATTCCATTAATAATTCCAGTTGTTATAATTACTAGAGATACTATTGTTGATTCAATAAAGATGGTTGCAGGTTCCAAGGGAAATGTTGTTGGAGCAAGTATTTGGGGAAAAATTAAGACAATTTGTATGATGGTAGGCTTATCTTTAGTATTATTTTCAAATTTGCCATTTGAATTGATTGGATTTAGATTAGATTATGTTTTATTATTAATGGCTACTGTATTGTCTGTTTATTCAGGTATAGAATATTTTTATAAAAATAAGCAATTTTTTTTAGAAGATAAATAATCTTTTTTTTTGCAAAAAATAAAAATCTGGAACAATTGTTCGAGAAAAATGTTGACAATTATAAAAGAGATTGATACAATTGAAGTGTATTAAATTGGAGGAAATATGAAAACTATTAAAGACATAAAAGATAAAGATAAAGCATTAGAACAAGTTTTAGCGGATATAGAAAAACAGTTTGGAAAAGGTTCAATAATGAAGCTTGGAGGAACAGAACATATGGAAATAGAAACAACTTCAAGTGGATCTCTAGGATTAGATATAGCATTGGGAGTTGGAGGCTTTCCTAAAGGAAGAATAATAGAAATTTATGGACCCGAAAGTAGTGGAAAAACAACAATTGCTTTACAGGCAATAGCTGAAGTCCAAAAACTCGGAGGAAGAGCTGCATTTATTGATGCAGAACATGCATTAGATCCTGTTTATTCTAAACAACTTGGAGTAAACATTGATGAATTATTATTATCTCAACCAGATACAGGTGAGCAAGCTTTAGAAATTTGTGAAGCTTTAGTAAGAAGTGAAGCAGTAAATATAATTGTAATAGATTCCGTTGCTGCATTAGTACCACAAGCTGAAATTGAGGGTGAAATGGGAGATTCACATGTTGGCCTACAGGCTAGACTTATGTCTCAAGCTTTAAGAAAACTTAGTGGAACAATTAATAAAACTAAAACCACAGCCATTTTTATAAATCAATTAAGAGAAAAAGTAGGAGTTCTTTTTGGAAATCCAGAAACTACTCCAGGAGGAAGAGCTTTAAAGTTTTATTCAACTATTAGATTAGATATTAGGCGTGGAGAACAAATAAAGATGGGCGAAAATATAATTGGAAATAGAACTAATATAAAAGTTGTAAAAAATAAGGTTGCTCCACCATTTAAAACAGCAGTTGTAGATATAATGTACGGTAATGGTATATCAAAGTCGGGAGAAATAGTTGATATTGCTAGTAATATTGATATAATTGAAAAAAGTGGAGCATGGTATTCTTATAATGGAGAAAAAATAGGTCAGGGAAAAGAAAATGCAAAAATATTTTTAGAAGAAAATCCAAAAATAATGGATGAAATAGATAAAAAGATAAGATTACATTATGGATTAATAAAAGAAGATAAAACTTCAAAAAAAGATAAATAAGAATTGTAAAAATATATATGTAGTATGACTTATATATTTTTTTTTATTTAAATCATTAGCTTGCTAAATTATAAAAAAAATTTTATAATTGAGATATAAATAAATTTATAATTATTTATAAAATAGATGGAGGATTTTATGGTATTAAATACAATATCCATAATAACTCTTATTGTTGGTTTGATATTAGGAGCTTTAGTAATATATATTTTAATAGTAATTACTGGAGCAGGAGCTGGTAAAAAGGCAGAAAAATTATTAGAAGATGCTAAAAAAGAAGCTGAAAAATATAAAAGAGATAGTATTTTAGAAATAAAAGAAGAAAATTATAAATTAAAGACAGTTTTAGAAAAAGAAACAAAAGAAAAAAAACAAGAAGTTCTAGCTAGTGAAGAACGTTTATTAGTACGAGAAAAATCATTAGATAAAAGAGAAGAACTATTGCAAAACAGAGATAATTTATTAGAACAAAAAGATAATAATTTAAATGCTTTACAAAAACAATTACAAGAAAAAGAGTTACAAGTGGATGAACTATTAAGGGAAGAAATGGAAAAATTAGAAAAGATTTCTAAGTTTTCTAAAGAACAAGCTCATGATTTAATTTTGAATAAAGTTGAAAATGATATGGCTGATGAAATTGCAAGATTTATAAAGGAAAAAGAGGCAGAGGCAAAATTGGAAGTTGATAAAAAAGCTAAGAATTTGCTTATAAATAGTATGCAAAGATATAGTAATGATGTATCAACAATACAAACTGTAACTACAATAGATTTACCTGATGACGAAATGAAAGGGAGATTAATTGGTAGAGAAGGAAGAAATATTAGGACCATTGAAGCTGTCACTGGTGTAGATTTAATAATTGATGATACTCCAGAAACTATTGTTGTATCTTCATTTGATCCATTTAGAAGAGAAATCGCAAAAATAACATTAGAGACATTAATCAAAGATGGTAGAATACATCCAACCAGAATTGAAGAAATATATGATAAAGTATGTAGTGATATGAATGCTCGTGTTGTTGAAATTGGGAACGATACTATTACTGAACTGGGTTTATCTAAATTTGACCCTGATTTAGTAACATTAATTGGTAAACTTAATTTTAGGACTAGCTACGGGCAAAATGCACTTAAACATTCAAAAGAAGTTGCATATTTGAGTGGATTGATCGCTTCAGAATTAAATGAAAATATAACTATAGCAAAAAGAGCTGGATTATTACATGATATAGGTAAGGCGATTGATTTTGAAACTGAAGGAAGCCATGTTGAAATAGGAGTAAATATTGCGAAAAAATATAAAGAAGATGACTTAATTATAAATGCAATAGAATCACATCATGGTGATGTAGATGCTAACAGTGTTATTGCAGTTATTGTTCAAATCGCCGATACATTATCTGCAGCACGTCCTGGAGCAAGAAATGATTCTATGGAAAATTATATTAAACGATTAGAAAAATTAGAAGAAATTGGAAATAGCTTTGAAGGTGTAGAAAAGTCTTATGCAATTCAGGCAGGACGTGAAATAAGAGTTATAGTAAAACCTGAAGAAGTTGATGATTTATCGAGCTTTAAAATTGCCAGAAAAATAAAAGAAAAAATAGAGCAAGATTTACAATATCCTGGAACAATAAAAATTACTGTTATTAGAGAGACTAGAGTACAAGAAGAAGCAAAATAAAAAGAGTTTAGGTTAATTAATAATTTAACTTAAAACTCTTTTTTATATTTTTTTTAAAATATTATATTCGTTAATAAAATAATCATCGGTCATTCCTGCTATGTAGTCTATTACTATTCTAGCATTGGTATTATGTTTATATTCTGAGTTCATTTTATTTAGAAATAATTTATAAATATTATAATCTGTAAGATTATTTTTTAAAATATACATACATTTTTCAAAAACAACATTAAACATAAATTCATACTCTTTCATTTGATTATCAGAATTAGCTTTAAAATAAATATTTTTATAGTTAAATTTTAATAAATTATTTAAAGCAGTATATATTTTATCTGATAACTCAATAAAAGGTTTATCGTATGAATTATTTATTATGTCAGTTATTATAGTATTAACAATGGATTTATTAGTATTTCCTAAGATTTCTGTTATTTCTTTTGGCAACTGGTCTTTTCTAATTTTATTTAATTCTATAGCATCTTCTAAATCTCTGCCAGCATATGCTGCTATATCACTTATTCTAACTACACAAGCTTCTAAAGTCATAGGTTTAATGTTTGTGGCTAATTTCTTATCATAATAACATTTATTATATTCTTCCATAAAAGTATTTTTATCCTTTTTTACATATTCATATTTTTTTAACAATTTTTCTCCGTTATGACATAAAATTCCATCTAATACCTGAACTGTTATATTTTTACCTTTTCCAAAATCTTCAACATTCATTAATGTTCTAACACTTTGTATATTATGTAGAAAATATCCTTCATTATATTTCAATGAAATCTTGTTTAAAATATTTTCTCCAACATGTCCGAATGGAACATGACCTATATCATGTCCTAATGCTATTGCTTCGATTAAATCTTCATTAAGCTTTAAAACTCTTCCAATTGTTCTTCCGATTTTACTTACAAGTTGTACATGAATAATTCTTTTAGAAATATTATCATTGTTTATATTAGAAAAAACTTGAGTTTTATCGTTATACCTTGTATAAGACAAACTATATATAATTCTATCAATATCTCTATAATAATTTGGCCTAAAATCTTCTTTATAATCAAATAATCTTTCTGCATCAGAGTTTTTTGTTGCATATTTGCTAAAGTCTTTTTCATATCTTAACATATTTTCTTTTATATTCATAAAATCACCTAAAATAATTATAACAAAATAATTGGTTGTTATACAAAAAAGATAATCATTGCCTTTTATTTATAATAAGCAAATTTATTTTCTATATAACAAATTAATATATAAGTTAAGTATGAAAGAATTAATAATAAGAAAATTCCTGATACTACAAGATTTAAATTAAAAACTTGCGTTCCATATAAAATTAAATATCCTATACCAGCTTTACTACTTAAGAACTCTCCCATAATTACGCCGATTAATGACATACTTATATTTAATTTTAAAGTAGAGAATATTGTTTCTAAACTGCTAGGAATTACTAAATTAAATATTATTTGATATTTTTTAGCTCCAAAAGATTTTAATAGAGTTAGTTTATATTCATCTGTGCAAGCAAAGCCGTTGTAAAAACTTATAATAGATACAATTAAATTTATTAATAAAGCCATAATAATTATTGCCTTATTATTTGCACCAACCCAAATCATTAATAACGGGCCCAAAGCTACTTTAGGTAAGCTATTAAGTAATGTTAAATAAGGATCAAATATTTTTTTTAATATAGGGAATGAATAGAATAATAATGCTATTATAAATCCGAGAAAGCTTCCTATTCCAAAAGAAACAATAAGTTCATATAAAGTTACAGCAACATTATTAAATAAATTATTATTTTTATAAAGATCAATTATAGAGATAAAAACTTTATAAGGGCTAGAAAAAATAAAACTATTAATAATTTTATATCTGCTAAGAATTTCCCAAATAATTAAAAATATAATCCCTATAAAAATTTGAAAAAGTTTGATTTTAATATTTTGTCGTTTTATTTTTTTTAAAAATGATTGTTGAGTTTTCATTTATCAATTTCCTTCCATAATATATCATAATAGTAGTAAAATTTTTCATCAGTTCGATTTTTTGAAGGAATACTTTTATTTAATAAATTTATTTCATATATATTTTTTATTTTTCCAGGTCTTTTTGACATTATTGCAACTCTATCACAAAGAGAAATACATTCTCCCAAATCATGACTTATAATGATTGTGGTTTTCTTTTCATTTTTTATTATATTATAAACATCATCACTTATATTAAGCCTTGTAATTAAATCTAGTTTTGAAAATGGCTCATCTAAAAGTAAAATATCAGGTTTAATGGCAAGAGTTCTAATCAATGCTACGCGTTGTTTCATTCCTCCTGAAAGGCTATTAGGATATTTATTTAAAAATTCGCCTAATCCATAAGTTTTTAAAAGCTGAATAGTATAGTCAACATTATCTTTAGTTGCAATTCCTTTGATTTTTAATCCTAAAATTGCATTATCTAAAATAGTTAGCCAAGGAAATAAAGCATCATTTTGAAGCATGTATCCAACAGTAAAATCAGTTTTGTTAGTTATAATTTCACCAGATGTTGGTTTTTCTAATTTTGCTATTATAGATAACAAAGTACTTTTTCCACATCCGCTATTTCCAATAATACCTATAATTTCATTTTCTTTAATATTTAAATTTATATTTTCTAAAGCTTCTACACATCCTAATTTAGTGTTATATGTTTTTTTTAAATTTTTTATTTTTAAAATATTATTCATAATAATTATTAATTAAATCATTATAATTAACATAATCTTCCAGTTGATTTGATTCAATCATAATTTTTTCTAAATTTTTAAAACTTTCTTCACTAATATAAGGTGTAGATAACCAAGAATCATGTGATTTGTATCTTTCAACAATTTTAATTAAATCATTGATTGAAGTGTCTGGAAACTGGTTAATAATAGTATTTGCAATAACTTCTGAATCATTATTTTTAACAAATTCTAATCCTCTTGCTATCGCGTTTGTAAATCTTTTTATTAAATCTTCATTATTTTTTATATAACTTTTTCTTGCATTAAATGCTGTATATGGCATTTCTCCAGATAATTGTCCTATTGATGCAACCACATATCCGTATCCAAGGTTTTCTAAAGCAGTAGCATTTGGTTCAAATAAATTTACATAATCACCAGTTCCACCTATAAATGCTCCAGATAAAGACGCAAAATCAACAGTAGTATTAATATTTACCTTATTTAAATTTACGTCACTATTTCTTAAAGCGTTTTCAAAATTTAATTCAGGCATACCTCCAACTCTTCCTGCTAATACTTCTTTTCCTTTTAAATCTTCTATATTAAAGTTTTCTTCTTTTGTTCTTGAAACAATAAACTGTCCATCTCTTTTTGTTAATCCAGCAAATGTTTGAATGTAATCCTTTTCACCTTCGTTATAAATATAAATTGTAGCCTCTGGCCCACAAAATCCAATTTCGACATCTTTTGATAATACGGCAGCAACAACATTATTAGCCCCACTAGTTAATACTACGTCAACATCTATACCGGCTTCTTTAAAATATCCCTTTTCTAAAGCAACATACCAAGGTGCATAAAATGCCGAATGTGTAACTTCAGCCACAGTAATTTTTTCTAATTTTTCGTTTTTATTATTATATTTAAAGATAAAAAATGTTAAACATAAAATTATTAAGCAAATAATACTTATAATAAGTATATTCTTTTTCATAAACCCTCCTAATCCAATTTATTATATTCTAAAATTTATTATTGTGTGTGTTGGAAATATTTTTTTAGAAAAAATCATTAAATACATGCTATAAAAAAAGTATTATACTCATACTCATTTTAATTAATTTACTAATAAATAATATACGTGTTATAATGTTTAAGAAGAGGTTAATATGAATATTAATAAAAATTACAAAAGTGGATTAACAACTTTAGAAGTAGAAGAGAGAATAAATAAAAATTTAATAAATTATGTTGATGAACCAAAAACCAAAACTACAAAAGAAATAATAAAAACTCATATATTTACATATTTTAATTTTTTAAATATTCTTTTGGGGAGTTTAGTCATTTTAAGTGGAATAATTAGCGGGCAAATATTAAATTCATTAAAAAATTGTTTGTTTGTTGGAGTTATATTTACAAATACTATTATTAGTATTGTTGAAGAAATATTAGCAAAGAAAACAATTGAAAAATTAAATGTTATTGCAGATACAAAAATTAAAGTTATAAGAAATGGCAAAACTAAAGAAATATCAAGAGAAGAAATTGTTTTAGATGATATATGTATATATACTACAGGCAATCAAATTGTTACAGATTGTGAAATTTTAGAAGGAAATGTAGAGGTGGACGAGTCTTTTATTACAGGGGAAGAGAAGGTTATTACCAAAAAAGAAAAAGATAATATTTTAAGTGGAAGTTTTGTTGTAAGTGGAAAATGTTTTGTTAAAGTTATTCATATAGGAAAGGATAATTATATTTCGAAAATTAGTAGTGAAGCAAAATATATAAAGAAAATAAATTCAGTAATATATAATTCTTTTGATAAAATGTTAAAAATATTAAGTTTTTGTCTCATACCTATAGGTATACTTTTTATGATAAATCAATTATATATATCTAATTTTAATGTTTCTTCTTCTATAATGAGCACAGTGAGTGCTTTAATAGGAATGATTCCAGAAGGACTAGTACTTTTGACAAGTTCTGCAATGGCTGTAAGTGTTTTAAGATTAAGAAAATATAATGTTTTAGTACAAGAATTATATGCTATAGAAAATTTAGCAAGAGTAGACACAATTTGCTTAGATAAAACTGGTACTATTACAGAAGGTATAATGGAAGTTAAAGAAATAATTCCATATAAAGATAATAAACTAAAGGACATAAAGAATATTTTGGCAAATTATATAAACGCTTTAGATGATAATAGTGTGACTTTTAAAGCACTGAAAGATTATATTGGAGAAAAAACGACATTTACTATTTTAGATAAATTAAATTTTTCTAGTATAAGAAAATATAGCGGAGTTAGTTTTAAAGAAGGCAATTTTTATTTGGGAAGTCCTGAAAATTTACTAAAAGATAATATAAATGAAATTGAAAAATATCAAGAAGATTATAGAGTTCTTGTTTTAGTTCAAAATAAAAACGAATTTAAAAATATTGATAAAAATATTCCTTTAGCCTTTATATTGATACAAGATAAAATAAAAGAAAATGCGAAAGAAACTTTAGATTATTTTAAAAGTCAAAATGTTGATATAAAAATAATAAGTGGAGATAATAATTTGACGGTATCTAAAATAGCGAAAAGAGCTGGTATTGAAGATATAAGAAGTATTGACTTTAGTAAAGTATCTGATGAAAAAATTCCGGAAATTGTTAAAAATTATAATGTTTTTGGAAGAGTTAAACCTGATCAAAAGAAAAAAATAATATGTGCATTAAAAGAGAGTGGTCATTTTGTTGGAATGACTGGAGATGGGGTAAATGATTGTTTAGCATTAAAGGAAGCAGACTGTTCTATCGCTATGGCAAATGGAAGTGATGCAGCCAAAAATGTTAGTCAATTTGTTTTATTAAATTCTAAAATAGATAATTTACCTCTTATATTAAAAGAAGGTAGGAGAAGTATTAATAATATTGAAAGAAGTAGTTCTTTATTATTAAGTAAAACTATATTTACCATTATTTTAATACTTGTCTGTATTTATTTAAGTACGGAGTATTTCTTTATACCTATACATTTAACACTTATAACTATGTTTACAATCGGAATCCCCTCTTTTATACTAGCTCTTGAAAGTAATAATGAATTAGTAAAAGGAAACTTTTTAGAAAAGGTTTTTTTAAAAAGTTTGCCAAGCTCATTAACTGTAGTATTTAATGTAGTAATTATAAGTTTATTTGAAAGACAATTCGGCTTAGATTCAGATTTATGTAATACTTTAACAGTATTTTTAACAGCAACAACTGGTTTTATATTTTTAAATAATATATGTAAACCATATAATTTATTAAGAATCATATTAATGTGTGCATTACTTATTGGATTTGGATATTGTGCAATATTTCAATATAGTTTTTTCAATATAAGTTATATTAATCAAGATACAATCTTAGTGTTTATAGTATTATTTATTTGTAGTTTATTTATTTTTGATAAAATTAATAATGCAGTTAAATTTTTATTGAAAAAGACAAACAATATTTAAAAAGGAGAATAATTATGGAGTTTTTAAAAATTAAAGAAATGGTTAGAAATAATATTTTAGATGAAATCAGCCAAAATGAATATGATTCTTTACATAATGGAAAAGATAAGAATACATTTTTTTTCAAAGAAGAAGTTTTAAAAAGGCAACTAAAACTTTTAACAGAAATGAGTTCTTTAGATGAGTTAGATGCAAATGTAGATTTTTTTAATGGTGTTTCTTCGGAGGATTTGAAAAAAGCCATTGATATAATAATTAATTATATGACATTTAGTAGAAATAATAATGAGTTTATAAATAATTCTATTAAATATGATAAACTAAAAGAAGAATTAGAAAAACATTTTAAAGATGTTTCTTTAAATGAGATACATACTACAAAAGAACTAAAAAAATTAATAGAAGTATTAAATTCAATAATTAATAATTTTGAAAAAGAATCTAGTATTTTGAAGAAAAAGTTAAACGTTGTTGATTTTAAATACTATGATATTTTATTTGAAAATGTTAGAACTAAAAGAAGTACTAATTTAACTGATTTATTATATTTTGAAAATTATGATAGTTATATTGTAAAATATATTATGAAATTAAAATATGAACTAACTTTAGAAAAAAATAAAACATTCAAGTTTAAAAAGAGCGTTGAAAAAGAAGAAAAATTAAAAGAAAAAATACTTTATTATGAGAAAAAATTACTTGATAATATAAATGAAACTGTGAAATTTATTTATGATTTATATAATAAATCTATAGAACTAAATTTAGATTTGAATGAGTATATGAATGTACATTTATTTTATATATGTATTGAAGATGAAATTGAGGAGATTTTAAAAGAATATAATGAAGCACTTATGAGCTTAAATAAAAACTATATTTTGTTAAGCAGAACTGATGAAAAATTATTTAAAAATTTAAATCATATTAATCCTTTTTTTGGACAATTAGTTTACAAAAATTTTAACCGATTAGATAAAATTTTAAATGATTTAATTAATGCATATTCATACACTCTTTTAAACAAACGAATAGGATCTTTAAAAAATAATGAATTTAAACTTGAAAAACAGATTCGAGATGATGAAGTTGAAAAAAGAAAAAACAATTAGAGGATTAGCTTTAGAAGGTGGAGGCGCTAAAGGGTCATATGAAATAGGTGCATATTTAGCCTTGAAAAAAATGGGAATAAAATTTGATATGGTCGCAGGGACAAGTATTGGTTCTTTAAATGCCGCTTTAATTGTACAAGGAAATATGAAATTAGCAAAAAAACTGTGGCTTACTGCAGATAGTGAAATAATAGGTTTAAGTAAAAATTTTGTGAAGATTTATAAAAATTTTAAAATTAATAAAGAGAATATAAAAATCTCATTTGACGAAATAAAAAAAGTTTTAAAAAATAAAGGATTAAACATTTCTACATATAAAGAAATCATAGATACATATATTTCTGAAGAAAAGATTAGAGCAAGTAAAGTTAAATATGGGTTAGTTACTGTTCGTTTGAAAGACTTAAAACCTTTAGAGATAACTATTAAAGAAATACAAGAGGGTAAACTTTCAGAATATATTTTAGCAAGCTCATATTTACCTATATTTAAAATGAATAAAATTATAGATGATTCTTACTATTTAGATGGAGGATTTTCGAATAATTTACCTATTACTTTATTAGAAAAAAATGGGTGTAATGAAATTTTTGCTATTAAAATAAATGGCATTGGGAATCAAAAAAAGAAATTATTTTCAAAATCAAGTATTACAGTAATTTCTCCTACAAAAGATACAGGACCTGTAATACTATTTGATAATAAAGATATTCAAGAAAATTTTAAAATGGGATATTATGATACTCTTTTAAAATTTGATAAAATTTGTGGATATAAATATTATTTTAAAAAATTTACTAATGCTGAATATATTATAAGAAAAATAGATAATAGTTTATTAAATCTTATAAAATTAAAGTATAAGACTCCTGATTTAAAAGAAATTATAATTAGAAGTATTGAAGATATATTGGAGTATAACAGTATTTATTATTATAGGGTTTATAAAATAAAAAAAATCATTAAATTTATTAAAAATAATAACTTAAAATGTATGAGTAAAATAGTTAATGATTTTGTGCATCAATTAAATTATTAGTATTGAAAATTAATATGAATAAATATATAATAAAAAAGCGAGGTGAATCTAATGGGGAGAGCTTATGAAGTTAGAAAAGCTAGTATTCAAAAAACTGGAGCTGCCAAAGCCAAATTATATAGTACTTTTGCAAAAGAAATTTATTTAGCTGCAAAAGGGAATCCAGAAATAGATACAAATATTAATTTGAAAAGAATTATTGAAAAAGCAAAGAAAAGTCAAGTCCCAAGTGATATTATAAATAGAGCAGTAGATAAGGCCAAAGGTAATAATGGAGAAGATTACCAAACAGTAATTTATGAAGGTTTTGGGCCAGGAGCTAGTACTTTAATTATAAAAACTTTAACAGATAACGTGAATAGAACTGTCGGTTTTGTAAGAGCTGCATTTAATAAAGTGAATAAAAGTTTAGGTGTGACTAATAGCGTAAGTTATAATTACGATTATTTAGGAGTTATTTCTATTAAATATGATAATGAGGAAGAAGTTTTTGAAAAAATAGTTGATAGTGGAATCGAAATCAATGATATAGAAAGTGAAGAAGATTTAATAACTATCACATGTAATCCATCTGATATACACAATATAAAAGATGTTTTAGAAAGTTTTATAAATAATATTGAATATGAAATAGATGAAGTGGGGATGTATCCTAAAGAAAAAGTCAAACTTAATGATGAGGATAAAGAACTTTTTTTAAGGCTTTATAATTTACTAGATGATATTGAAGATGTAACAAACATTTACCATAATGTAGAACTATAATTAAGTTCTTTTTTCATATATATTTCATATTTTAATAATAAAATATTTGATTGAGGTGATTTGTTTTGAAAGTCCTGATTGTAGATGATGAAATTCTTATAAGAAATGTAATTAAAGAGTATTTAAAAAATGAAAATATTGAATTTGATGAAGCTGAAAATGGGAATATAGCTATAGAATTAGCAAATAAAAATAATTATGATTGTATAATAATGGATATAATGATGCCTAAATTAGATGGTTATAGTGCTGTAAAAGAGATAAAGAAAAATTGTGATGTAAAAATAATTATGCTTAGTGCTCGAGTTGATGAATATGATAAACTTTTAGGTTTTGATTTGGGAATAGATGATTATGTTACCAAACCTTTTAGTCCTAAAGAATTAATTGCACGAATAAAAGCTGTTTGTAAAAGAAACGAATCAAAAAAAGATATTATAAAAGTAGGAAATATTATGTTAAATGATCTTTCCAAAACAGTAGAAATTGATAATGAAATTATAGAGTTTACACGTACACAATTTGATTTATTAAAGATGTTTTTATGTAATCAAGGTATAGCATTGTCAAGAGATACTATTATTGAAAAAATATGGGGATTTGATTATGAAGCTGAAGATAGAACCATTGATGCTCATATAAAATTAATAAGGAATAAATTGAAAAACTATAAAGATTGTATAAAAACTGTTAGAGGAGTAGGATATAAATTTGAGTATAAAGAATAAAAAAAATGGCATTCAATTTAAAACGATGTTTTGTTTAATATCTTTTTCCATAGTTATATTATTAATATTATGGGCATTTCAAATAATTTTTTTAAAAACATATTATGAAAAGTATCAAGTTAATTCTTTAACTAAAATAGTTTCAAAGCTTAAAAAAAATAATTATACTTTTCGAGAACTCGAAGAACTTGCATATAATAATGATATTTGTATAGAATATATTTCTAATGATGAAAAATATTTATTTAACGGCTTAAAAAGAAATTGTCTTTTATATAATAATAGCTCTACTAATGAAATTCTTAATACTTTTATAGAAAGTTCTAAGAAAAAAGAAGTAATAAAATTAAATAATCCAATAAATAATAGTAAAAGTATTTTATTTAATATTAAACTTAGTGATAATAGTTATGTTTTTTTAAATACTGCATTGGAAGATGTCGATAGTACTACGAGTGTTTTAAGAAATCAACTTATATATATAACTTTAATTGTTATAATTGTAGCAGCAATAATATCAATTTATATTTCCAAATTATTAAATAAACATATTATAAAGATTACAAAAGAGGCAAAAAAGTTAGCTAAGGGAAATAGAACTTTAAATTTTGAAAAAAGTAATATAAGAGAAATAGACGATCTTGCAGAAGCTTTGATGTATGCAAATAAAGAAATAAATAGAACTGATGAGTTAAGGCGTGACTTGCTTGCAAATGTTTCTCATGATTTAAAAACTCCTTTGACTATGATAAAAGCTTATGCTGAGATGACTAGAGATATAAATATTAATGATGAAAATAAAAGAAAAGAAAATCTGAATATTATAATAAATGAATCTGATAGATTAAATGTTTTAGTAAATGATTTATTAAATTTAAGTAGACTAGAAGAAAATTTAGAAAAATTAGATAAAAAAGTATTTGATTTGTCTGAATTAATAAGAAATATAATAAATAGTTATAGAATTATAAAAGAAACAGAAAATTATAATTTTGTTTTAAAAATACCAGATAAAGCAAGTGTAATTGGAGATGTTAATAAGATATATCAAGTTATTTATAATCTTGTAAATAACGCGATTAATTATACTGGAGATGACTTAACTATTACTATAGAAGTTATCGAGAAAAAGAAAACTTATTTAGTTAATATTATTGATACAGGTAAGGGCATTAAACAAAGTGATTTAAAGATAATTTGGGATAAGTATTATAAGAATGAGAAAAATCATAAGAGAAATAAAGTTGGAAGTGGTATAGGGTTATCTATAGTTAAAAATATTTTGGAAAAACATAATTTTATTTATGGAGTAGAAAGTGAAATAAATAAAGGAACTAGATTTTATTTTGAAATCACAAAAAATTCATAAAAATTTCATAAACTTTAGTTAAAATAATAAATGAAAAAAGGAATTTTTATTATTTTTACAAAATCCTATATAAAAATATAAACTTAAACTCACACTATTTTTTCCTTTTTTCATAAACAAAATTAAAATTTTGATTGTTATTCATTAAGAGCAATACCATTGGTATTGTTTTTTAGTAGTCCAAAAAATTATACATTGAATTTTTTTATGTATCATGATAATATTTATATGATAAAGGTGATACATTTTGGAAAAAAATAATAAAGGGTTAATAATTATTCTAACTGTTATTAGTATATTTGCTCTTCTTATTGCTGTTATCGGGACAACTTTTGCTTATTTTACTGTTATGATTAAAGGTAATATGAGCGAGGCCAAGACAATAATTAAATCAGTAAGTTTAGGAGTAATTAACTTTGAACATGGAAATACTATATATTATGATGGAGCAATACCAGGAAGACCTATATGGAGCGAAAATGAAGAAGTAAAAAATATTATTTATTTTTCACTTACAAGTTCAACATCAATGGATAAAAATGAAAAAGTCAAATATAATGTTTATTTAAATATTACTAAAGATACTTTTTTAACAGATAATGTTGTATATTTAATTAACGTAAAAACCGGCGTAAATAGTGGAGAAGCCAGAATGAAATTTGGTAATGAAAATGATGATTATAAAGTGAAGTTTACTCCATATGGAAATGGTTTACCTTTAGAATCAGAATCTTTTGATGTTGGTTATATTCCTTTGGAACTTGCTAATCAGGATGAAGAACAAAAAATATTAATTGGCACTGGTGAAATTGGAGGATTAGCATCTCGTGATGAATGGGCTTTTGAAATCTGGGTAAATGAGACTGGGAATGAACAAAATATAGACCAAAATAAAGTAATAGAAGCATATATATCTGCAGAAGTTTCTGAAACAACATATATATCAAATGAAACGGATAAAGCAAATGCGACAACATAAAGATTAGTTTGGTGATAAAATGAATAAAAGGGAAAGAAGAAAAAAATTTAAATATTATCTAAATAAGGCGCTTAAATTATTATCATACGCTGTTATCATGGTATTAATATTTTTAGGTGTTTTTTTCGCGTATTATTTTTTATCGCTAAAAGCTTATGAAAAAGATCCAACTACAAATTTACCACATTTTGGTTTATATACAATCATAAGTCCAAGTATGGAACCCAATATTAGAGTATATGATGTAGTAGTAAATATTAGTGTTTTAAAAGAAACAGATATTAAAAGAGGAGATGTCATTACATTTATTTCTAATAGTAATGTTTCTAAAGGATTGACTGTTACTCATAGAGTTCTTGAAGTTTTAAACAATCCAGATGGAACTACTTCTTTTATTACAAAAGGTGATAATAATTTAACAGCCGATCAGGCAACAGTTAATTATAATGATGTCATAGGAAAAGTATTATTTAAACTTCCTCAATTAGGACGAGTACAATTTTTACTTGCTAATAAATTTGGCTGGATATTAGTAATTCTACTACCAGCTTTAGGAGTTATCATATATGATATTATAAAGTTTATGAAGCTTCTAACATTTAATAATAATTTTATGAAATTTTCTTCAATAAATAAAAAAATTGAAACAGATATAAGTATAGAAGATTTAAATCAACTTAAAGAAGGCTTAAATATTGCCCAAAAATATTATAAAAGTAAGAAAAAATAGGAAGAAGTTTTTAAATGAGCAAATTGTTTGATAAATATGAAATGTTGAAAAATAATAATCCAGAAATAATATATCTATTTGAATGTGGTAATTTTTTTGTTATTTTAGATTCAGATGCTATAATATGCAATGAATTATTTAATCTTAAATTAACAAAATTTTCAAAAGAATGTGATAAATGCGGATTTCCTAAAGAATCTTTAATAAAGTATGAAAGATTGTTAAAAGAAAATAATATAACTTATAGAATAATTTATAATGATAATAAAAGCAAAGAAGAAAAGTTACAATTTATAGGTGATATCATAGATTGTAATATAGATGAGTTGAGTGTCATAGAATTAAAAGAGATAATTAATAAAATACGAAATGTAATATTTAATTAAAATAGTAAATTTACTTTTTGTATTTTATTTATAATATAATTTGTGATATTATGAAAAAAAATTTTATCAAAATTATTATAAAAATTATAATTATTCATTAGTTTATAATATTATTGGTAATTCCCGTTTTAATGAGCCTGTTTTAAAAGTTGAAGATATAGTTTCAAAAGAAATACCATTAAAACTAACAACTACTAAAGTTACTACAACAAATGATAGTACAAATACTATTTTAGAAAATACTACATTTGCAATAGAAATACATAATAATGATGAAGTCATTTATGATGGTTTAAATATTGCTGATTTAACGGATAAGCTAAATAGAAATTTAAACTCAAATTTATCTAATACAGGCTATTATTTTGCGAAATATTATATAGAAACGGGATTAGACCCTTATTTATCAGTTGCAATTGTTTTACAAGAAACTGGATGTAAGTGGGCATGTAGTAAATTAGTAAAACATTGTAATAATATTGGCGGAATTAAAGGCTCTCCTTCTTGTAATGGAGGTAGTTATAAAAAATATGCTTCATTAGAAGAAGGAATTGAATCTTATTTAAACATGCTTTATAATAATTATTATAGTAAAGGATTAACTACACCAGAATTAATAAATCCGAAATATGCTACTGGTACAACATGGAGCAATAATATAAATAACTATATTGATCAAATAAGAAAAAGTTAGTATTTACAAAAAGATGGTTTATATTGTATAATTAATCTGTTAGCAAAGAAAAGACTTACAATCTGGGAGCTAAAACGTATATCGCGTTAAGATTATAGAGTATGATACATTCATAAAAATAAGGTGGTACAGCGACTAATATCGCCCTTATGTTATGAATGATTTTTTTTGGAGGAATTTATGAATTTTTTTGAAGAATTAAAATGGCGTGGCTTAATTAAAGATATCTCAAGTCCAGAATTAGAAAAAAAATTAAATGAAGGGGGGCTAAATTTTTATATAGGAGCAGATCCTACTGCCGAAAGTCTTCACATAGGGCAATTCCCTACATTTTTAATGATAGAAAGATTAAAAAGAGCCGGTCACCATCCTATTATTTTAGTTGGTGGTGCAACAGGCAGAGTAGGAGATCCACGTGGTACTAAAGAACGCGAAAAGGCAGATATAGGCGTAATAGAAAATAATTTTGTAAAAATTAAAGAACAATTAACTAAATTATTTGGCACAGAGGTTAAAATTGTAAATAATTATGATTGGTTTAAAGATATTAATTATATTGATTTTTTAAGAGATGTTGGAAAATATATCAATGTAAACTATATGATAAATAAAGATTTAGTAAAAAGACAAATGGATTCAGGTATATCTTATGCAGAGTTCTCTTACATGTTAATTCAAGGGTACGATTTTAAGTGCTTACATGACTTATATGGAGTAAATTTACAATTTGGAGGATCAGATCAATGGGGCAATCTTACTACTGGAATAGAATTAATAAGAAAATTAAATAATGAAGAAGTTTATGCTTTTTCAATGCCATTAATAACTGATTCTGAAGGTAACAAACTTGGGAAATCTTATGGTAATGCACTTTGGTTAGATATTAATAAGACTTCTAGCTATGAGTTATATCAGTATATTTTGAATTTTGAAGATAGTATGATAGAAGACTATTTAAAAAAATTTACATTCTTAAAAAAAGAAGAAATTGAAGATATTATGAAAGAGCAAAATTTAAAACCAGAATTAAGAATTGCTCAAAAAAAATTGGCTTATGAAGTTATTAAGTTTTTACATGGAGAAAAAGAATATGAGCATGCTGTTAAAATAAGTGAATGTTTATTTAGTGGAAATGTTAAAGACTTAAGTATAAGTGAAATAAAATATGGTTTAAAAGATGTACCTCATTTTGAGTTTAATCAAGGTGAAAAATTAATTGATATTTTGGTAAATGTAAATATAGTAAACAGCAAAAGAGAGGCTAGAGAGTTTATAAAGGCTGGAAGTTTATTTATAAATGGAGATAGGCTCATTTCAGAAGAAACTACAATTGACGAAATATTTCTAATAGAGCAAAAGTATTTAATAATTAGAAAAGGTAAGAAAAAATACTTTATAGGAACAAAAATAGAAAATTGAATAAAAAGTTTTCCTTTCACCCAATATTAAAATGAAAGGAATTTTTTATGAGTAAATATAAAGTAGATATAACAGGAATTAATACTAATAATTTAAAAGTTCTAAAAAATGATCAAATGTTAAAATTATTTTTAGAATATCAGAGTGGAAATAAATTAGCAAAAGAAGAAATAGTAAATGGAAATTTAAAACTTGTTTTAAGTATTATTAAAAAATATAATACTGGAAAGTACGACATGAATGATTTGTTTCAAATAGGATGTATTGGTTTAATTAAAGCAGTGGATAATTTTGATCCAAATTATGGAGTGATGTTTTCTACATATGCTGTACCATTAATTTTAGGAGAAGTAAAAAGATTTATAAGGGATTCAACTCAAGTGAGGATTGCAAGAAGTATTAGAGATAATGCTTATAAAATATTGCAATTTAAAGATAATTATTTATTAAGATATGGTGTTGATCCTACTAACAAAGAAATATGTGAAGCTTTAGAAATTACAGATTATGAGTTACAATTATCATTAGATTCTCTTAAGGAACCTATGTCTATTTTTGAACCAATATATAACGATGGTGGAGATACAATTTATTTGGCTGATCAGATTGCAGATATCAAAAATACTAATGATGATAGAGACATGATAATCAGTTTGCGAAGAGCATTATTAAAAATTAAGGATAGAGAGAGAAATGTATTAACTGATAGATATTTAGTTGGTAAAACACAAAGTGAAATAGCAAACGAATTGGGAGTAAGTCAAGCACAAGTCTCTAGAATAGAAAAAAATGCAATAACTAATGTTAAAAGATTAATTAAATAACATATAATTAATTGGTGGTAAAATGAGGATTAGTGATTTGCAAGATAAAACAATTATTAATGTAAGTGATGGTAAAAATATTGGTAAAATAAGTGATTTAGAATTAGATGAAGATGGGAAAGTAATGAACTTTTATGCTATGCCTAGAAAAATAATTTTTAAAATTTTTTCTTCTAATAAAGAAACTATTTTTCAAATGAATGATATAGTAAAAATAGGTGAAGATGTTATACTTGTTGATTTAAAATAAATGTTTTATAATATTGAAGGGTGTTATTATGTCTAAAAAAATTTTCTTTTTAGCATTAATTGTTTTTATATGCGATCAGATAACAAAATCAGTAGTAAGTGCGTATTTAGAGATAAATCAATCAATTGTAGTTATTAAAGATATATTTAATATAAAGTACATAAATAATTCTGGAGCTTCATGGGGAATTCTATCTGGTAATAGAATATTGATTATTTTTTTTAGTTTATTAGCATTAATAATACTTTTAAGATATATGAACTCTTTTAAAAAAAATACTCGAAATAACTTAGGATTTGGTTTTTTGATAGGGGGAATTTTAGGAAATTTATCCGATAGAGTTTTTTTTGGATATGTTAAAGATTTTTTAGCTTTTAATGTTCTAGGATATGATTTTCCTATATTTAATTTGGCTGATAGTTTTATAGTTTTAGGAGTAATTTTTTTAATTATTTCTGTAGTAAAGGGAGAAGACAGAAATGGAAGTAATAGTAAAATCATGTAATAATGAAAGAATAGATAAATATTTGAGTGAAAATACAGAATTTTCTAGAAATTTGATATCAAAAATGATTGATAAAAAGTATGTTACTGTAAATAATAAAGTAATAAAACAAAACTATAAAGTTAAAGATAATGATATAATTGTAATTAATAAAATATATCAAAAAGAAGATTATATTTTACCTGAGAAGATGGATTTGAATATTGTTTTTGAGGATGAAGATATCATTATTATTAATAAACCATCTGGTATGGTTGTTCATCCAGGGAATGGGAATTATTCAAATACATTAGTAAATGGATTAATTTATTACACAAAAAATTTAAGTGATATAAATGGAGAAGTAAGACCAGGTATTGTGCATAGGATAGATAAAGATACAAGCGGACTTATTATAGTTGCAAAAAATAATAAGACTCATGAAATATTAAGTAAATATTTTCAAAATAAGACTATAGTAAGAACGTATATTGCTTTAATAAAAGGAGAATTTAAAAGTGATAGTGCAACAATTGATGCACCCATTGGTAGAAGTCAAAATGATAGAAAAAAAATGGCTGTCACATCAAAGAACTCGAAAAAAGCAATTACTCATTTGAATGTGTTAAAACGATACAAAGGATTTACTTTAGTAAAATTAAAACTTGAAACAGGTAGAACTCATCAAATAAGAGTTCATCTTAATTATATTGGCTATCCAGTTTATAACGATCCAGTTTATACTAATGACAAATGTAGTGATTTTGGACAATTTCTACATTCTTATTCAATGGACTTTATTCATCCGACTAAAGAAATACCAATGCATTTTGAATGTGAGTTACCAGAATATTTTAAAAACTTTCTTGAAAAATTAGAAGAAAAATAATTTTACACTATATATTGATTTCTTTACTTGATTTAAACTTTGTTATAAAATATATATTGAAGGGAAAATATTATATGAATAATGCTATTAAAATAACTGAAAAAGATGAATTAATCATGCGTCTAGTATATTATTTTGTGACTAAAGAAAATTATGCTCCAATAATGGTAAATGGTGTAAAAAATGAAATATGGTTAGAAAATTTAGATGCATATTATAAAATAATTAGGATAAATTCAAATTATATTCATAACAATGATCAGCTTGAATATGATATATATAAAATATTAAATGTTAATAAACAAATAAGTAAAAAAACTTTGACTAGAAAATTAAAAACTTTGAATATATTAACAGATACTAATGATAATATTAAAGTTGGAGATTATAATAATATAGATATTTTTATTGTAAAAGAAAATAAAGATTTAGAAGATAAAAATGGATTGATTTCATTATTTCCACAAATAAATAATGAAAAGAAAATAAAAGATTTACATGGGCTAGATTTTTTGTTAAATGTTTCAAATGATATTAATAAAAAAACAGAAATAGAAAATAAATTTTATGAAAATGTTTTCAAAAAAAAACCAATTGTTGCAACTAAAGTTATAATTGGAATAAATATTTTGATATACATGTTAAGTGTTATATTAAACCTTACTGGAAAGTTTGATATAATCACTAGTTTTGCTCTTCATCCATATTATGTTAAAAATGGGCAATTTTATAGATTAATTACTTGTGGATTTTTGCATGGAAGTATTGTTCATTTAGTATGTAATATGTTTTCATTGCATGTTATTGGAACTCAAATTGAAACTTTTCTTGGTAAGAAAAAATTTATATTTGTATATTTTATTAGCATGATTATAGGTAGTTTACTTTCTTGTGTTATAGCTAATACATGGAGTGTAGGAGCAAGTGGAGCAATTTTTGGGCTTTTGGGAAGTTTGCTTTACTTTGGATATCACTATAGAATATATTTGGGCAGTGTTTTAAATAGAGAAATAATCCCTTTAATATTATTTAATCTAGCTATTGGATTTATTGTACCTAATATAGATATTTCAGCTCATGTTGGAGGTTTAGTTGGTGGTATATTTGCAACAATGATAGTAGGTATTGAAAATAAAACAAAAAAAATGGAAAGGATAAATGGGATTATAAGTTGTATTTTATTGGTTTTGTTTTTATGTTTTCTATTATTTAAATAGCATAATAATTTTTATAAATATGAAATTTGACAAAATTCAATAAATATGTTAAAATTTAGTTATCAATGGGGGTTGAAAAAATAGTATTTTAATACTCCATTGGGAGTATTTTTTGACATTGACAAAATCTAGGTTTTATGTTAAAATACAAACAACTTTTTAATGAGTGCAATTTAAATTCTTAGAAGGGGGAATATTTATGTACGAAGATACAAAAAGTTCATTTGATTGGAAAGGTTTATTTTTAAAGGTGATTATTGCTTTCTTAGTAATACTAATTGCTATTAAAGGATATTCTATGTTAAAGGGTAATACTGATAAAAATAAAAAAGAAAATGCACAAACTCAAGAAACTGCGGATAGTAATGCTTCATCTACATTTACTTCAAATATGGAAAAGTTAAGAGCAGCTGGAAAAACTTATTTTGAGAAATCAAAAGAAAAACTTCCATCAGTAGAGGGTAATACTGTTATGGTAACTTTAAATGAGTTAGTAAATAGTGGTGAATTAACTAATTTATCTGATGAAGATGGAAAAACATGTGATGGAGAAAGTAGTTATGTTACAGCTACTTTAGATAATAACGAATATAAATTAAAGGCTAATTTAGTTTGTGGTAGTGCATCAAGTTATTCATTAGTATATTTAGGAGAAAATGATTCAGAAACTAAAAATACAACTACTACAAATAATTCCTCAAATACTACAAGTAAAACTACATCATCAAGCAATAATTGCGGTAATTCTTGTTCAACTAGTTGTTCAAATGGAACATGCGTTTCTTCAGTTAGTGTAAGCACTAGTACAAGTGTCTCACAAAGTGTTTCAATTAACAATAACTCATCACAGTCTAATAGTTCATCAAATAATGGAAGTAATAATGCATCTACTGTTAAATATTATACAGTATCATTTGATGCAAATGGAGGTCGTACAAGTTATAGATCTCAAACTATAAAAGCTAATGATGTAGCAACTTATCCAGGATCAAATTCAAAAAGTGGTTATGAATTTTTAGGATGGTATTTAAATGGAGTTAAATATGATTTTGATACTCCTGTAACTAAAAATATTACTTTAGTTGCTAAATATAGAATTATTACAGATGATTATTTATATGATGATACATATGATGACGATATTGTTTATGAAGAATCACTAGTTACTAGAACTTATACAACGGAAGTTTACACTATGGGATGGGATACTTATGGTACTAATTATATTAATATTAATCATACATTGAAATTACCATCATATCTTAATGATAGTGATATTACTAAAGTAAGAATAAAGAATATTGAATTTGTAAGTGCAATTGATACGACAAATGAAATTAATAGCTATTATAATAATCATTCTAAAACATTTATTTATACTTCTAGTGTTTGGGATGCTGATGTACTAACAAAATCATCTTTAGCTGTTATAAAAGGAAGTTCAGTAGATTTTGAATATAGTAAATCTTATAAAACTTTAAGCAGAGCAAAAAGTACTGGATTTGATGTTTCTTGGGATGGAAATGTACAAAGACAATGTGGTTCAACATTCTCTGTTAATGGTGTTTCTAATTTATGTAATTACGGAATAGTATATGAAGTAACTTGGGAATATCAAATCTACGAATAATATAAGAAAATTTATATTAGAATGAATAGTAAGTAAAAGTGTACACAAAAAAAGTGTATGCTTTTATTTTTTTATAGTTTTTTGATATTCATATTTTGGAGGATTATTTTATTAAGCTATCATTTTAATTATATTTTAACAAAAAAAAGCAAACATTTATTTGATAAAACTCTATAAAGTTCATTTCAAATTTCCTGTTTACTATAAATTGTAATGTATATTTTTAGTATTTATTTATCTTTTAAAGTATTGTTAAATCCAAGTACTATATAAGGATCATCTTTTGTACCACTACCAGTCACATTAGTATTTTGACTTATATTTATAACTAATCTAGCCATACCAGAGTTAACTGCATTTGTTTCAAATGCTGTTCCTGAGATTTTGAATACTTGATAGTTGTTTTCACTAGAACCAGTTAATGTCCAATAAGGGGTGTCTAATGCAGCTAAGTAATTATAATTATTGCATGCACTAGATGTGGAATTAATACAATTATAATCTAAACTAGCTAATAAAAATTCATTTAATTGTAGTAGTCCTAAATATTGATTTTCTAATATTTCTGAACACTCGATGCTTCCATCATTAATAGTTTCTTTTTCACTTCTTTTTCCTATACATAAATTTGTTTCTTTAATATAAGCTTTTCCATCATCACTAAATAGAGAATCATCATTATATATTTGATCTAAGGAATCTTTGATTCTACTATTTATTCCATTATAAACATAGCTATTATATCCAGTTGCCATTAATTTATCACTATTATATCTATTGTCCCAAACAACAGAAGATCTTCTTGTAGCTTCAATTAATCTTATTGAACCATCTTCGTTTATTTTGGTTATTCTCCATAATATTCCGTCTAATATAATATAATTATTAACATTGTCACCTCTAAATAAAAAACTATTTCCATAGGTATACAAACCGTTTCCAGAATTTACAACATTTTTTAATAAGGTTTCTTTTAAATTTTTAGTAACATAATTATTATTACTTGTTGAACAATTTAAATTTGGAGAATACATATAATAATCATTATTATTTTCAATTATAAGTGATCCAGCACAACTTGTATTTTTATCCAATATTTTATCTAACTCGTCTATAATTCCCATATTTGTTAGATCGCTTAAAGAAAGAGTTTTTATATTACCTTTATTTGGTAATTCACTTTGATGTTGAGTAAAATAATTTTTAGCTTTATCAATTATTTTACTTTCTAATTCCTCTGCACTATATCTTTTTTTTGGTAGTGACATTAAGAAAAGGAATAAAACGATTATAACAAATACAGCAATAACTATTAACATAATCTTTTTAAATTTTTTATCCATAATTTCAACTCCTACAAAAAGTATAGCATGTGTATTTTTTTATTTCAATTGATTATTATTTTAATCATGGCTAATAAGTGAAATTTTTTTACTTATTATTTCTGTATTTTAATATTTTATTATTTATGTTATATTATCATTATAGGAAGTGTAGAAATGAAAAAGAAAAAAAACGAAATGATAAAAATGCCTAAGACAAAAAAACAAAAATTAAACTTAAAACATAAAAAATTGATAATCGTAATTTTAATTCTTATTGTTGTTTTTATTTCTTTGATTTATTTAACAAAGAATAATCCTGAAATAAAAGAAAAATTAAATAATACTACTCCAGAAATTAAGCAAGAAGAAAAAATTTCTTTAGAAGTTTATGATGAATCGAGTAATGCTAGACCATATGCTATAATGATTCCAAATGATTCAGTGGCTAAAAAAAGACATTATGGACTTCAAAAAGCGTATATGATTTATGAAATTACAGTTGAAGGAGGTATAACTAGATTAATAGCCTTGTTTAAGGATGTGGATGTAGATAAAATTGGACCCGTAAGAAGTAGTAGACATTATTTTTTAGATTATGCATTAGAAAGTGATGCAATTTATGTACACTTTGGTTGGAGTCCTCAAGCTGAAAGCGATATAAAAACATTAGGAATAAATAATTTGAATGGACTATATAATCCATCTAATATGTTTTGGAGAGATAAAAATTATAGTAGCCCAAATAATGCTTATACTTCAACAGCAAATATAAAAATAGCTGCAGAAGCAAAAAATTATAGAATGAATTCTGATAATTATAAATTATTAAACTATAAAAAAGATGTTGATTTAACAAGTTATGAAAATAATATATCTGCAAATAAAATAAAGATAGATTATGCGGGTAATACTTATGTAAAATATTTATATAATGAAGAGAAACAATATTATTTAAGATATAATAATGAAAATGAAGATATAGATCTTTTGACAAACGAACAGATGCATTTTAAGAATATAATTATCTTAAAGATGGATACTGTTACGATTTCAGGAGATGAAAAAGGAAGACAAAATTTAAACAATATTGGTAGTGGTAAAGGTTATTATATAACTAATGGTAAAGCAATAGAAATAACATGGAATAAAGATAGTAGATCATCAAAAACTATTTATAGAGATAGTTTAGGAAATGAAATAAATGTAAACGATGGAAATACTTTTATTCAAATACAGCCAACTAATAAAAATGTTATTCTAGAATAAGGAGAAGGTATAATGGAATTTATAATGGAAAATTATTTGATTATAATTTTAGTAGGTATATTTTTTGTTTTTGCACTTATAGGATATTTAATTGATATGGCAAGAAAACCAAAGAATGATGAAACTATTATTCCAAAAGAAATTGAGCCTATTAAAGTAACTAAAATAGAACAAGATGAAGAAAATGTAGAAAATAAAGAAGATGAATTATTAGAAAACTACGATAATTTAAATATGAATGATAAAATTTAATATTATAGAAATAAGTTTATTTATCTGTTATAATAAGAAAATAAAGGAGTGATAAAATGACATTCACATCAATTTGGAGTGTTATTACCAAAATAATTGATATATGTTTAATATGGATAATGTTTTACTTTATATTTAAGAATATAAAAAATAATGTAAAAATGGTTTTAATATTTAAGGGTGTTTTGATAATAATCCTTATAAAAATTTTAAGTAATTTGTTAGACTTATATACTGTTGGATTATTATTAGAATATGTTTTGTCTTGGGGACCTATAGCATTAATAATTATATTTCAACCTGAAATTCGTAATGTTCTTGAAAGCATAGGAAGAAGTCAACTTTTAGGTCGACATAAAGTTTTAACAGTAGATGAAAGAGAAAAAATTGTATATGAAATAATGTCTGCAGTAGAATATTTGAAAAAAAATAGAATTGGTGCTCTAATTGTTTTAGAAAGAAATATGTCTTTACAAGAATACATTGAACCTGCTAATAAGATTTATTCAGATATAACAGCTCCATTATTAGAAGCAATATTTTTACCCCCTAATCCTTTGCATGATGGTGGGATAATAATTCAGGGTGATAGATTGACTTGTGCTGGAGCAGTATTTAAAACAAGTATGAATCCTAATGTTAACAAAAAATTAGGAACTCGCCATAGAGCAGCTTTAGGTGTTGCAGAAGAAACTGATGCTATTGCTTTAGTTGTTTCGGAAGAAACTGGAAGAATATCAATTGCTGTAGATAATCATTTATATTATAATTTAACATTAGAGGAATTTAAGATAAAATTAATGGATGAATTAAAACCAAAAACAGAGATTTTTTATGATGCTGATGAGGAGGATGATATAGATGAATAAGTTAATAAATATTCTTTCTTCATTTTTTAAAGCTATATATAATTTTTTGGATAAAATAATTGTTACTCCAATAAGTAAGATTATATATAAAATCGGTAAATTAGGTAAAAATAATTCTGGTAAATTTGAAAAAATATTAAATAGACCTATAGTCTTACTATATGTTTCATTATTTTGTGCGATAGGTATATTTTTGTTAATAGATAATAAAGTAATTTCACTTGTAGATAATGAAGCAGAAGTTATAACAGATCAACCAGTAAATATAATTTATAATGAAGAAAATTATGTTGTTGAAGGTGTGCCAGAAACTGTTGATATAACATTAATTGGTTCAAAAAGTAATTTATATTTAGCTAAACAGATTGGTGATCATAAAATAGTATTAGATTTAACTAAATATACACCAGGAACTTATAAAGTTAAATTGAAGTATAATCATTCAATGAATAATATTAGTTATAAACTTGATCCATCAACGATTTCTGTTAAAATTAGCGAAAAAGAAAGTGAAGTATTTAGTCTAACTTACGATTTATTAAATGAAAATAAATTAGATAAAAAATTGACAATAAATAGTGTTAAGTTAGATAAAAGTGAAGTTATTGTTAAAGGATCTAAAGAAACTTTAGAAACTATATCGAATGTAAAAGCTTTAATAGATTTAGAAGCAGCAGCCCTATCAAATAAAGGAGAATATACTGTAGATTCTATAAAACTAGTAGCATACGATAATAATGGTAATAAAGTTAATAATGTTGAAATGGTACCTAATAATATTAGTGCCACAATAAAAGTGGATTCTTATTCTGTTGAATTACCAATTAAAGTAGTCACTACTGGTAATATTACAACAGGATATGCTCTTAATAGTTTAACAAGCTCAGTTACAAAAGTTACAGTTTATGGTGATCAGGAAGTTTTAGATTCATTAACATATATTGAAGCCTCAGTAGATGTGACAGGTTTAAGCAATGATAAAACATTTAGTGGTGTAACTTTAACTAAACCAAATGGGGTAAGATATATTAGTGAAAATACTACTAGCGTTACAGTAACTTTGGATTCAGAAACTAGCAAAGAGTTCTCGGGAGTAGAAATTTCATCTAGAAATTTAGCAAGCGGCTATAGTGTTTCTGCATTAACAGAAAATGATAGAAGTATTAATGTTATTGTTAAAGGAGTTTCTAGTGCGTTAGAAAGTTTAGAATCTTCTAAGATAAAAGCATATATAGATTTATCGGGGTATACTGCAGGTACTTATGATGTAGAAGTAAAACTTGAAATTGATGATCCGAGATTTACTTTAGTTTCCACAACTAATAAAGTAACTATAAAAATAACTAAAGTGGCTAATTAGCTACTTTTTTTTGTTTTTTTATTGTATAATTAAAATAGGTGGTACATATGAATAAAGGTTTTACATTGGTAGAATTAATTGCAGTAATATCAATACTTGGTATTTTAGTAATAATTACAACACCTGTTTATGGAACAATAAGTACCAATATAAAAACTAGAAATTATGAATCAAAAAAAACATCAATCAAGAAATCTGTTTTATCATATTCCGAAAAATATTTAAAAGATAAAATATATAATGGTACAAATAATAATTGCTATTATTTTTCAGTAAAATACTTAATTCATAATGGAATTATCTCTAGCGATTCAGAAAGTGAAGAATACATAGAAAATACTGTAACTGGTGATAAATATAAAGAAAATGATTTATATATCGTTGTATATTATGATACAGTCAACTTGAAATTAGTATCAAGTACTAGAGATGATAATAATAGTTGTACTTGCAATAATAAAGTTTGTGATAATAAAGATAGTTGTTCTGGATTTTAGAAAGGATATAAAATATGAAAAAGATTATTTTATTAATTATGGATGGTTTTGGTTATAGAGAAGAGACACATGGTAATGCTATTTTGGAAGCAAATATGGAAACCTATAATATGTTATGGAATAAATATCCACATAGTATTTTACAAGCAAGTGGCTCTTATGTTGGCTTGCCTGAGGATCAGTTTGGAAATAGCGAAGTTTGTCATACTGCTATTGGGGTTGGGAAAAAAATAAAGCAAGATATTACAATTGTTAATGATGCTGTAAATGATAAGTCTATTTTGCAAAATGATGAATTAATAAAATTAATAAATCATGTAAAAATGAATAATTCTACTTTACATTTAATGGGACTTTTAAGTGATGGTGGAGTGCATTCTGATATTAAATATATGAAATCATTGATTCCACTTTTAAAAGAGGTGGGAATTAAGAAGATAATTTTTCATGCAATAACTGATGGTAGAGACACTGAAAGAATGTGCTCTTTAAAATTTATATCTGATATGAATAAAGTACTGAGCGAACACGAGATTGGGCATATAGGCACTGTTTGTGGTAGATTTTATGCAATGGATAGAGATAATAGGTGGGAAAGGACAAGAGTTTATACAGATTTATTAGTTAATGGAAAAGGGTTAAAGATTTTAGACGTTGATAACGCTATTACAAATTGTTATAAAAGAGGTTTAAGTGATGAATTTTTGCCACCATTAATTTTAAATCCAGAATTTAAAATTAACGAACATGATGGCTTGTTATGGTTAAATTTTAGAGCTGATAGATCAAGGCAAATAATTAGAAGCTTAACAGAATTAGATTTTAAAGAGTATCCAATAAGGCATATAAATAATTTAAAAGTTGTGACAATGTTCGAAGTCCCAGAAGTTAGTGCTCCTACAATATTTAAAAAGAATTTAGATAATATTTATAGTATTGGAAGATATTTCTCTGATTTAAAAATGACACAAGCTAGAGTAGCTGAGACAGAAAAATATGCTCATGTAACATATTTCTTTAATGGTGGGATAGATGATAAATTAAAATATTGTGATAATTATAAAATAGAAAGCCCCAAAGTAGCTACATATGATATGATTCCAGAAATGAGTATATCAGGTGTAACAAAACAAGTTCTAAAGTGTATAGACAAAGATTATGATTTTATTTTAGTTAATTTTGCAAATCCAGATATGGTTGGTCATACTGGGAACTATAAAGCTGCGGTAGAAGCACTAAAATTTGTAGATAAAGCGTTAAAAAATATATATGATTATGCGAAAGACAATTTTTATAATATGATAATAACAAGCGATCATGGAAATATAGATATGATGTTAGATGATAAAAATATTCCTATTACTACACATACTATGAGTCCAGTACCATTTATATTTTGTGATGAATCTGTAATTTTGAAAGAATATGGAGATATAACGATGATAGCGCCAACAATTTTAAAATACATGGATATAAAAATACCAGAAGAGATGAATAATATAAATTTATTTGAAGAGGAAGATTAAATGATTGATTATAGCATTTTAAGAGAAAATGATATCAGAGGAGTTTATGGTAAAAATATAACAGAACAGATAGCACTAATTATAGGAAGTGCATTTGGTACTTATTTAAAACAGAATAATAAAGATGTATGTATAGTTGGATATGACAATAGAATTAGTGGTAAATCTTTAGTTACAAATTTAATTCAAGGATTAATAAATACTGGGATTAATGTAAAGTTTTTAGGGATGGTTACAACACCCATATTAAATTATGCAACTATAAAATATAACATTGAAGCAGGAATTATGGTAACAGCTAGCCATAATCCTGCTAATGAAAATGGATTTAAATTGTTTGGTGATAATTTTTTACACCTAAATAAAACAGAATTAAATAAAGTCTATGGATTAATAAAAAACAAAACTTTTCTTATTGGAAAAGGCAGTATCGATTTGCTTGATATAAAAGATGATTATGTTTTAATGTTAAAAACTTATATAAATATAGGAAAGAAAAAGTTAAAAATCGCTATAGATACCGGTAATGGAACGACAAGTTTATTTATAGATTCAATTATGAAGAATTTTGATTTTGATATATATTATTTAAATAATTTTAGTGATGGTAGATTTCCAAAACATAATCCAGATCCTAATGATGAAAATAATTTGAAAGAACTAATTCACATTGTTATAGAAAATAAATTAGATCTAGGCATAGCTTATGATGGTGATGGCGATAGAGTTGGAATAATCGATGAAAATGGTAAAATTATAGAGAATGATAAACTATTGGCTATCTTTGCAAAATATATTTTTCCTAAAACAACTAATAAAAAACTGATTTTTGATGTAAAATCATCTATGGGCTTATTAAATGAAATTGAAAATTTTGGAGGAGTACCATTAATGGTTAAAAATGGAAGCGCATATATTGAAAGTAAAATGGTAGAAGAAAATGCTTTGATAGGTGGAGAGTACTCTGGGCATATATTTTTTAGAGATAGATTTTATGGATTTGATGATGGGATATATGCAAGTTTAAGACTATTGGAAATTCTTTCAAACTCTGATAAAAAATGTTCTGAACTACTTAATGATTATTTGGAATTATATAATACTCCTGAGTTAAAAATTCCAACGACAGATGAAAAAAAATGGAAAATTGTAGAAGAAGTAAAAAAATATGTAATTAATAAAAAATATAATTTTGAAGATATTGATGGAGTAAGGGTAGAATTTAAAGATGGTTGGGCTTTAATAAGATGTAGTAATACTGGTCCTAATTTAACTTTAAGATTTGAAGCCAAAACTGAAGAAAGATTAACAGAAATAAAAAAAGAGTTTATGGATTTATTAAACTCTTTAGTAGAAAGTGTTTAGATACACTTTTTTTAAATGCTTTCAAGTGCTAGTATAATCATTTCATTTAAATTATTAACTTTTTCTTCTTCTGTTATAGTATTTTCATCATACTTACTATCTACTATTGTAAGTAAACAAGCGGCTTCTTTATTTAAAAAGTTTGCGATATGAAATAATCCAAATGCTTCCATTTCATTTGCGAGTATTTTAATATTTTTAGGTATCTTTTTTATAATATGTTCTATATTGGCATAAACTGTAAATACATCTGCTGTTAATATTGTACCATAATTAACATTTATGTTTAGTTTTTTTGAAGTTTTTAATATTTTTTCATTTAAACAATTGCTAGCTTCTAGTATATTTTTTATTTCCTGATTCCAAACATAAGCAAAGCTTGACGGAGAGTATGCATTTTTTGCAAGTACGATATCCATCAATTTAATATCTTTATTCATACTTCCAGCAGTTCCTATACGTATTATTTTTTTTACATCAAAAAATTTATATAATTCATATGAATAAATTGCAATACTTGGAATACCCATGCCACTTCCAAAAATTGTTACTCTTTTATTTTTGTAATAACCTGTATATCCAAGCATGTTTCTATCATCATTTATTAATCTAACATTTTCCAAGAAATTATCTGCAATGTATTTTGCTCTTAATGGATCTCCTGGCATCAATACATTTTCAGCAATATCGCCTTTTTTGCTTTCAATATGAAATGCATTCATTATATCACTCCTAATTTAATTATAACAATTTTTATGATATAATTTCATTATATTTTATCTATGTTTACACATAATAAAAGTGAGGTGCAAATATGATATATAAAACTTATAGTGCAGATACATATAATATTTATACTGTTAAAACAGATAAATTTAGAACATGTCATATGGAAATTATATTTAGAAATAATGTTAATAAAGAAGATATAACTAAAAGAAGCTTATTGACAGAAATGTTAGTAGAAAATTCTAAAAATTTTCCAACTAGAAGAAAAATGATGGTAGAACTAGAAAATTTATATAATTCATTTTTTTATGGTGTTACTAATAGAGTTGGAAGTAGTATATTAACTAGTTTCTGTTTTGACTTTATTAATCCTGATAGTGTTTCTGAAAAAGCGGATAAGTTTTTAAAATTTCCTATTGAAACTGTCTTCAATCCAAATGTAAAAAATAATGAATTTGATGATAAAACTTTTCAATATCTTAAAGAAAGAATAAAAAAAGATATTGAATCAATAATTGAAGATCCTAAAAAATTTACAATTAGCAATTTATTAAAGAAAATGTGTCCTGATAGTGAAAGTAGTATTGATTTAAATGGTAATTTAATTGATTTGAATCTAATAACTAATTCTAATCTTTATAAATATTATGAAGAAATGATTGAACATGATTATATTGATGTTTATCTTATTGGGAATCTTAATATGGATGAAGCTGCAAAAATAATAAAACACAATTTAAAAATCAATATTTTTAAGAATCACGAAATAACTTATAATATTGAAAATAAACCTAGAAAAAAATATCAGAAAATATATTTAGAATCAAGCTTTAGTCAAGAAAATTTATGTTTAGGATATAACATAATAAATCCAACTAAGTATGAAAAAGATTATGTTGCACAATTATATAATATGATTTTAGGAGGAGGATCTTTAGAAACAAAATTATATACTTATTTAAGGGAAGATAATTCTTTATGTTACAATTGTGTAAGTCTTTATCAAAAATTTGATAATTTATTTATAATACATACAGCTATTTCAAAAGATAATGAATCAATTGCATTGAAACTTATAGAAAGAGCTATAATGGATTTAAGAAAAGGAAACATTACTGATGATGAACTAGAAAATGCAAAAAAGACCATTATTAATACTTTAAATATGTCATTTGATAATCCTGGAAGAGTTATTGACAACTATGTATTTAAAAATTTATATGGACTTGATGATTTAGAACTTAGAGTACAAAATTATAATAGAGTTACTAAAGAAGAAATAATAAATTTTTCTAAAAAAGT
>CAYQJD010000005.1:0-39996 GCA_964417835.1 uncultured Muribaculaceae bacterium
TATACCAGATGATTTTACCGGTTTTATTAATTATTCTCAAATGCCAAAAAATGGTAGTCGAAGAAATTTTAGTTCTTATTGTGCTACCTTTGCTTTTGCCACAGAAAATTTAAACTCTTACTTAAATTTATTAGATATAGCTAATAAAAAAGTATTAACTGTTACATCTAGTGGAGATCATTTAATTAATTTGGCACTTTTGAATGCAAAAGAAATAGAATGTTTTGATATTAATAGATTATGTTATTATTGGACTAAATTAAAATTAAATTTATTAATGCTCTTAAGCTATGAAGATTTTATTGCATATTTTACATATTGTGAAGACAGCACCATAATATCTAATATTTTATATCCTCTAAATGTTAATAAACATTGTTATGACTATAGTATATATGCCAAGGTAAGAGAAAAGTTAGAGCTTGAAGTTCGCATCTTTTTTGACAAAATATATGATATATTTGAATATAGTGGAGAAAAATTTAGTAAATCAGGATTCTTTAATAACATTCCAATCGCCTCTGCTAAATTTAATAATACCTATTTATCAAGCCCTGAGAATTATTATCAAGCCAAAGAAAAAATAATAGATTTATATAAGAATTGCAAAATAAAATTTTATAATTCGGATTTGTTTAATATTCATGAATTAGAAAATGGATATGATATTATCATACTTTCTAATATATATGATTATATTCCAATGGATAATAAGAATGCTTTTGTTGAATATATTATCAATGATATGGGTCATATATTAGCCCCTAACGCACAAGTAATTGTAGAGTATCAATATTGTGGTTCACAAAATGATATGGATAGTGGTTATCAAAGTTTAAATAATAATGATAATTTACCACTGGAAATTCAACCGTTATCTAAGCTAAATGTAAGTATTATTATGGTCCCTTCAATTCATGAAAAATATAGAAAAATTGGATTAAAAGATTGTGTTTATGTCTATAAACGATAATCTTTTTTTATGTCCAAGTATTCTTAAATTTTCATTACTTCCTACCATTGATTACTAAATATTTAATTTCATATGTCCATCCCTTTCCAAATAATAGCAATAAATTCTTGTTCTTGTTTATCTGGATCATCAATATTTAAAGAAAATTGAATATAATATTTTTTGCCCCCAAAATTACAAACAAAATCTATTCCAGTTTGAATCCTATTATCTTTATCCCTTATTTCTACAACACCAACATCTACAGCATATCCTCTTCTTCTTAATTCGTTATAAATTACAATTTCCATCAAATGAGTCACTTAAATTTGTCTAAAATTTAAAAATGAATTTCTAATGCATAAATCTGAAAAATATATTTTATAAGGAGTTTCAATATATTTCTTACCTTCAATATCATATCTTTTGCTTTTTTCAATTAGGAAAGCATCTTCCATATAATTAATATATTTAAAAATGATTTTATCCGTAATGGTTGTTTCTTTATCACGATTGTTAAATACATTGGATAGTTTTAAGGGATTAGTAAGGGAACCTACTGATGATGAAATTATTTCGATTAGGAAATTAAATTCTTCTTCACTTTTAATACCATTTCTTTCAATAATATTTTTAGAATACCTTCTTTTTCTTTCATTATTAAGATAATTAGTTTTATTATTTTTCCCTAATTTTCCAATAAATATTTCCATTGCTAATAGTTCTTTATCTCTTTGTTCTTTGATTCTTGTCATTTCAAGTAAATTTCTTCTACTTTTTTTACATCTATATGGACTATGGCTACCTCTTTAAAAATTATATTTTTATTATACAATATAATTTTATATTGACATAAAAAATTCCTACAAAACCGATAATAAATTTATATTTTCTATTAGCAATTGGTCTAATCTTTATCCCGTCAATAGTTCCTCCTCAATAGCATTACGAATTTTTGCCATATACTTTATTTTTTCGTAATTTAACTACTAAAAAATAAAGTATTAGTCAATATTATTCATGTTAAGAATTTCGACTAATATTTAAAAGTATACCAATTGAAGTCATACTAACTAAAAGACTACTTCCACCATAGCTTATAAATGGCAAAGTCACACCAGTTACTGGAACTAGTCCTACAACTACACATAAATTTAAAATAGTTTGAAAAATCAACATAAAAGATAACCCAAAAGATAAATACTTTCCAAATAAATCACTAGTTTTTAAACTTATTTTTATTGATCTATAAAAAATATAAAAAAATAAACTACTCACAATTAATACGCCTAAAAAACCTAATTCTTCAGAAATAATTGAAAAAATAAAATCTGTTTGAGGTTCTGGCAAATAAAAATGTTTTTGTATACTATTTCCAAAACCTAAGCCAAATAATCCTCCTGGTCCTATAGCATATAATGATTGAATAATCTGAAATCCACTACCTAATGGATCACTCCATGGGTTTAAAAAAGATACTATTCTTGCCATTCTATAAGGCGCTACTATTATAAGACCTACAATTCCAATTAATCCAGCAAGCCCAACTTTAAAGAAAAATGATATTTTGACTTTAGAAATAAATATCATTACAACTAATGACATTGTAATAACCATTGCTGTCCCAAAATCTGGTTCTAACATAATTAAAACAAAAAAAATACCAATAATAAGAAATATAGGAAATACTCCTTTTTTAAAACTACTCATCAAAGAAAAATTATTAGATAAATATTTTGCAACGAATATAACGAGTCCAATCTTAGCTGCTTCGCTAGGCTGAATCCCAAAGCCTCCAAATCCAAACCAACTTCTACTACCATTTCTTACAACACCAATTCCAGGAATTAAAACTAAAACCAAAAGCAGAAAACATAATCCAATAATTAAATTTGCTTTTTTTAAATAAATCTTGTAGTCTATTTTTGATAAAACTATCATCAAAAATATTCCTAAACATAAAAATATTGATTGATTTTTTAAGTATTTATAAGCGTCATTAAATTTATATAAAGCCCAAATATGGCTAGAAGAATATATCATTATTGCACCAAAAATACTAATTATAACAACGCTAATAAATAATTTGTAATCCATTTTTTTCAACATAACCACCTAATAAAGTTTATAATAAAAATTTTACAATTATTACACATAAAAAAATTTGGTTATAACCAAACTCCATAAATAATTCCAAGCATTCCTAACATAAATCCAAAAATCCAAAACATCTTTACTATATCAGTTTCAAGCCATCCTAATTGTTCAAAATGATGATGCAAAGGAGCACGTAAAAATATTCTTTTATTAAATTTTCTTATTGATATTATTTGTATCAAACTTGATAATGTTTCTATTACAAATACTCCCCCTATAATTGCTAAACTCATTTCATGTCTTGTCAAGATTGCTACAGTTGCTAATGCTCCACCAAGAGATAAAGAACCAGTGTCTCCCATAAATACTTTTGCGGGATGAGTATTAAATACTAAAAATCCTAAAAGAGCACCTACTAATATAAAACAAAAAATTGCAATTTCCTGATAACCAACTATCCAATATGAACCCCATGCTATTACACCATATGATAAAAATGCCATTACACTTAATCCGCCACATAATCCATCAAGTCCATCAGTAATATTTACTGCATTAGTAGTACCAACTAATAAAAACAATATAAACAAGCCAAAAAAATACCCTAATTGAATTTTAAATCCAAATAAACTTATTGTTAAATCAGTTAGTCCACCATTATATTTATATATAGCATAAAATACAACTGCAATAAGAAGTTGACATATAAACTTTACTTTAATAGATAATCCCTTATTATTATGATATTTAATTTTAAGAAAATCATCTAAAAAACCCATAAGTGCATAGGCCAAAAAAACAAAAACAGTTATTACAATATTATGATTTAAATTAATACTTCCCCTTATATAAAGCAATATTAAACTCAATATAGAAGGTATTATAAATATTAGTCCACCTAAAGTTGGTGTTCCATCTTTTTTAATATGCCTTTCATTTATTAATTTAGAAGTACTTTGACCTATTTTATTCTTTCTTAATATCGGAATCAATATCAATCCAGTAATAATGGATAAAATAAAGCCCAACATGATTCCCAATACAGTTTTGGCTAAAATTAACATATTACACCTCTTAATTAATTATACACAATAATTTAAAATTATAAAACAAAAAGAGCTTTTTTACAAAGCTCCTTACTATTTTTTACATTTATATTACATTTATATTTTTTTAATTTTCATTAAATTAGTTGTTTTTGAAAGACTGGTTTCTGCTCTTTTTGGTCTATTATTTTCCATCATAGTTTCAAGCATTTCAGTAGCAACAATACAAATCTTCCCTAATTTGCGGCATGTCCATACCATTCTTTTTTGTACAATTGGCAATATTTCAACACATATTTTACCTCATAATTAATGATTTATACTTTTTACTATAGAAAAAATACACTTCCTTAAAGTCGTGTATTTATCATTTTTTTATCTATTTTTATTATTCTTTTTTAGGCATTTTTTCTAAATTGTGAATTATATAATTCTGAATAGAATCCGCCTTTTTTCATAAGCTCATCATGATTACCTTGTTCTATAATATTGCCTTCATTCATTACCAAAATCACATCAGCATTTTTTATAGTAGATAATCTATGTGCAATTATAAATGAAGTTCTACCAGAAGATAATTTATCCATAGCCTTTTGAACTAATTCTTCGGTTCTAGTATCTACATTACTTGTAGCTTCATCTAAGATTAAGAATGGAGAATCTTCTATCATACCACGTGCTATTGTTAAAAGTTGCTTTTGTCCTTGTGATACTGCATCACTGTCATCAATTATAGCATCTAGCCCTCCAGGTAAAGTTCTAACAAAGTGATCTACTCCAACAACTCTTAATGCTTCCCAAATTTCTTTATCGGTTATATTTTCACGATTGAATTTAATATTATCTCTAACAGTTCCTTCAAATAGCCATGTATCTTGAAGCACCATTGTAAATAATTGATGTATATTCTCTCTTGATAAATCTTTAGTTGAAATATTATCTATCAAAATATCACCATCATTTATTTCATAGAATTTCATAAGTAAATTAACCATTGTAGTTTTTCCTGCGCCTGTTGGACCAACTATTGCTATTTTTTGCCCTGGTTTAGCTTTTACACTAAAATTCTTTATTATAATTCTTTTTCTATCATAACCAAATTTAACATTTTTAAATTCAATTTCACCTTTTACTTTTGAAATATCTAATCTTGTAAAAATCTCTTTTTGATCTGACATTTCCTTTTCATCTAAAAACTCAAATACTCTTTCACTAGCTGCAGCAGTCGACTGTAAACCTGTCATAGCTTGTGCAATCTGAGAAAGTGGGCTCGTAAATAATCTAACATATATTATAAATGCTACAATTACACCAAAAGATATATGCCCATTTAAAGTAAGCATTGCTCCAACAATACATACTGCAACATATCCAAGGTTACCAATAAAATTCATTAAAGATGGCATTAATCCTGATAAAAATTGACTTTTCTGATTACAATTATATAAATTTTTATTTAATCTTCTAAATTCTTTTTGAGCTTCTTCTTCACCATTATATGCTTTAACTACATTATGACCTGAATATATTTCTTCAATATGTCCATTTAATTTTCCCAATTCAATTTGTTTTTGATTAAAATACTTTTGAGATCTTCCTAATATTGAAAACATTAAAGCGAATCCAATTACTGAAGCTAATATTGCAGTTATAGCCATTATCCAATTTGTATAGAACATCATTATTATAGAACCTATAAATAATGTAATTGCTGATACTAATGAAGCTAAACTGTTATTTAAATTCTGTGCAATAGCATCTACATCATTAGTAACTCTTGATAAAACATCTCCCATTTCATGATTATCAAAATATCTTAATGGTAATCTATTTATTTTTTTAGATATACGTGCTCTTAAGTTTTGAGCAAACTTATTAGATACAGTACTTAACATAAAACTTTGTATGTAGCTAAACAATGCTCCTATTATATAAAGAGTCAACAAAAATATAGATACATTCTTAATATATTTCATATTCATTTGGGGTTTAACCAAATCATAAACTGATTTTGGCAATTGATCAAACAACTCTAAAGAAGATTCTGTATTATTATTTAATGCACTTAAAATTTTAATAGTTTCTAATTGATCTTCTATACTAATTGTCACTCCATCTACTTTAATTTCTTCAAACAATGCTAATAATACAGAATCTGGTAGTGACATTATCGCACTTTGAATTTCTTCTTTTTTTAAGCTATTAAAAGAAGAAATAGTAGTCTGAAATTTCTCTTTATCTTCAAAAGAAATATCTTTTGATTCTATTATTTCTTCTACTTTTAAAGATAATTTTTCGGAATCAAAATTAGCCATAATATTTTTAGTTATATCAACTAATTTTTCAGTATTAGGGGCAATTCCTTCAGTTATTGTGTCTGTTATATCAGATAATTTATTTGGTGAAATTAATGAAAAAATAGAACTTGTAGCTGCCAAAATAATAGCAACAATCATTAAAATTCGCCATCTTTTAAGATTTACAAATAATTTTTTCATTGCGCCGCCAAAATCATTTGCTTTTTCAGTTGACATTGGTCTTCTAGGCATTATTAAGTTCCTCCTTTGATAATTGAGATAAAGCTATTTCTTTATATACTTCACAATTTTTTAATAATTCTTTATGTGTACCTATTCCTGCACATTCACCTTTATCTAAAACAACAATTTTATCAGCATTTATTATAGTACCTATTCTTTGAGCTACTATTAAACTTGTTGCGTCTTTTGTATATTTTTTTAATTCTGCTCTTAAAATTGCATCTGTTTTAAAATCTAAGGCTGAAAAAGAATCATCAAAAATATATATTTCAGGATCCCTAGCAATAGCCCTTGCTATTGACAATCTTTGTTTCTGACCACCAGAGACATTTGTACCTCCACGTGCTATGTGAGCATCATAAGTTCCGTCCATCTTCTCAACAAATTCTGTTCCTTGAGCTACTTCTATAGCTTTTTTTATTTGTTCTAAAGATACTTCACCTTTACCATTATCACCATAAGCCACATTATTTCTTACACTATCATCAAACATAAATGCTTTTTGAGATACATATCCCAATTTATTATGTAAAGCTTTTAGCTTATAATCCTTAACGTTAACTCCATCAATTAAAATCTCACCATCTGTTGCATCATAAAATCTAGGAACTAAATTAATAAGCGAAGACTTCCCAGACCCAGTAGATCCTATAAATGCTACTGTTTCTCCTTTATTAACCTTAAATGAAATGTTTTTTAACAAATATTCATCAGCATCTGGATATTTAAACGAAACATTTTTAAATTCTATAGTTCCAATTTCTTCAGTTTTACCATCGAAAAATCCATCTTTTATAGATAATTCTTCATCTAATACTTCATTTATACGTTTAGCTGAAATTTGTGCACGTGGAACAATCATAAAAATCATAGCTAACATTAAAAATGACATAATAACTTGCATACCATAACTTGTAAATACTACTACATTACTAAACATACTAATTTTCTCAACCATTAAGGATTTATCAATCAAGTATGCTCCAATGAAATAAATACCTAATGATAAAAAATTCATAACAAAATTCATAACTGGCATCATAACCGCAAATGCTCTTTGATTAAATAATTGCGTTTTAGTAAGTTCACTATTTACATCATTAAATCTTTTTTCTTGATATCCTTCTGCATTAAATGCTCTAACAACACGAATACCAGTTAAATTTTCTCTAATTACACCATTAACTTTATCAATTAATTTTTGTACCTTTGAAAACCTTGGCAATACAATAAACATAATTGTTATAATAGTTAATAATAATACAGCTACACAACCACCTGTTAAAGCACTTAATTCCATACTCTTATCAAGTATCTTTGATACAGCCCATACTGCCATTATTGGAGCCTTAATAAGCATTTGTAGCCCCATTGCAATAAGCATTTCCATTTGAGTAACATCATTAGTAGTTCTAGTAATTAAACTACTTGTTTGAAACTTTTTAATTTCTGCTGTCGAAAATTTTTCAACTTTATCAAATATTTTATCTCTTAATGTCATAGAAAAATTTGATGATATTGTTGCTGCTAAGTAACCAACACACACAGCTGATATTAAACTTCCTAAAGCACATAAAATCATATAACCACCTTGAGTTAATATATCTTTCATTGTACTTCCTTCAGTCTGAATTAAGGCTGTAATTTCACTCATATAATCTGGTAGTTTTAAATCTAACCAAACTTGAAAAACTACTAAGACAATAGACATTAAAATATATACCCAGTCTTTTTTCTTTAAATTTTTAAATAATCTTAACATTTTCTACCTTCTTTCAAATAAAATATATTGGATTCTATCTGTTTTAATACCCCAAAAAACACTTCTAAATCATTTGATTCTATATCTTTTAAAAAGTATTTAAAAAAGTCTTGTTGAGTAGTTTCTAATCTATTAATAATATCAATTGCATTATTACTTATTATTATTTTTTGAAACCTTTTATCATTCTCATCTAAACTTATTTCAATATAATTTTTTTTAAGTAATAATGCTATTGCTTTAGAAACATATGCTTTAGATATTCCTCTAGTATGTACTAAATCTATTGCGTTAAAACATTGAGGATTATTATAAAAAAATAAAAGAACATATGCTTCAGGTGTGGTTAAACCATACTTTTTAGCAACAATAGAAATTTTCTCATCATAATAATCTTTAGCAATTTTAGTTAAGGCTATTATATCTATTAATTTCTTATCTTTATACATAAAATCCTCCAATAGTTTCTTCGTAAACTATTCAGCATACTAATTATATACTCTTATTTTTTTTTAGTCAATCATTTATTTTTCGAATTAAATTTATTAAAATGAATATACTTTAAATGAAAGGATTAATATGAATACAAAAATTAAAAACTTCATTTATTTGTTCTTACCTATTATATCAGGTAGTATTATAGGATTAATTATAAAAAATAGTATAGATTACCAAATACTAAATAAACCGCCCTTCGCTCCACCAAAACTACTTTTCCCAATAGCATGGTCAATAATATACTTATTAATGGGAATTTCATACTTTATTTATAAAAAAAAGCAGCCTAATGACAAACCTAATTATATTTATTATATAGGATTAATAATTAATTTATTATGGTCAATAATATTTTTTTCCTTAAAATTAAGATTTCTAGCAACTTTATGGATATTTTTATTAGATATTTTTATTATTATAAATATTATTTCTTTTAGCAAAGTATCAAAAACTTCATCCTATATTTTAATACCATATTTATTATGGTCTTTATATGCAACTTACTTGACTGTTGGGATTTTTATATTAAATTAGACATTGTTATACTCAGTTATTTTATTTAAATTATTATCATATTCATTGATTATTAAAGTTGATGTTGTAAGAAGCATACTTGCTACTGATACAGCGTTTACCAACGATTTTATAACTACACTTAATGAATCAATCACTTCTGTATTATCGATATTCTCAAACTTATCAGTTTTAACATTATAAATTCTTCTATAATTACTATCTTTAATTATAGACATTATTTCACTGCTCTCTAATCCTGCATTAAACATTATCGCTAAAAAAGGGCTTTTTAAAGCATATTTAAATATTTCATCTGCATAAGACTCAACTTTAATACTATCTGATATTTCGTATAATATCAATCCAGAACCAGGAATAACACCTTCTTTACAAGTGAAAATCGCTGATAATGCATCATCAAATCTCATCTTTTTTTCTCTGCATTCTATTTTTGTATGCGCACCAACATATATTTCAGCTAATCCATTTTTTAACATAGCAATTCTTTTTTGTAAAAAATCTTGATCCATACTTTCACAATCACAAAGTTTTCTCTTAAGAAACTTTATTTTTTTTCTTATATTATCATTAATTTTAAATTTAAAAATACTTTCACTACTAGTTATACTAACTTGATCAACATTACCTAAGCAATGAAGGTTTAAGTCATCTAAATTATTTAAAAGACTGGCATCAGTAATAGATAATAAATCATCAATAATATCTACTTTATTGTTTCCATATTCTGATATTTTTAATAAAATTATATTAACATTTTCATCTAAATATAATGACAATATATTATTAACAAATGAATCACTATAATCTTCTGCAATAATTATTAATTTTTTTTTATTTTCTATAATATAATTAACAATATCAGATATTTCTTCTATATCATTTATAAAAGAATTTAAAATTAATATTAAAGGCTTATCAAATATAATACCTTTTTTATCTTTTAAAAAATAAGAAGAAGCTAAAAATGTTTTTAAAGAATAACCTCTTTTATAAACAATTTCTGTTTCGTTTTTTTCAGATTCATATATACTAATAGAATTTTTTTCTTTCATTTTTAAATAAACTTTTCCAATAATTTCACCCACTTCACATGAATTTGAAGAAATTTTAGCTAAATTTATTATCTCTTTATTAGTAGGTTTATGACTATAACTATACAATTCTTTTATTATTTTATTTAAGGAATTATTTAATTCTTTTTTTAATATTATAGGATTAACACCATTTTCAATAAATTCTAATCCTTTAGTATATATTGCTTGCAATAAAACTAATGTAGTAGTAGTCCCATCTCCTACAAATTCATTAGTATTAATTGAAGCGTCTTTAGCTATCTCTAATATAGTATTAATTACAGCATCATCACTTTCTATGTTATTTGCAATAGTTACTCCATCATTAGTAATAAATGGTGCAAATGATGAGTGATCAATAATAACATTATTACATTTAGGTCCTAATGTAGTTTTTACAGGATCACACAATAAATTTATTGCATAAAGAATTTTTTCTCTTAATTTTTTATTACTAACTACTTTTTTCATTATATTCACTCATTTCTGTTATATATTTCCAATACTTTTTTGGCATAAAATTCATTCTACACCTATCATTTTTACGTTCTTTAATACCAATTGTTTTATAAAAAGATTTCCATAATTTTTGAATATTTTTTTCAGCTTCACTATTTTTTTTATCTAATAAATTAAAATCATTTTCAGAAACAATAAAAAAATCATTTTTATTATACACACTATAAATACCTCTTTTAACATCTTTAATAATCCAATATTCATTTTTTAATCTATCTTTAAAATGCTTAGATAATAAAAATAATATATCATTTTCTGGTTCTATATAAGCTAAAAAAATATTATTACTTAACTCTTCAAACCTTAAAAATCCCTTATATTTATGTAATTCATGACTTACTTTTTTTGAAAGTTCTAAAGTTTTTTCAACACTTTTTTTATTTCTTAAATAAAAAACCTTATTCTTATATTTTATACTATTAATAAAAAAATAATATAAAACTAATTCTTTATTTTCATAATTAGATATATAAATGTAGTATAATGTATTAAAAATTCTAACACCTAATTTGTCAATTATTTTTTTTACAATATTTTCATTACTAAGGATATCTAATTTTATAGACATTTCAAATAAATTAGCTTGATAATAAATATTCTTTATATTTATTGGAATTAAACGTTTTTCAAAAAGATACACAATTAAATTTAAAAGACTCACAAAATCATTATTATATAAATAAATATAATTAGATTTAATCATTAAAAAGACTCAACTGTTCTATTTTTATTTCTTTATTGTAGTCTTCTAAAATTAAATTTCTTTCTATAAAATTTTCATTAAAATTTCTTGAATCTGTAAAATATTGCCCGTTACATTTTATAAAATATTTTGCTCTTTTTAAAACTATTCCCATTTTTTTTAGTTCTTTAAAAGTAATTTTAAAATATTTTCGAGATGATAATATACGCTTAGCAGATGTAATACCAACTCCAGGTATTTTTAATAATTCATAATAGGAACAAGTATTAATTTCTTTAGGAAATTCGTCTAAATGTCTTAAAGCCCAATCAGCCTTTGGATCAATTAACAAGTTAAAATTTGGATTATCCTTATCTAAAATATCACTGACCTTAAAATTATAATATCTTAATAACCAATCAGCTTGATATAATCTATTCTCTCTTTTTAAAGGAGGTATTTTAATTGTTGGTAACAATTTATCATTATTTACGGGTATATATGCCGAGTAAAAAACCCTTTTTAATTTAAAATTATTATATAATGATGCACTTTTTTTTATTATATCCAAATCAGTTTCTTTAGAAGCTCCTATTATCATTTGTGTACTCTGTCCTGCAGGCACAAATTTTCTACTAGAATGATTTTTTACATAAGACATAATTTTAGTTACCTTTATTCCACTTTTATTAGGTGCTAAAAGTTTTAAGCTATTTTCAGTAGGTAACTCTATATTTGCACTCATTCTATCAACAAGTAAACCTAATTTTTTTAAAGCATACTCACTAGCTCCCGGAATTGCTTTAGCATGAATATAACCACCAAAGTGATACTTATTACGTAATCTACTAATTGTTTCTATCATTAAATTCATAGTATAATCAGGATTGTTAATAACTGCAGAACTTAAAAATAAACCTTCTATATAATTTCTTTTATAAAAATTTATAGTTATAGAACAAACTTCTTCTGGATTAAAAGTTGCTCTTTTTATATTATTACTTTTTCTATTAATGCAATATTTACAATCATAACAACAACAATTAGTCATTAATATTTTTAAAAGAGAAATACATCTGCCATCACTTGCAAATGAATGACAAATTCCAGAAATAGCAGCATTACCTATTCCAACTATATTTTTTCTAGTACTACCACTAGAAGAACATGATGCATCATACTTTGCACTATCAGCTAATATTATTAGTTTTTCTTCTAAATCCATTTTGCATCACCACTAATATTATACCAAAAAAGTAAAACTTTTCAATACATTTGTTCGTATTGCCAATGGAAATTTTTGTTAATAAAAAAAGCTATAATAAGCTTTCATATTTTAGTATTCATCATAGTTTTAAATACTTTTTTTATATTCTCTTTTTTATCATGATTCATATCTATAAAATTCAAATGCAATTGATAGCCACTATCAAAACTAAAAAGTAATTCTACTTTACCAGGTTTAAAATTTATAGCGCTTGTTGAAATTGAAGAATATGGAATTACATGTATCTTTTTAAAATACATAGCCATAGGATCTCTATCAAATAATACCAGCTTTTTATCAGTAAATATAACATAGTCTTTATTATTTTTATATGCTATTAAAATATTCTCTTTATCACTAACATATTCTATTACATAATCAGGTAATTTGTCTTTTTGAATTTCTATCTTAAAATCAAAATATTTTGTTAATTCTTTAAACTTAATATATGCCATTTTACTACACCTCTAATTTAAGTTTAACATACAAATATTAAAAAAAAAAGTACGTTTGTATTTTCTTCAGACTTTTGACAAATAGATAAATATTTTGCTTATTTATCTTTTATTTAAAAAAATAGTTTAGATTTTACTTATATAAATAAAATATCTAGTATATTCTTATACTATGATGATATAATGCAAACTTTTTCAAATTCATGCACGTATAAAGTTCCAATCAAAATATTCCTCTATTACTCTTAAGAAATGATCTTGTAGAACCATTTCTTCTAAATTTACTAACTTAAATATTGTCCTTTTTGTCATTGTCATCTTTATCACTTACTTTCTTATAATATACACATTTTTGCATAAAAAGTAAGGTTGTAAGCTTTAAAATTTGGATATTATAAGCGCCTTACATATTCATTATATATTATTTTTCATAAAATAAAAAGACTATTAACATAATTTATTTGTCAATAGTCTGAAAGAGCAATAAAATTACTCTTTCATAATTAATTTAAATTTTTGCTAAAATTAACATAAGTTTGTCCATTGCCTATTTTTATATCATCGTTAGTTAAATCTTTACCTTTATTTCCGGCCTCATCTTCATATCCAGATAAAATAAACTTTATTTCTCCTTCTTCAATAGTTGTATCTTCTGGAATAGTCCATGAGAAAATATATTGTCCATTGTTATCTGATGAACTCTTTATGTTTGCATTTTCTTGTCCAACAATAGTTACAGTTGGTAAAACAGCTAATTTTTCTGTTGGAGTCCAAATTATTTGATAAGTATATCCTGTTGTTATTTCTTTATAATTAGTTGAAGTCACACCATTCAATATTCCTTTAACTCTTAATGTACTAACTTGTGGTGCGGTTCTATCTAAGTATACTTTATGTCCATTTGTTGGTTTTGTTATATTCTCTGTAACATTACCTGCAACATCTTTTATATCTGTTACTGATAATTCTATTTCCCCATCAACCATATCTAATGATTCTGTTATATTATATTTAACACTATAAGTATACTCACCATTAGCATTTGGTTCGCTTATTTTTACATCTTCAACATCAACAGTATATGTTTTTCCATTATTTATAAATGCAAATGTTGGATTTGATCCTAATTTCTCATTAAATCTTACATAAGCATATATTGAGTCTCCATTTGTTGCATAGAATATGCTTTGTTCATTTGAGTCACCATTTACTAATATATTAGCAGCAGTAACTTTTGCAGGAGTCTTATCAATTATAAATGTAATTTCTTCAGATTCATTTCCTGCTTTATCTATTACTTTAATTGTGTGAGTTCCTTCTTCTGTTATTGTTTTTGGAGCTTCTTTTTCTGCATATTCTTTTCCATCAATTATTATTTTTGCAATACTATCTTCAACAATTGAGAAATCTACTTCTGCATCTTTATTATATGATTTTGTTTTATATACTACATCATGATTATAAATAGCATTATTTTCTATTCCTTCAAATGTTGGAGTAATTTTATCAATTCTTTTTACTTCTACAAATTGTGTCATAGAATTTCCTGCTATATCAGTAACCACAACATTGTCTTTAGCATTATCTTCATAAACTTTTGTTAAAGTTTTAGAATCAACTCTTGTCCATCCTTCAATATCTTTGATATCTTCATTTGCAGTCAATGTAACTGTTACAGGACCTCTTGTAACTCCATTTGGATTAAGAGTAATTTCTATAGTAGGAGCAGTTACATCATATGTAAATTCATATGTTTTTGATGCATTGCCTGCAACATCATATAATATTATTGTGTTTTTTCCTTCTTTTAATAAATTCTTTATATTATTAAAATTAGCGTCACCCCAAGCATTAACTGAATAATTTAATGTTTTTTCATTTAGATTAACACTAATAATTCCTGATAATGTATCATGCAATTTAAATGATATTTTTGAGAAAACTTTTTTATCTAAATCTCCTACATAATCATCTTTTACAGTTAATTCTGGTATTGTTCTATCTAAGTATACTTTATGTCCATTTGTTGGTTTTGTTATATCCTCTGTAACATTACCTGCAACATCTTTTATATCTGTTACTGATAATTCTATTTCCCCATCAACCATATCTAATGATTCTGTTATATTATATTTAACACTATAAGTATACTCACCATTAGCATTTGGTTCGCTTATTTTTACATCTTCAACATCAACAGTATATGTTTTTCCATTATTTATAAATGCAAATGTTGGATTTGATCCTAATTTCTCATTAAATCTTACATAAGCATATATTGAGTCTCCATTTGTTGCATAGAATATGCTTTGTTCATTTGAGTCACCATTTACTAATATATTAGCAGCAGTAACTTTTGCAGGAGTCTTATCAATTATAAATGTAATTTCTTCAGATTCATTTCCTGCTTTATCTATTACTTTAATTGTGTGAGTTCCTTCTTCTGTTATTGTTTTTGGAGCTTCTTTTTCTGCATATTCTTTTCCATCAATTATTATTTTTGCAATACTATCTTCAACAATTGAGAAATCTACTTCTGCATCTTTATTATATGATTTTGTTTTATATACTACATCATGATTATAAATAGCATTATTTTCTATTCCTTCAAATGTTGGAGTAATTTTATCAATTCTTTTTACTTCTACAAATTGTGTCATAGAATTTCCTGCTATATCAGTAACCACAACATTGTCTTTAGCATTATCTTCATAAACTTTTGTTAAAGTTTTAGAATCAACTCTTGTCCATCCTTCAATATCTTTAATATCTTCATTTGCAGTCAATGTAACTGTTACAGGGCCTCTTGTAACTCCACTTGGATCAAGAACTACTGAAACAGTAGGAGCAGTCTTATCAATTGTAAAGGTAATTGTTTCTGATTTATTTCCAGCTTTATCTGAAACATAAACTGAATAAACTCCTTCTTCTGAGATTGAAGTCCCTAGTTTATAATTTTTTATTAAGTTTCCATCTTTTTTTAGATGTATAGTACCAATATTTGCATCTTCAACAGTAAATGTAACATCAGTATTATATATACCACCATTAACAACTCCACCAATTACAGGTTTAGTTTTATCAACAGTAAATTTAATAGATGTACTATTTTTTGCTCTATCAGTAGCAACTAAAGTATAATCTCCATCTTCTGTAAATGATAATTCGCAAGTTTTATCTTCATCATTCCATTTGAATGAACATAGTACATTTTCATTACCTTCAGCATCAATAGATTTAACTTCTGACAAATTAGTATCTTCAACAGTCAATTTAACAGATTGATAAATACCACCATCAGTTAATTCAGTATCTTTTGAAGAAATTTTTCCTGTACCACTAATTACTGGATTAATGTTATCATGATAAATCCAAATTTCTTTAAAATTACCAGCTTTATCATATGCTGTAACTTTATACATTGTATTACCATCATTCATTAAATATTTGTTATCTTCAATTTTTGTTGTTTTATTTGTTGCATAATTATATATTAACATATAATCAAAATTAGCATCAGTAACAACAATTTCTTTTTCACTGAATATATTTCCATTATTGAAATTAAATGTAGGAACAGTTTTGTCATAAATTACTTCAGGATAAGATTTGTTATTAATATTATCATTAGTTAACTCTTCACCAATATTTCCAATTTCATCACCATAATTAGAAACTTTGATTTCAACTTTTCCTTCTTTTAATTCATCTTCTTCTTTAATTTTATAATCAGTCATATAAACGAAATTAGTATCACTTGAGCTTTGTGCTCTAAATGTACATTTATATTCTTTATTATTTATAGTAACTGTAGGTTCTTGAGCCAATTTTTCTTTAAATTCTACAATTACTCTTATAGTATCACCAGTTTTAGCAAAAACTAGTGAACCTTTATCTGGATAATTACTTACATTTAAGATACCTAATTTACTATACACTGGTGCAGTAGCATCAATAGTAAATGTAATAGTACTTTCATTTCCTACTTTATCAGTAGCAACAATTGTATAAGTACCATCTTCTGTAAATTCTTTAGTGAAAGTTTTACCTTCATTATTTTTTCCAGTAGTTTTAATTCCATCTTGTACTTCACCATTAACAGTTACTTTAGTTAAGAATTTATCTTCAACTTTTAATTCAACTTTATTATAAGTTTTGCCATCTTCAGCTCCGCTTATTACTGGTGCAGTCTTATCTATAGCTACCCAAACAGTTGTAGTTTTTCCAGTTTTATCATATGCAGTTAACTTATATGTAGCTTCATCTTTTAATGTTAATTCATTAGCAGTTACTTTTTCAGTCGTATTTTCATCTTGATTATATACCAAAATATAATCTAAACTTAAGTCATCAACAGTAATTTCGATATCCTCTGTACTGTGAGTTCCGCTAGTTACATTAAATTTTGGATTTGTTGTATCAATAATAAAGCTTATAGTCGTTTCGTTAAATGCACTATCTATTAAAGTAACAGTATAAATACCTTCGCTCAATTCAGTACCGTTTTCAACAACTTCACTATTTTCACTATTATTTTTATTAACTTTGATTACAACTTCATTTTCGTCCTCTACCATTAATATAGTATTTTCAGCTAATACAGTTCCGTCTTCAATATTAACTTTAGGGCTAGTTAAATCATCCAACAAATTACTTAAAACATTTAATCTGTTTTGTAACTCTTCTTTTAAAGAATCATTACTCAAATTAGAAACCTTTTCAATAATTTCTTCATTAGTTCTATAATCTCTTGCAGTATTTAAGTCTGTTTTATTTACAGAACTATTTACTTTATTTTCTAAAGTTTCTACTAATACTTTAGCATCAATTTCGTTTTTTACTATAGTTAATCTATTTTCCAAGTCTTCTTTATTCCCAGTCACTTTATTAACTAGCTCTAAAGCAGTCTCATAAGATTCACTATCAATTTTTTCTTCAGCTGTTTTTACAGCTATTTCAGCAAGTTCATATGAATTATCTGCTACTGTAGTATTTTCGCCATTACTTGTAGAATTCTCATCATTTGTATTATTGTTGTTGTTATTATTACTTGATGTTTGAGTTGCATTAGAATTACTTCCAGTATTAGAATTATTCACATCATTATCAGAAGATGTTGTATCTGTATCTAAATTATCTTCATTAGTATTTGAATTACTGTCATCAGAATTATTAGTACTTGAAGTATTAGTTTCGCTTCCTTCTAACTCTGTATAATTATCCTTAGGGTTAGCAAAAGTAAATACCATAAGACCAATAAAGATAAATAAGATAATAGCAATAAAATATTTTTTCTTGTTATCCATTAAAAAATAAACCTCCCTTTTATAATTTATGCTATATCCAGATAAAATACGAACGGAAAATATTTATATCTGAATTCATATATATTATACATAAAAATATATATTTTGTCTATCAAAAATTGAATTTTAGGCCCCAAAAATCTTACAAATTAAGACAAAAACACACAAAAAAAAACAATTGACTTTTAGCCAATTATGAGCCTATTTTATTATTTTAATTTCATTTAAAGGCCAAATTTGTATTCTAACTTTACCCAAAATATCCTTCTTAGATATCAATCCAACTTTTGGATCACGACTATCTAAAGAATCCCCTCTATTATCTCCCAAAACTAAATACATATCATCTGGAATTTCATAATATCCTAACGAAGTTAATTCAAAATCATCTGTAATAATATCTTCTTTAAGATAATTTTCATCATACATTACATTATCTATATACAAAACATTATCTTTAAAACTAATTGTTTCCCCTGGTAATCCTATAATTCTTTTTATAAGATATTTTGTATCTGCATAATAAAGTGCTACAATATCTCCTCTTTTAATATCTAAAAATCTATAACTAATTTTATCTAAAATTACAATGTCATTATTAGTTAATGTAGGCGTCATGGAAGGCCCTACCACTTGTTGCAATCCAACTACGTATATTGCTAAACATAAAACTATAACAATAAATATTATATATTTAAGCATATCTTTAATGCATTCTTTTAAACTTAACCAATCCATAGAATCACCTAAAATAAATTGTATCATATAATTAATAAAATTTTAATTATATTTTATTCTCCTAACATTAATTTTACCGAGTTTGTTTCTTTTACATATTGATTTGCATCAGGTTCTTGATAAATAACTTTTTCTCCTGTGCCACTATATTCTATTTTAAATCCTTTTAAAGCTTTCTTTGCATCTTTTAAACTCATCCCTACCACATCAGGCAATTGAACATATTTGGTATCTAACCAAGTATACTCATTTCTTATCATACCATTATTATTCTGCTTTAAATCTTTTATATCAATAATACTTTTCATTATATTTTTTGCAATTGGCGCTGATACGGTTCCTCCATATTGAGTAATTCCTTTAGGATTATCAATAGCAACATATACAATATATTCCGGATTATCTGCAGGTAAAAAACCCATAAAAGAAACAATATAATTACCTTGCATATAAACTCCATTACTAACCTTTTGTGCAGTTCCAGTTTTTCCACCAACTCTATAATTTTCAATATAAGCGTTTTTACCTGTACCATTAGCTACTACACTTTCAAGTGCATATCTTACCATTGAACTAGTTTCTTCACTTATAACTTGCCTCACAGTATTTTTTTTATTTTCCAAAATTATAGTATTTGTTTCAGGTTCACTTAAATATTTAACAATATAAGGAGTATTTAAATATCCACCATTAATTGCTGCACTAACTCCAACTATTTGCTGTATTGGTGTAACACTAATTCCTTGCCCAAAAGACATTGTTGCTTGTTCAACAGGGCCAATATTTTCATATTTAAATAAAATACCGCTGCTCTCTCCATTTAAATCAATTCCTGTTTTCTCACCAAACCCGAAATTTTTAATATAGTTATAGAGTCTTTCTGTCCCAAGCCTTTGACCCATTATAACAAAACCTGGATTACAAGAATTCTCCACTACTTCTAAAAAAGTTTCCTCTCCATGTCCTCCTGATTTCCAACACTTTATTCTGGCACTATCAACGATTATTGATCCACCATCATAATAATGATCTTCAAACAAATTTACAGTTTTTTCTTCTAAAGATGCTGCTAAAGTAATTATTTTGAATGTACTACCAGGTTCATATGTTGCCCAAATAGGCAAATTTCTATTTATAGTATTAATATCATATGCCTTATAATTATTTGAATCAAAATTCGGTCTACTAGACATTGCTAGTATTTCTCCACTCTTAGGATCCGCAACCACAATTAATGCTTGTTCTGGGTTATATTTAGTAACAACATTGTCAAGTTCTCTTTCAACAGCTAACTGAATATCTAAATCAATTGTCAAAGAAACATTTATACCATTTTGAGGTTCAACATATACTTCTGACATATCTAACCTATTACCTTTTCCATCACTATAATATTTTATGGCTCCATCTTTACCGGTTAAATAATTATCATATTCAAGCTCTATACCGGATAATCCTTGATTATCTATTCCAACATATCCTAAAACATGGCTTAAAACGTTTTTATATGGATAATACCTTTTACTTTCCTTTACTAAATAAACTCCATCATATCCTAAAGAGTCTATTTTATCAGCAACCTCATATGACAATTGTCTACCTTCTGGATGGACTCTTTCTATACTAGTTTTTTTACTCACATGCTTATACATTTCTTCATACGTAATTCCAAGGATTTCAGCCAAATCCTTACTTACTTGTTCCTTATTATTTATTTGATTTGGAATTAATACTAAACTTACAGTTGTAATATTATCTGCTAAAACTTTTCCATTTCTATCTAAAATTAATCCTCTATCAGATGTAATTGGCAAATTCCTACTCCATAAACTATCAGCTAAACTATTTAACTTTTTATAATCTATTACTTGTATATAAAAAACTCTGATAACTATCGCACAAAATAATAATAAAACTACTACAAAAATAAATCTTATCCTTCCATGAATATTTTCAACAAACATTTTATCACCTAATTAATTCTATTAAAATAATAGTATTATATTAATTAACTTCTATAAGTTTTCCAAATAAAACAGTTTGTAAATTTTTATTTCGTTTATTACATGTAATTAAATAAATATTTCTCTCATAAATATTTTCAACAATCAATTTACCAGTTTTTTCTATATTATATACTTCATTGATTTTATAAACGTATTTTTTATTTTCATAATAAACATTAACTTCATCATCAATATAAACATCATCTAAATTTTTAAAATAAGATATTTTAGAATTCCCACTATGTGATGCTAAAATAAAACTACCCTTAACATCAGGCATTTTAGAATCTTTTAATATTTCTATACCATAATTAACATTATTATATTTTGAATCAATATTATACAATTCTTTAATTAATTTTATTTTTGGTATTTCTAATATTGCAAAAGCTTTAACTTTTCTTTCTTTTATTTCTTCGTAACTCTCATTACTTTGAATAAAACTAAATTTTGATTCTCTAATTGCTATTTTAAACATAAAGAATGTAACAAATAAAAATAATAAGAAACAAATATTTTTTTTAATATATTTCATTTATACAAATAATTCCTGCTATAATAAGAATTAATATTACAAAAAAATAATAATTATAATCATTTTTAAAAGTATCCGGAATATCAATTATTAAAAAATTATCATCTTCATCATATACTTTAAAATTATCACTAGTATTACTATTATTAGTTATTTCTAACTTGCCAGTTAAAGGAATATTAGCCATACTTAGGTATGTTGTCTTATCTTTGTCTATTTGAAAAAAAATTTTATCTTCTTCTAATTTAAATCCATAAGGAACTATAGTCTCTTTAAGAAAATATTGCCCTAAATATAAATCATCAATATAAATATAACCATTTTTATCTGTAAAACCTTGATATAAAAGTTCATTATTATTATTGTATATTGAAATTAATACACTTTCTATACCTTTATTAGTAAAACTATTATATTTAAAGAATTCTAATCTCCCTTTAGGCAAATAATTTTGTATATTCAAATTTACTTCAACCTCTTTAGTATATTGATCTTTATATTTTAATTCAAATTCATAAATATTATTATCTATAACATTGTTTTCATTTGACTCTAACTCTTTTATATAATACTTTCCTAAAGGCAAATTATCTTTAAATGTATACCCTAACATATTGGTCGTCAAAGTTGAAACCAAATCGTCTTTTTTATACAACAATATCCGATTACTATAAATATCTTCATTAGCATAAAGATTAAATTTAACATTACTTAAAGGAATATTTGTATAATCATAATGATTATTGAAAATTAAAAATTTTTCTCCAAATTTATTAATATTTATTTTCCCAGTTACTAAACTATTTTGAAATTCAATCAAAATAATATTGCCCACATTTTCTTCATAAATAAAATCACTTTGTTCATTTATTTCAAAAAATATAGGTTCACTATTCCAAATAAAACTTTCATATTTAGAATCTACTTCTTCTAATCTATATTTAGATGGAAATAAAACATCTGGAGTAATAAATTCGCCTTCACTATTAGTAGTAAATTCACATATTTCTTCTTTATTTGGATAATTTACAAATTGACAAATATATTTCTTTTTATCAATATCAAATATTTTAAATTTAAAACCATTTAATAGAATAGGATTTCCATAATTATCAAATTTTTTTACTTTTAATTTTGCAGAAAATGGTTCATTTAACAAATAAATATTGCTTTCATCTTTAGTTAATTCATTAACAGAAAAATATACGTCTTTTGACAAATGGTAACCACTTTTCCCCTTTTTCTGTTTTATTAAATAATCACCATAATCTAAATTTACTTTAGCTATACCATTTTCAGAAGTAACCAATGTATCAACTAATTTATTTTTAGATAATAAATATATTTCAAAAACTGCATCTTCTTCTGCTTCTATAACTCCTAAATCCTTTAAATATGTTTTATGAATAGATAAATTAGTATTATATGCCTCTTCATACATATTTATTGTAACTAATGTATCACTATTTTCTTTTGTTATTGAAAATTCATATTTTTCATTATCTAATTTATATCCTTTAGGGGCTTTTAATTCTTGAATATAATAGTCTCCTAACAAAAGAATTTTTCCACTTTGGAAAGAACAATCAGCTCCAATTTCTAATTCTTTAATCAAAGTTCCATCTTTTTTAAAAAGACCATATACAGCACCTTCTAAAACAGAATCGCCTTCGCTATAACAAGCTCTTGTTTTAGAATCATTTTTAATAAGCTTAATTTCACCTAAATACATTTTGTCATATACTGTTAAAGATACATTTGGATTTTCAATTGTAATATCAAAATAATACTTATTAGGATCAATTTCATAATTTTTACCAGCAATGCTTTCCTTTATATAATAACTACCAAGCTCTAATTCGGAAATATTTGCATTGCAATCTTCATCTATTATCAAATCATTAACATATGTCCCATCACTTTTATAAAGTTTATAAACACTACCAGCTAAACTTCCACCACTTTTTGGAGAACAAGTTTTATTATCGTAATCATACTTTTTAAGATTTAAAAAACCACTTATAACTTCATAATAGAGAAACTTCTTAGTTTCTTCAATGTTTCCTGGAGATAATAAGTCTTGCCCTTCTGCACTATAATAGACACTATAATTATTTTCCCAATCATATTTCTTTTTTACTAATGATATTTTCCCTCCAATATTACTCTTAGGATAAACAATAACTTTATTATTTTCTATAACCGCATCACAATTTTCACATGTTTCTACTATAAAATCACTTAAAGAATTATTGTTATCATAAAAAGTATAATAGTTATTTAAACCTATCTTAACGCTATCATTTTCAAAAGAAGGATCTTTCATATATTTTTCAACTAATTCATTAATTTCAGACATTTTATCTGAAATCACAGTTGGAATAGATATAACATATTTCCAAGGATCTGCTCTATTATTCTTACTTGTAAAACTAAAATTTCTTCCTGTTTCATACCATATTAAAGATTGTGTAGCTACAATCCATTCATCACCTGAGTGATCTTTATACCCACATCCAAAATAAGCAATTGTTGATATTTTTTTTAAAGTTTCTTCATTTAGATTTACAGCACTCGCCATATCTTTCAAAGGCAAGTTTTGATAACCTATATATGTATTTTTAGATAATGACACACCTGGTTCTATACAATATGCAATATCATTATTACTAGCTCTAGTAAAATGTTCGAAATCTCCATACTTTCCATTAGAATCTACAAAATGATAATTTCCAATAAAAGTATAATTAATTTTTTCTGAAAAAGCATAAACTTCTTTTAACGTAATTGTACTTACCATAAACATTATAATAAAAAATAAAATTGATTTCTTAAACTTCATTATCAATCCCTCCTTTATTAAATATTTACAATAGTTTTTTGTATTTCCTTTAAAAAAAACAAGTTTTTTAAATTAAACTTGTTCTTAAATAAAATATATAAAAACTAATATCCCTACTATTATTAAATATATAGAAAATTTCCATAGTTTCCCATTTTTAACCAATTTACTTAAATAACCATAAGTAAAATAAGTAAATATTAAAGCAAAAATCATTCCCACTATATAATAACCTAATAAATTCAAAGATATTCCAGTATCAATAACATCTTTTACACCTAATAGCATGGTTGCAATACTTACTGGAAAATATAACATAAAAGTATATTTTAAAGAGGCTTCTCTATTTAATTTACACAACAAGCACCCTACTAAAACAATACCACTTCTTGAAACCCCAGGAATTAAAGCAACTGCCTGAAGAATGCCTATAATTATAGCATCCTTTAAAGTTATTTCAAAATCTCCCTTTTTTCCATTGGAGTTTTTAACAAGAATTAAGCAAAAAGCTGTAATTATAAAAGTTATTCCAATAATATATGTATGACTATAAAGAAAATCCTCTAAAATATCTTTTAATAATATCCCTATTATACCTACAGGAATTGTACCAATAATAATCATTATACAATACTTAAATTCATTTATATAATTATTATCCTTATTAAATAAATACTTAAAAAAACCTTTTAATAATTTAATTATATCATGTCTAAATATAAATAAGATTGCTAAAAAAGAAGCAAAATTAACAAATATTTCAAAGTTTAAATCATTAAATATATTTGTTTTAAATAAATTTTTAATTATAAAAATATGACCACTACTCGATATAGGTAAAGGTTCTGTTATGCCTTGTATTATACCTAAAATTATATATTTTAATAAACTCATATAATTACTCCTTTAAAACTCTCTATTAATTATATAACATTTTATATTTTTGTATACCTCAATACTTATTAATTATTCTTTCAATTTCATTAGAAATATTGTCTATTAATAAATAATCACTAAAACCATCACTAATATAATGATCCTTAATATTTTCTTTTAGTTTTGATAAAAGAATTATTACAGGAATATCAAAATTTTCCAATTGTTTTAATTCTTGTAAAGTAGTATATCCACTCATTCCATTCATTTCATCATCAACTAATATATAATCATATCTTTTACCAGATTTTATTTTATCAACTGCATCTTTACCATATAACATTACCGAATAATTAATTTTTTCAATATTAAATTTCTTTTTTAGTATATTAACTATATCTTTATTTTGAGAAACAATTAAAACCTTTTTTATATTCTTTAAATAGTATTCATACTGTTGTAAAATGCTTTCATTAGTTTCTATTTTTATTCTTTGATCAATTGTTAAAATACTCTCTGTCCCTTTCCCAGGATTGCTTTTAATCATTAAGTTTCCACCTAATAATTTAATAATCTTTTGACAAAGTTGCATATTAATTTCCAATTTTTCCATATTTTTAATATCATCTTGATCTAATTCACCAGTAGAGCTTAGTATTTCATTTATTTTATCTATTGAAATACCTCCGCTTGAATCTCTAATAATTATTATTAATCTACAAACATCGTATCTTTCTATTGTATTTATTTTAAATTCAATAAAACCATTTTCTGTCTTCTTTATAGAATTTAATAATATAGATAATATTATTTGTTTTAATTTTATTGAATCACCATATAAATAAGGAATATTATTAGAAATTGAAGATCTAAATTCTACACTATCAGGCTTACAACTATTAATCTTACTAACAATTTCATCATACATATTTTTAACATTATATCTAGTATTAACAAACTTTATTCTTTGTGCATCCAAACTAGATACATTTAAAACATCATTAACAACAAAGTCTAGTTGTTTAATATAACTATTTATAACTTTTACTCCTTCTTGTAATTCTTCTACATTATTTTTTTCTTTTAAAGAATTACAAACATTACTTATATTAAACAAAGGATTCCTAACTTCCTGTGTTAATTCAAAAAGAAAATTAGATTTGTCTTCATAACTTCTTTCAACAAGAGATTTATTTCTATAAAGTTCATCGATCATATGCATATCTGGATTTTCAATTGTAAAATACATTAAAATTGTTGCAAAAGCACCAGAAAATGAATTTAAAAGTAATCCAGGCACTACAGCTCTTAATACTAACATTATTATAAAACAGAATAAAAACACTAAAAATGGAATGGCTTTTTTACCTAATTTATGCTTACATTTTACAATTATTATTAACCAAATAATAGAATAAATAATACATACAAAATATATTAAATATGGGGCTATTCCTATAGAATATGCAACACCATTTTCATTTATTAATTCTAAAGGTAATATTACTAGCAGTCCACACACAATAAAATAATATATAAATAATCGTATTTTATTTGTTTGATTCATTTTCATAACCCCAGAAACAACTACAATATATATTGTAAAAATTGTAAACCAAGAAAATAATGATATTAAAAATAACCTATTTAATAAAAGATTAAAGAAAGAGTATAATTCCACATTTAATAATATATTTATACATAATAAAAATTCAATTATTAAATTCACTAAACTAAAGCATAATATAATATTATAAATTTGTGTTTCATTACTTTTTATATGTTTTTTTGATATATACACAAAAGCAATTAAAAAAGCATAAATAAAAGTACTAGCTATAATCGCCATTCCTATAATCATTTTAGTCACTTCCTTAGTTTTAAGGATAGCATAAAAGTATGTAAAAGTAAATAATGAATGCTCGCAAGAATTAAGTAATAAAATTATATTTATTAAAATTCACTTGCTAATAAAATATTAAAAAGCCGAGTTTTAAACTCGACTTTGATAAATAATAATTTCATATTTTTCTAAGTTAAAAGTTAGTTATTTTTTTTTAGTTTTAGAACTTTATTATTATCTCTAACGAAATCATTTAAAACTATTTGCCCATTTTGAATAGAATAGAAATCATTTAATTCATTTTGCATTGCTTCGCGATCACATTTACCACTTGTAGCATTTATTCCAAAAACATTATAAAATTTAATTCCATCAATTATTTGAGCTTGCTTATATATTTCATTAATAATTTCAGATTTTTTTTCTTTATAATTGTCTTTTAAAACAATATGAACTGTAATAATTGGATTGTCAGTATTTTGCATTTTCAAAACTTCGCATTCTTGAACTCCTGGAATACTGCTTATTGCTTCTTTAAGATCAAACAAATAATTTACTTTACCATTTTTGATTACTGAATCCTGAGCCCTACCTAATGGTAATGTAGTTAATGTTCCATCAGGCAATTCTTGAAGAATACCAATATCGCCACCGCGAGCCCATCTAACTCCATCTTCATCTACTATTGAACCATCAGATTTGCTAGGTAGATTATATGCACCCAAATAACAATGCCCTATTGGATATACAGGACTACTAACTAATATTTCTCCTTTTGCTCCTGATTTTTGTTCAATATCCTTTAAACTGCCAGCTTCTACAATCTTAGATTTGATTCCTGGAAGTGCTACACCACAACTATTTTCTCTACCTTCTAAATTGTATGGTGTGATAGTCAATGATCCTTCTTCACTTCTTCCATATCCTAAATACAAAGGATTTTTACATCCTGCAAATGCTAAGGTATCGTTAATATCTTTACAAACAGATTTAGGAATCCCTTCGCCACCACTATAAGCATTTCTAAAATGTTCAAAATCTCCTCTTTTTAATTTACCATCCGCTCTATCTTGAACCAATTGGGCATAAAATGGTTTTGCTTGAACAGCATGATGGATATTTTTTGTCTTAATATCTATAGAAAATAAAGACTTATCATAGCGTGGCTCTAAAACTAAAGTTTTTCCTTGCGCCATCTGTAAAACCATTGAATAAAACAATCCAGTTGGATGTTGTAAAGGAATAGTTAAAAGAGTTCTATCACCTACAAATTCATCTCTTTTTATTGAATCATGAGCTGCTACTAAAAATAATGGTGCTAAATCAGAATGCCCCATACATTTTGGCTTACCAGTAGTTCCACTAGTATAATTTAGAGTCGATATTCTATTTTCATTATATTCTACAGGCTTTATTATATCATTAGGATTTGAATTTTTTAAAAAATCGTCAAATGATAAAGTTTCCACACCTGGTAAATTGAAAGGAATATTAATCTTGTTACTATCTTTAAAATGTGTATATGTTGCATCCCCACTAATTATCAATGTTCTAAGTTTATCATCATTTAAAGCTCCATGCATTTGCAACAATTTAAAATAATTTTCATCACAAATTAAGGTATGAGAACATCTTTCATCTAAATATGGCTTAACTCCTTCAGAAAATAAAAACATAATATTCAGTGCATTACAAGTTATTCCTAAGGTAGTAAGTGCAAAATAAGCACAAATAAACTCTATTCCTACAGGCAAACACAAACTTACAACATCATTTTCTTTTAATCCCATATTTTTAAAAGATCTAATATATTTTTCTACTTCTTTAAAAAACTCTAAATAAGTCAATTGAGTATCATTAATTTCTAATGCAATAGTATTAAGATTATTTGAATTTCTTAAAATTATATCTTCAAAAATTGTTAATTTATGAACCCTTACCCCATTTTTTTCAATTATAGGAATTTCCATTCCATTTTTTGTTTTCTTTATAACATCTGCATATAACTGAGACCCATTAAATAAATCATTTCTTTTTTCCATAAATATTTTAAAACTCCCTCATTAAATTTTGTTACGTATACTAATATAAAATAGTATAAACAAATATAATTATTGTCTAAAAGTATACTTTTTTTGTCTAAAATTAACTAATATTCTATTAATTCCAATTAAGTATACCATGAAATAAAAAAAGACAAATTAAATTTTACATTTATTTTATCTAAAATATCAATAATATGCACTATAAGAAAAAGTAATCTTAGAAAAATATAATTGTCGACATTAAATTTAAAAAAGATATTTGTTTTTCACTTTTCCCTTCAGTGCGTTTATATTATAACAATTAAATAAAAAAAAATAAAGTCATTTTACAATCACTTTACTTTTTTGCGAATTTTGTGAAATTTTTTTCTAAACGCAACCCATTTTTCATAAAAGGTTGCATTTAACCAAGAAAATTCAAATGGTTGCGTTTAACCTTTAAAAGTTGCATTTACTTTTGAAATTGAGCTTTTTATTCCCTTTAAGCCATTACAATTATTTAAAATATTAGAATCAAAATAAGTTGTTTTTTTAGATTTATTTTTATATTCTTTAATACCAAGTGTTATAAGATCATCCAATAATTCTTTATATTTTTTCCCCTTTGGTTCCCACAAATAGAAAGCAAGAGATCCTGGAATTATATTAGGCTCATTAACATAAACTAATTCATTTTTTTTATCTATTAAAAAATCTATTCTACATAATCCACTAAGATTCAAAACTCTAAATACTTTTTTACTTAAACTTTCTACTTCCTTAATATATTTTTTATCTATTTTAGCGGGTATAATTCTTTGTGTATTAAGCATTCCTTTACTTGAGCCCTTACTTTTAGATTCTCCAATATATTTATCATCAAACGTTAAAAATTCATTTTTACTTTTAACCTCTTCTATTAAACTAGTTTCTTGTATTTCATAATTCCCAATAACACTACAATTAACTTCAGTTAAATCACTAATAGCTTTTTCAACAACTATTTTTCTATCATATTCTATAGCTTCGTTTATAGCATTAACAATATCTTTTGAACTTTTTACAAAATTAATACCTACACTACTTCCTAAAGATGCTGGTTTAACAATAACAGGATATCCTAACTTTTTTATATCTTTTAAAATTCTATCCTGATCATTTAAAAATTCTGTATCATAAAACCAAGTATATGAAACAACTGGTATTTGTTCGCTTTCAAAAATTTGTTTCATCAAAACTTTATCTTGCCCTATAGAGGATGCCATTACTCCACTACCAACATAGGGTATTCCAATAGTTTCTAAATATCCTATTAACGTCCCATCTTCAACATTTTGACCATGAACTATAGGAAATGCAATATCTATTTTATTTACTACTTTATTTATTAAACCATTCGTATTCAAAAGTGAAAATTCATCATTAATTTTGCATAAAGTTACTCTTTTAGAATTCTTCTTTAAACTTTCTAAATCTTTATAATTATCCAATTCTAAAAGATTTGTTCCAGTATACCAAATCTTTTCTTTTGAAATATATATTGGTACTATTTCATATTTTTCTTTATCTAGATATTCAATAGCTTGTAAAGCTGAAATAATACTCACTTCATGCTCAACACTTTGACCTCCAAATATAATACCAACTTTAATTTTCATAAAAATCCTTCTTTCTACTTTTCATTAAAAATATCTGGCAAATCATTTTCTAATAATATATATGTATGCTTTTCTTTATTTTTAACTTTTTCTGTTATTTCAAATGCTTCCTTAATATCATTAATAACAAATATTTTACTATTACTGAATTTTGTTTCTATCAATCCATCCATAATAGGTTTGGTTTGTTTTTCACCAACTAAAATAACATAATCAGCAACTTCTGAAATATATTCACCAAATTTTTTATTTAGATTATACTGTTCCTCACCTAATTCTATCATTCCAGGTGTTACTACAATCTTTAATCCATTCATTAATTTTAACACATCTAAAGCCATTTTTGACCCAACAGGATTAGAATTATAAGCATCATCAATTATAGTTTGATTTCCCATATTTTTTAACTCTAATCTATGTTCTATAGGTTTTATTCTTTTAACACCTAAGTCAAGTTCTTTTAAGCTCATCCCTTTATATTTCCCAAAAGCAATTCCAGCTAAAATATTATATATATTAGGTTTTCCTAATAACTTAGTACTAAAATTATATATTTCATTAGTATCTTTAAAATAAACATCAAAACTCATACCACTTGAATTAAGTACTATATTACTTGCTACTAAATCAGCATCTTCATTATCTATTCCTATCCAAATGATTTTAGGATTGCTATTCATTTTATAACTTACTTGATAAGGATCATCCATATTAAGTATTGCTAAACCATCCTGAGGAAGAGCTTCTATTAATTCAAACTTCCCCTTTTGTATATTTTCTCTACTTCCAAACGTTTCTAAATGAGCAGTCCCAATAGTTGTAATTATACCATATTTAGGCTTTACTAAATCACATAATAGTTTAATTCTACCCATTTTAAAAGCTCCCATTTCAGCTATAAAAATATCATTAAACTTATCAATATAATTATTTATTGTTAAAATCAAACCATATTGAGTATTATAATTTTTTGGAGTTGTTACAGAATTAAATTTAACACTTAAAATATCATTTAAAATATTTTTACTACTAGTTTTACCATAACTTCCAGTAATTCCTATAACTTCAAGCCCTAGCATATTTTTAATCTTTCTCATTGCCATATTTTTATAATGTATAAAAACATATTTTTCAATTGGTTTATTTATAACATTTGATATAAATATCACATAAAAATTAAGACTTACTAATAATGAATATATAAGTAAAGATAAATAATTATTCTTAAAAATCAAACAAATAATCAAAGGTAAAATGTATAAAATTGATATAGTTACAAATAATCTTTTTACTCTATTTGTCACTTTAAGAGGAATTTTAACATTTTCCAAACTTTTTTTTCTATTATTTATAATATACAAAACTAAATATAAAAAATTAAAATATATTAATACTTTTACTTTAATAAAAATGTTAACTAAATTCAATAAAAATATAAACAAGTCTGTTTTAAATACTTTTACTTTATTTTTATACCCCCATTTAATATATCTATTATTTTCATTATATAAATTCTGTTGAAATATATGAGTATTTTCTTTTGTTATATTGATTAAATATAATAAAGAACTTATAACAATCAAAATTATAATTAACATAATTTACCTCCTAACACTTAAGAAATTATCTAATACACAAATAACTTGATTTAACCTTTCTAAATATGCATAATGAGTTGCACCTTCATATAAAATAACTCCAGAATCACTAATCAACTTTTCTAATTCGTACGCACGTTTTACTGGCACTGCAGTATCTAAACTTCCCCAAATTAATAACGTAGGGCACTTTATTTTTTTTACATCTTCAGTCATATCTAAATTTACTGACTTTACTAATACGCCTCTCATTGTTTCGCTGGCTTTTTTATAATCATTTGAGCCGATATAATTTTTCATTATATTCGCTACCCATTTTAATCCAGGTATTTTTTTTAATTTTTTATAAATACGATTTTTAAGAGGTAATTTATTTAATTCTTTACAATATGGACTAGAAAAACAAATTAACTTTTCAACTTTATATAAAGACGCATACATTAAAGATATTTTCCCACCAAAAGAATGTCCTATTAAAACTATTTTTTTTAAATTAAAACTATCAATAAAAGCTTTAAGAAATTCTGCATACTCACGAATACTCCAAGGAGTAGTTGGTTCACTACTATTCCCAAACCCTGGCAAATCTATTGCTAAAACATTAAATATATCTAAATATTTATCAGCTACTGGTTTCATCATTTCTATATTTTGCCCCCAACCATGTAATAAAACTAAGGTTATTTCTGATTTAATATCGTTATAATAATAATTAATATCTAGCCCCATAATTTTTTTTTGCATATTAATACACCCTCTACATATATTATATTTTAAATATTTAATTAATTAAACAAAAAATAAATAAAAATGTAAATATTTAAATAAACAACTTATTAATAGTAAAATTTAAAAATATGATATAATATATTTCAAGGTGGTTTTATCATGAATTCAAATAAAAAAGATGTAAATGATTATTTTAAATATCTAAGATTATACTATAAAGAATTAGCGATTAAAAGAAAAAAAGAATTAGAAGAGAAAAAGAAAAAACAAGAAGAAATAAATAGAATAAGAAAAAAACAAATAGAAGAATATAATGCAATAAAGAAAATACAAGAAGAAAATATAATTAAAAATAGAAAAAAAGTAACAAAAAAAATAAAATTAAAATTAAAAGATACAAAAAAAGAAGAAAAAACTTCTAATAATAAAAAGAATATTAAAATAATAAAAGCACCAAATACAAATAAAATTCAAACTAATAACAAAATAAATGTCTCTGATAAAGATAAAAACAACTTAAATATAAAACAAGAAAATAAGGCTGAAAAAAAGAACAATATCAAAGAAAATGCTGAGCAATCTTTAAAAAAAGATCAAGTTCAACAAAAAGATACAAAAATTATATCTGATATTAATATAAAAAAACAAACAAAAGAAGACAAGAAAGAAATTGAACATGAACAAACCAAAAAAAATCAAACTGATTTAAATTCTGACAAAAAAGACACTCAAGAAAAAACTCAAAATAAAACTAAAGAAAAAAAAGAACCTATTAATGATTGTACATTAAAAAAGAAAGAATCAGAAAAAAAACAAGAATCAAAAAAAGAAAAAGCATCTCAAGATCAAGAAAAACAACTTGAAGATAAAAAAAAGAAATTAGAACAATTAAAAGCGACTCAAGAACAAGAAAACTTAAAACAAGAAAAACAACTTGAAAATAATAAAAAGAAAAATGATCTAGAATTTGGAAAAAATGAATTTATATCTGCAATAACTAAAGCAATAAAAAAAGATAGAGATTCTATGAGAGAATTAGATTTAGAAAATTATAGAATTAATAAAGAACTAGAAAATACTAATGACCCAATAGAAATAAATAGACTCTTAGATAGACTAAATAATAATCAAAAAGATATAAATAATATTATTACAAGAATTAATAATATTGAAAATGGTAACATAATAAATGATGCTTTTGAATTGTCAAAAAATCAATCTATTCATTTAAAAAATTATATATATCTACTAAAAAAAGAGCCGGATAAAAAAACTTATTTTAAAGAACATTATGAACTTTTTAAATCTAAAATAGATTATAAAAATAATATAGAATACATAAAAAAAGAAACTGATAAACAAGAAAATAAAATAAAAATAAAATTAGATTTAACAAAGTCAAAAGAAGATAAAGAAAATGAAAATGATTTAAAATTAGAAAAATTTAAAAAAGCAAAATATTATTTTGAAAATAAATTACTAAAATATCAAATATCTATAATTAACTTAGCAAGTAAAGTTAATAATATTACAGCTAAAGAACAAATTGAAAAAAAATACTTTTTAGGAAATATAGAAATTAAGAATAATATAGAACTATCAAAAATAGCGCTAAAATTATTTAATAAACCAGATAATAAATTTTCATTAGCAGAAATATATAATAAATTAAATAGTCAAATACGAACTATAGTAACATCTAAACTTGTTCCTAGTAACAATTATAAAGATTTATTATTAAATGAGAAAAATAACCTTTTAAGTACTGGAAAAGATATAGATAAAGTTATTAAAGAGATTAAAATGACTAAATCAGAATTTGATTTAGAATTTAAAGATTATTTAGATACTAGTGAATATTTTAATTATATTAATGAATTCGATAATATAGAAAATAAGTTAAAAAGTCAAAAAAATAAAGTTAATTCTTTAGATAAAAAAATAGATGATACACTTATCTTACAAGATAAAAAATTTAAAGAAATAGAAAAAATGAATGTAGAAAAAGATAAAAATAAACAAGCTGAAAAAGACAAAAAAAACAATACACAAAATAAAAATAATAACCAAACACAAAATAACCAAAATAAATATAATTCATATATGGATATGTATAATTATTATCAAAATTATTATAAACCTGAAGAAAAAGCCATAGGTCATAAAAGATAAAAGTAGACAAGATTTTACGCTTGTCTACTTTTATCTTATTACTTCAATTTAGTATCTTTTTTGGTCTATCTAACTATTTTTTTATATATTTTAAAGCTTCGACTACTCCATTTTCAAAAGCAATATTCAAAAATTCATAAGCTTTATTTATATCTTTTTTTATATTTAATTCTTTATTTCCAACAAGATAATAATATATTGCCAAATTATAATAACTATAATAATTTCTTTCCTGCTGAGGAGCTTCACTAGATTTTAAATAATAAAAATATGCATTTATTAAATCCCCTTTTTTTCTATAGTATTCTCCCAATTTATTAAGTGCCCAGCTTTCTTCTAAATCAGCACTTAATTTTAAATATTTCAAAGCATTTGTTGAATCTCCTTTTTTTTCGTAAATTAATGATATATTATTAAATGCAAATGAATATCCCAAATCACCTGCTTTAAAAAAATATTCTAATGCTTTTTTTTCATCTATTATTTTCTCTGGATTTATTCCTTTTAAATAACACAACCCCATGGTATTTAAACCTGCCGAACTTCCTAATTCTATTGACTTATTTAAATATTTCCATAATATTTTAAAATCTCGTTCAATATTCCCATAACGTCCAGTTAAAATCAAATTTGCTACCATCCAACATGCTTTAGGATGATTTTTTTCTGCTGCTTTTAAATAATATTCAAAACATTTTTTAAAATCTTCTTTACCACTTATATAGCCGCTAAATTCTAAAGAACCTAATTCTGCATTGGCATACATATTATTTTTTTTAGATAGTTGAATTAATGAAGTTATATAACTTATACCTTCATATAATTTTATATTCATATATTCTTCTAATTCTTTTTGATTTACGTCTAATTTTCTTTTTATAAAAAGTGGTTGTCTATTATTTAATATAATATAAAATAAAAATTCAATAAAGCATTCATATAAATTATTAGAATTATAAAAATTATTAACTTTATCTATTAATTCATTATTAACATTATCATCTTCTTTTGATAAAAGAATTAATTTTTCACAAACCTTTTTTAAACTATTACTTCTATTAATAAAATCTATTGTACTTTCTTTTAAAGTATATATATGTTCATCTAAAATACTTAATAAGTTAATAATTTTATTTATAAATATTTCCTTATCTTTATTATAAATTTCTTTTAAATCATAATATATTTTTTTATATTCAATTCCGATCGCTCTACAACCTATACAATAGTTATTTACAGTAGTACTGTTTATACCATCTATTTCAAACAATACGCAAAATAATTCTACTTGCATAGCGGACATTTTGTTATATGCAGTATCTTTAATAATATTAAATAAGTTACCTAAAGACAAGTAATCTTTACCAGTATTCATTTTTATAAATCTTTTTTCCATATACAAATCTTCTCACTTCTTATAGTATATCATAAATATAAACAAAATTATATTTGTGGATTTAGTGTGGATGAACATATATTACTTTTTTTATAAATTTAAAATATAATTAAAATGAAAGGAGTAACTTATGAAAAAATTCATAAAAAATTATAAATCTACAATTATATTACTTGCATCTATTATAATAGGAGGGATTATAGGATTAATATTTGGAGAAAAAACTAAGATATTAAGTCCTTTTGGAGATTTATTTATTAATCTTTTATTAACTATTATAATTCCACTTATATTTTTAACTATTACAACTTCTATTGGGAAAATGAAACAACCTAAAAGATTAGGTAAAATTCTTTCAAGCATATTATTGGTATTTATTATTACATCAATAATAAGTGTAATGATAGGAATTGTTAGTACAAGAACAACACTTGTTAAAACTGAGGATAAAACAAAAATAAAAGAAATTTTAAAAGATGAAGAAGATGTTCAAGATGAAGAATTAAATATTTTATCAAGAACAGTTAACGCAATTAGCACTGATGACTTTATAAATATTCTTTCTAGAGATAATATCATAGCTCTAATTGTATTCTCTTTACTAATTGGACTTTCTATTAATTTATCGAAAGAAAAAGGAGAAATTTTTTTAAATACCTTAGAAAGCATGAATAATGTATTACAGAAATTTATTAATTTAATAATGTATTATGCACCAATAGGATTAGGATGTTATTTTGCATCATTTATTGGACAATTTGGCTCAAGTATTGCTTTTGGATATTTAAAAACATTTATAATATATACTTTAGTCTGTATATTTGTATATTTTGTAGTTTATTCAATATATGCTTATATTGCTGGTGGAAGAAAAGGATTTATAAACTATTGGAAAAATATTATACCAGCAACTATAACTGCTTTAGCTACTTGCTCATCTGCAGCATGTATACCTATTAATACAAAATGTGCAAAAAATATTGGTGTTTCAGAAGATATCGCCGATACAACTATTCCACTTGGAACATCATTTCATAAAGATGGCTCTATTATTGGAAGCGTATTTAAAATAATGTTCTTAGTATATATATTTGGAATGGAACCATCTTTATTCAAAGTATTAGGAGTTGCTTTAATAGCTACAGTACTTATAACTGCTGTTCCAATAGGCGGCGGAACTATTTCTGAAATGCTTATTATAAGTCTAATGGGATTCCCAGTATCAGCATTACCAATATTAACAATTATTGCAACTATAATCGATGCCCCTGCAACCGTTTTAAATGTTGTTGGAGATTCAGCTAGTAGTATGCTTGTATCAAGAATTGTAGATGGAAAAAATTGGATAAATAAAAAAAGAGTTTAAAACTCTAGATACAGATTTAATCTGTATTTTTTTTAACTAAAAGATCACTAATCTTAGTAACATTTCCGGCTCCTAAAGTTAAAATAAGATCGTTTTCGCCTACAGAATTATTTAAATAATTTATAATCTCATTAAAATCGCTAATATGTTTAGGATCTTTATTTAATGAAATCAGTTCATCAATTATATTTTGGGCACTAACATTATAAATATTTTTTTCTCTTGCAGCATAAATATCTGTAATTATAATATTATCAAAATTCTTTAAAGAAACTGCAAAATCTTTTGAATAATTTTTAACTCTTGAATAAGTATGGGGTTCAAAAATAACCCAAGATTTATTAAACTTTTTATTTTGCAAAGAACTGCTAACTGCTTCTATTTCAGTTGGATGATGAGCATAATCATCATATACTTTAGCACCTTTAAACATACCCTTATACTCAAATCTTCTTGCTGCCCCACTATAATTTAATAACCCTTTTTTTATATCCTGAATATTGATATTATAAAAGTCACATAATGCTATAGATGCTAAACTATTTAAAATATTATGTTTACCAATTACTCGTAAACTTATTTTATCAATATATTTTTCATGTTTATATAAATCATAAGTTGGAAAACCATCACTATCATAAGAAATATTTTTAGCATTATAATCTTTAGAACTATCTAATCCATAAGTTAATATATTAGCCTTACTATATTTAGCTAAATCTAAACAATTTTTATCTTCTCCATTTAATACTAATACTCCATCATTTGGTAATTTACTTACATATTTTTCAAATGACTTTTTAATATTTTCAAAGGTTTTAAAATAATCTAAATGATCATTATCAATATTTAAAACAACAGCACTTTTTTGTGAAAAGTTTAAAAAACTATCACAATACTCACAAGCCTCAATTATAAATGTATCACTTTTTCCTACTCTAAAATTACCATTTATACTTTTTAAAATTGATCCAACCTGAATTGAAGGATCTAAATTAGCAGCCAAAAAACATTCACTTATCATAGATGTAGTAGTTGTTTTCCCATGAGTTCCAGAAATTCCTATAGTATTTTTATATAGCTTTGTTATTTCTCCTAAGAAAACTCCTCTTTCCATGTGTTTAATATTTAATTCTTTAGCATGTATTAATTCTGGATTATCTTCTTTAATAGCCGCTGTATAAACAACTAAATCATAAGTACTATTTATATTATTATAATCTTGTCCAATATAAACATCAATTCCTGATTTTTTTAAATCATTTGTTATTGATGATTCATTATTGTCACTGCCAGTTACTTTAAAGCCCCAAAACTTTAATATATGAGCTATTCCACTCATACTAATTCCACCAATACCAATCATATAAATTGATTTGTAATTTTTTAAATTAAACATTTTAACCACCTAATTAATATTATAACATACGGCAGACTTTGTCCGCAACCTAACCAGTAAAAAAAAGACAAACCTCCTTG
>CAYQJD010000006.1:0-38324 GCA_964417835.1 uncultured Muribaculaceae bacterium
ATTGCTAACACCAGTAAGGTAGAAAGTAACAAAATGATAGCAATGAGCTTTAGAACTTTTATAATAAAAGTCTTAGTTTTCATCTATATCTACCTCCCTTCTTTTTCAAGATTGGAGGACGACACTCACATCAAATGTTCCTATAAAAATTATATAATAAGAATAACATTAAAACAAGCGAACAGATAAAACTTTTAGAACTATTTTGTGCACTTCTTATTTTAAATTACATCTAAATTTAAAGGAGTTAAGTTTTCATTAAAAGTATTCGTAAATTCATTAATTAATGGTATAATTTTCATGGGTAAAAACCTCGCTTTCTATTTTTAGACAATTAAATTATAAAGCATTTTTTAGGTTTTTACCTTTTTTATTTATTTATAAGGGTTTGTTTTCAAAATCTCCCCACTTTGGGAACACTATCTAACGTATTAAAAATTTGATTTATTTATAATATTGTGCTAATCTATTAATTATCAAATTTTGGGGGATATGAAAATTATGATTAATAGTGAATTAGTTGAATTAATTAAAAAGAGTAAACCATTAAATGAGGAGGAAGAAAAAGCTTTATTTTTGGAATATTATGAAACAAAAGACGAAAAAATAAAAGAAAAAATTATTGCTTCGAATTATAAATTTTTATATAAAATAGCTAGTAATTATTCTAAACATTATAATAAAGATATAGAAGATTTATTTATGCAAGGGCTTATTGGATTATATAAAGCATTTAATAGATATGATATAAATAGAGATGTTAAATTTTTATCTTTTGCTTTTGCATATATAAAAAATGAAATTTTATCTTCATTAAAATTATATGAATTTTCAACAGGGAGAACAAATAATGTTACGTTTCAACTTTTAAAATATCAGCGTGAAAAAAGTGAGTTAGAACAACAATTTCATAGATTTCTTTCACTTGACGAATTATCATCTGAGTTAAATATTCCTATTGATAAAATATTTGATTTTGAAAGAATACTTAATCCTATGTTAAATATAAATGATTATACTAATAAAGGCTTACTAATAGATGTATTACCAGATAATGGTGCTATGGATCCTGAAAAGGTATTGATAGAAAAAGATACTAATAGAATATTATATGAAAAACTTAGTTTACTTAAAGAAAGAGAAAGAAAAATATTATTATTAAGATATGGATTGATTGACGGAAAAAGAAGAACTCTTTGTGAAGTTGCAGAATTATTAAATTTGACTTATCAACGTGTAGGACAAATAGAAAAAAAAGCACTATATAGATTAAATAACTTTTTAATAAAAGAAAATTTATGTGAAAAGCATTTGAGATTAGAACTTTCAAAATAAATATAAAAGAAAAGAACTCTATACTTAAGTTTATTTTAAAACTTTAGTTAGAGTTCTTTTCTTTTATATCAATAATATTGTTTATTGGAATTAATTTATTTTGAATTGTTATAACATGGTTTTTAGTTCTTCCTATTAATGTTTCATAAATAGTTTCTGTATCTAATTTTATTTCTACATCTATTTTATAAATATAGTTTTTAGATTTAAAAATATTGTTAATCTTTTCTTTAATATTATTATATTCAACTTTTTCTGTAACTATTTCATTAGTTACCATAGTAAATTCTTGAGAATTGTCTATTTTTTCAGTAAAAGAGTTTGTATAAAGATCTGGTAAGTTTTTCATATTGCACCTCAATAATAATATATGAATAAATAAGTATTTTTTTTACAAAATATAAATATGAAAGCTAAATTTTTAAAATATTTTATTCCAATTATTTCTTTATCTTTCTTGGGATTAATAACAATATATATGTCTAAGAATACTATTGCTAATTATTATTCTTATTTTTTGCGTCAATTAATTTATATAATTATTGGAATTATTTGTTTATTTATATTTAAAAATATAAATTTTAATTATATAAAAAAATATAGTTTATTATTTTATTTATTTAGTATATTTTTATTGATTTATGTATTATTTTTTGGAAATAGCATTAATGGTAGCAAATGTTGGATTAATTTTTTTGGAATAAGTATTCAACCTAGTGAATTTGCAAAAATAGGTTTATTATTATGTTTAGATAAATATATTAAGTCTAAATATGGTTTAATAAAAGGATTAATTTTGTTAATAATTCCAAGTATTTTAACATTTTTGCAACCGGATACTGGAACAGTTTTATTTTATATAGTAATATTTTTCAGTATATTTTTATCTTTGAATATAAAAAAAAGATATTATTTTAGTATATTTGCTTTAGGATTTTTGTGTGTAGGAATATATTTTTGTTTATACTTTTTTTATAGTGATGTCTTTATAAAAATATTTGGAACTAGTTTTTTTTATAGGACAGATAGAATAATAAATTTTATAGATAATGAAGGTTATCAAATTAATAATGCTTTACTTGGTATTGGTAATGGAGGATTATTTGGAAATGGATCAAAGTATGTAGTTTATATTCCTGAATCAATAACAGATTTTATGTTTGCAAGTATTTTAACAATTTTTGGATTTTTAGGTGGAATAATTGTTATATTATTATATGTTTATATATTATTTCTTTTAATAGATGATATAAAATATTGTAAAAAAAATAAATATTTTTGTGTTGGGGTATTTGGATTATTCTTTTATCAAATTGTGCAACATATATTTATGGATATAGGCTTACTTCCAATTACTGGAATTACTTTACCTTTTATAAGTTATGGAGGCAGTAGTTTAATATCTTATTATATTTTATTTGGAATTTTATTAAATATAAAGAAACGTATATAAAAAAGTTTCAAAGAAACTTTAATAATATCCGCCTGAAGAGTAATTGTAATAGCTGGTAGGTCTATATGGATAATATGGTGCTGGTGTTGGGCCATAGTATGGTTGTGGTGAGTTAACATAGACTGGTCTTGGTCTTGATACTCCGACTAATCCTGCACCAGCAAGACCACCCAATAAAAATGGCACAAAAAATTGTCTATCTTCTTTATAAGGCATATTTTGATAATACATAAAAAACTCCTTTCATATTATTATATGTTATAAGGAGTTTTTGTCTATTCTGAATATAATCTATATAAATTAATGCTTGGTTGTGACAAAAATCTAAAGTTTATTTTTGAAGTTCCTATTCCATTAGATATATATAAGTCTATATCATCAACTTTATAATATTCATCATAATATTGTTTAGAACCTTTAGGAGTAAATATAGTACCTATAAATGGAATTCTTACTTGACCACCATGTGAATGACCTGAAAGCATAAGATTTATATTATATTGTTTAATATTTATTATTTCATCTGGTTCATGTGCAAGAATAATTTTATAATAATTGTTTTTATTATTAAATACTTCATAATTTACTTCAGTTTCTGACATATCAGATAATCCTATAATAGAAATTGGTTCATTATCTTTATAATAAATAATTTTTTCTTCATTATTTAAAAGTATAAAATTATTATCGATTATTGTTTTAAAGTCAGATAATTGTTTTATATCATGATTTCCAGTTACAGCATAATTTCCTAAAGTTGATTCAATTTTATTCAATTCTTCTTTTATATTTTCAAGTTCTTCATTAGAAAGTTTAATATCTTTATCAATAAAGTCTCCTGTAAAAAATACTAAATCTGGTTTTTGAAGATTTATTAAATTAACTATTTTTTTTAAATATTTTAAATCAACAGTTCTTCCATAATGTACATCAGAAAATTGAACTATTTTGATTCCATTAAAGCTTGATGGAATTATATTATTTTCTATTTTATATTCGTTTACTTTTAACCAATATGGTTCGATATATCTACTATATATTAATATAAGTGAAATAAATAATAAAAGATATATAAAAATATTTCTATTTTTTTTTGATTTCTTTTTTTTCATTTTTTCTCCTTTTTATTATATTAACAATATTATTACTGTTATAGAATTATGTATTATATGAGCTAAAATATTTGAATAAATATTATCTGTATTATAATATATTAAACTAAATGTCATTCCTAAAATAAAATAAGGTACAATATATATTATTTCTATTAATGAACTTATATTAATTATATGCATTAAAGAAAATAATAAAGAAGATATTATTAAAAAGTTTTTTTTCTTTTTAATATTTTTTTTAAATTCTAATCTAAAACATATTTCTTCAATATATGGTATTATTATACAAAGTAAGAAAGAATATATAATTTTATTATTATATAATAATTCTCTATTACTCGCTTCATTATTAGATATATTATTTGGTAATATTATATAATTAATAATATAATTTGATAAAATCATAAAACCAAAACCTAATAACCAATATATAATAATTATTAAAAAGTATTTTTTTTTAAAATTAATTAAATTTTTTTTTAATTCATCTCTATATTTGTATGTAAAATAAATAGTTAAAAATATATAAGATATTAAAATAGATATTATATATATATTATCGTGATTCATATAAGAATAGAGTAATATATATATAATACTTGGTAAAAATAAATAAATTAATATATTTAATATACCTCTTTTCATATATACCTCTTTAAATAAGTATAACATAAACTAATTTCTTAAAATAATATTAATATATAATTTTTTTAAATATTGTATAACTTTTGTAAATATTTAAAATACTGAAAATAATGCTTTCTTTTTTTATTATAGAAAATACTAGAATATTTTATAAATATGTTGTATCATTAAATTATAGAGAATAGAAATAGGTGATATATTGAAAAAAATTGTAAAATTATTAATATTTACCTTTATATTATCATTTTCATTAAATTTTAATGTGTATGCTGAATGTACTTATGAAGAAAGAACAGAAATAAGTAATGATGCAAGAAATATAGAAGCTTTTTTTGAAGCTGACTTAAATAATAATAAGTTTATATTTTATATGTATAATTTAACAGATAATTTATATGTTGATATATCTAGTAATTTGACTACTACATTTAAAGTATATAAATATAATTATGATGGAGATTTTTATTCTTTTAGTACTTCTAATATAAATAAAGTAGATACATATTTAATAAATATTTATTCTAATAAAAGTGGTTGTTATGGAACTAAAATAACTTCTAAAAGAATAACCAAAGGGATAATTAATAAATATGCTAAAGATAGTATTTGTAATGGTATAGAAGAATATTATTTATGTAATAGTGTATTAAATACTGATATAAATATGACTGATATTGAAGTATATGAAAAAATAAATCAATATAAAAAAGAATTAGAAGAAAAAAATAATAAAGAGGAAGAAAAATTTAATATAATAAATTTTTTAAAAACTTATTGGTATTATTTTGCAGGAGGTTTATTTATAATAATTATTATATTAATAATATATTTTATAAATAAAAAAAGAGGTGAATTAGTATGAAAAAGTTCAAATTAAAAAAGAAGTTTATTTTTTTATTTAGTATAATTTTTATATTAATTATATCTATTAGTACTATTATAATATTTAAAGATAGATTCGATAGCAATAAAAATGTTAAAGAAAATGAAAGAATAAAATATTTAGAAGAACTAACCAAAGTTGGAAGTGCTCATTATAGTATATATCAAGGTAGCACTATTATTTGTGACAACGCAACTACTACAGATGGAAGTACTACAGATATATTAACATGTGGCGGTACTACATATCAAAAAAAAATCGATGGCAGTGGTGAATATACTGCAAGTAGCGGCGCTGATGGGTATTACGCTTATACTTATTATTGCTTAGCTGACTCTGATAATTGTAATTATAATAATAGAGTTGGAAAAGATGAATTAGTTAAATTAGTATACTCTAAAGATCAACCTATAAACTTAGTATTTGGTTGTCCTTGGGGACTTGATGCTATTTATACAAAATATAATCCTGAAAAAGAAGAATTTGGTTGGGCACAATGGTTAGAAGATAGCGGATTAAATTATGAATATAAAGAATCCGAAATGAAAGATTTTTTAGAAGAATCTTGTTATGCTGAAGCAAATTATATAAAAGGTAATAGAATAGAAATTGAAAAATTTAATAAAGAAAGTGATTGTGTTACTGGAAAAATAATTGAAGCACAATCTTATGAGAGCTCATGTCTTGAATCAGAATCAGAATATATAAGTGAAGATTATATATTCTTATGGGATAAATATAATATTTTATATTATTGGGAGCCGGGAGAGAAAGGAATATATCAAGCAAATTTAAAAATTGATGATACTAAATGCTCCGAGCATGGTATTAATGCTTTATTTGATTATATTAAAGACGAAAGTAACTATGATAAATATGAAGGAGCTACCAATATAGAGGATAATAAAGAAACTTTATGTCAATATATTGAGAAACTATACGATCAAGGAAAGTTAGATTCTAATGATGTAGAAACTTTATTTTACTATAATGGACAATTAAATAATTTTGATAAATTTGAATGTAATATTGAGTATATAAGTAATGAAACATGTGAGACTAATTTAGGATACTCTAATCAAAGAAAAGAACTTGAAGATTCATGTAATTTGATTTTGTCTTCAGGTGTAGTGGTTGGTTGCCAGAACTCGAATTTAGAAAATTTATCTACACTTAATCATGTAAGTGATGGAATCACTCTTAATGTTGGAACATATACTTCTGAACAGGGAGGAACTTCAATTGTTGTCAATGCTTGCGACTATAGTTCAGACTCCTCGTGGGAAGTTGAAAGACTATTAACAGATTTAGATTCAGAAGCAACCTGTAATTATCTAAACACTTTGGCTCAGAAAGGCTTATTAACTAAAAAGCAAATAGAAGAAGCTTCTAAAAATGACTGTGAAATTACTGTTAAAGAAAAAGGTTGTAAAATAAAGAGTACTGAATCCGGGGGATTATATTATGTAAAAGATGGAATGCTTTTGTCTAAAGATACTTATATAATGTCATGTTCATCAGTTTTCTTTAATGCTAATGGAGGAGGGGGACTCAATTGTGATAATGATACAATTATTTCATCTATTTCATCCGATTGGAATTCATGTGTATTAAATAAAGCTACCACTCCAAACACTTCACAAAGTATAAAATTTCCTAACGGAAATGGTATGTATAAACTTTATACTGATAATACGATAGAGTATTGGAGTGATAAGAGTGATTGTACTGGAAAAAAGTATTTTAAAGATCAATCTTATACTTTTAAAATTACAGAAGAAGGGCTCACGTTTTATGCTTGTTATAAAAATAATGAAATTGATTCAAACATAATAACTGCGGACTTTGATACAGAAACTGATGTTCAATATGAAACATGTGATTTAGATTTATCTAAAACAGCTGTTACTAATAAAGTTACAAAACAAAAAGAATATAATAAATCAAGTACAGATTATAATTTAAATGAATATTGTAAGATAACTTGTGTAGAAGAATTAAAGTATAGGTATCCAAATATATTTTCAACAGTTAAATCAGGTACCTATTATGAATTTATGTTTAATCCTGAAGTGATTGCTTCAAAACAGTGTGTAGAAACTATTGATTATGATTCATGGGAAAGAGATTACAAAAAGAAAATTGAAGAAGAGGAAGACGCATATGGCCAATATTTAGCAGCATACTATACTTATAATTCAATTCCAAATGGTTGGCCAACTACTTTTACAAAGCAATGTGGTGAAGATGATATTGAACTTGAAAAATGGAATTGGTTTAGATATAGCTATAGCAATAATAAAATCACTGCTTATCATGATTGGGTTAAAGATAATTGTGACGAAGGTTATAGTGACAAATTAGTTTCAGAGAAAAAGGATGCATTAAAAAAGTATATTAAAGCTTTTAAAAAATATATAAGTAAGATTACTGAAAGAAAAGAATTAGAAAAGTATAATAGACAATGTTATGCAGCTTTAGATAATACTTCTGATAATTCTAGTTCAATATCAATTAATGAGTATTCATCTGTTAATTTAAATGAAGATTTTTATTCACTAATTTCAGATAATACCACAGGCTTAATTCCAGATGATATCGCGGAATTAAAATTTAGTGAGTCTACTAATTTTGAAACTCAATATAATCGTATTGGTTTATTAGATATAGATAAATTTTATGATGTAAACCCAACAATATTTTATAAAGATAATTCAATTGGTATTGAAGATACACTTAGTCTAATTGATAATGGTAAAGGAAATTTAATATATGATTCAGGTGCTTATACTGATATAGAGGACTCAGAATATACTAAAGATAAAACTATGTCAGAAATAAAATATAATATTGGTTCTGAATTTGAAGAAAAAACATCAACCTATAAAGGGGAAACTTCTAAAAAAATAAGTGACACTTATTCTATTTCTTATTCTATTTCTTTTAATGCTTATAATCAGGAATATATTTTAAGAAGATCTCAGAAATACTTTGAATATCGACCTAGTAATATGTATTATATGAATAATAATGAAAATACTGATGGAGAATATACTACTACTGATAATTGTTCTGCGTATGGTGATAATTGTATTAAATTAGGTTACGTATATCCAATAAATTTGAATACAACTGGAAAAAGTAATGTATCGTTTTCTATTGGGGGGACTTTGGGAGATATAATTAATATTGATTATGTTAATGAAAAATTTGAAAAATTATTTAATGTTAGCAATAATGAATTTACTTGTAGTTATAATATTACTAATGACGCAGTTGTTAAAGATACTAAGAATAGTGATTATAAAGCTAATTTTTATACGAGAAGTATAAGTACTTTGAATGTTGATCCTAATAATAGATATGGACAAGGAATATTAGGAGCCAATTGGGCTAGTGAAAAAGGACAGGCTTTAATAAATATTATAGAAGAAAAGGCTAAGAAAAATAATACAAATAGTCCTAGTAATTTAGAATATTCTTTTGTTCTTACCCCTAATTCTATTAGATTGATTGAAGAGTATAACGAAGGTAAGAAATATACTGATGTTACTCTTTCTTGTAATAGTATGGGTGGAGAATGTCAAAGTGATTTCTTAAAAAATTATGTTAATGGAAAAATCGGAGATAATATCGATAATGATCTTATTGGAATGTCTACAATAAATAATATTTGGAAGTATTATGTTAATAGTAGTTGGCAAACTGGTAAGAGTATAAATGAGTATTGTGTTGGAACTGTTGATGCTAAAGAGTGTTACGATACATTATATAAGAATACGGGGGTATTACCATGAAAGAAAGTTTATGGGGATATTGGTTAATATTATTAGGTATAATGGTAAGTACTGTTATGATAATGTTAAGTAATATGACTACATCCAACCAACAAGATTATTACTTATTAAAAGAAATAACTGATGCTGCAATGATAGATTCAATTGATTGGAGTTATTATAGAGAATATGGAGAAGTGAAAATTAATACAGAAGTATTTGTTGAAATATTTATAAGACGTTTTGCAGAAAGTGTATCAAAAATGAATTCTTATAAAATAGATTTTTATTCTATATATGAAAATCCTCCTAGTGTAAGTATAAAGGTGACTACTCAAAGTGGACGATACGAAGTAGTAGGAGATGCTGTTAATTTTGATGTTATAAATACTTATGATGCAGTATTAGAAACTAATAATAAACTTATATTTGATCATGATTATTATTCATTACCATATGCATGGTGTAGTCAATATTCTTCTAATATTGATTCAGATGGTTATTGTAAAATTGGAGAAAATAATTATGTTGAATTTAATGATTTATCAAAAATATTAACTGAAACTGATATAGCAAAGATAAAAAACGTCGATCCTGATTGTGTTGATTCTGATAGACTTAAAGAAACAAAAGAGTGTAAAGGCAAACTTAAGGTTTTAGAAGCAAAATATTTAAAGAATATTACTACTCAGGATGAGCTAGATGCGTATAAGAAGCAATATAGCGCTGGTGAAGATGGGATAAATGCATATAGCTTTGATTTATATAATAGAGATAGAAATACGAATGATGTACCATTTCCCCTTTACGATGTAAAATATTTGGCAACAATTAAAGATGTTAGGTTAACGGTTACAGATAGGAGTGAAGGGGAATATGCTTTGGCGTGGAGTGGAAAGTTTACATGTTCAAATTATACATTTGGTTCAGCTGAAGCAGAGGATATAGTTAAAAGATATAGACGTGAACCTGATGACTCGTTGGTAAAAAACTGTCATTATAATTATGATGAAATTTATTCTAAATCAGATAGCTATCAAGATGTTGAAGGTGAGGGATATGAATGGACTCCTTATTATGGTACATGCTTAGTAGGAATAAAGTATAAAATTGTATTCTATTATGATACATAAGAGGTTGTGAAGTTCACGCAATCTTTTTTACATTAATTTAGGACTAGAATTATTTTTTTAAATATAGTATTATTATTTTAGATATATAATAGGAGGAATAAAATATGAATAATCTTATTTTAAAGTTAAAGAGGTTTTTAGGAAATAAAAATACTGTTACTATACTTGGGGTTATTATTGGGGTTGCGGTTTTATTATTTGGGTATAACTATAGAGTTAACCAAGCTGTTCAGCCGGTTAATATTCCATATGCTTTAAAAAGAATGGAACCTAAAAGTAAGGTTGAGGCTGATGATGTGGGGACTATAAAAGTTAGCAAAGCTTTTGTTGAACAAAATACTGATATTGTTGATACTAAACAATATATTTTAAACAAGGAATGGTATGTTAACTATGATACTGTTATTCCTAATGGAGGTTTGTTTTATAAATCTCAATTAGTTACTAAAGATCAAATCCCTGATACTGCTTTTGATGATATTGAAAATGGAGCAACTATATTTAGTTTGTCTGTAGATAGTCATAGTACTTATGGGAATTCTATAATGCCAGGTAATTATATTGATTTGTATTTAAAAGCTACTGATGAAAATGGTAAGGTTATTTTTGGTAAATTTATAGAAAGTATCAAGGTATTAAGTGTTAGAGATTCTAGTGGAAATGATGTGTTCGCTGATAGTCAAACAAATAGAAATAGTAGTGAATTATTATTTGCTGTTAAAAATGATTTATTTTTGTTATTAAGCGAAGCTAGTTTTGTTGGTGGTATAGAAATAGTACCTGTACCGAGAAATGCAGCATATAGAATCGAAGGAGAAGATAATGGTACTAGAGTTTCTACAGAAACTTTAGCTAACTTCATCTTAGATAAAGTTTCTGAAATGTCAGATCAAATTGATTTAAATAATGTTACTAGTGGTGATAATGCAGATGTGACTACAGGTAGTCTTAGTGATTCAGGAACAGAAAACTAGGGAGGAATCAAGATGAATGATGCTGTTTTTTCCCAATTAGATTTTGGCCCTTTAAAAGAGTTTTTAGAAGATGATAATGTTACTGATATTTCATATAGTAATGGTGGGCAAGTGTGGTTGAAAACTTTAGATAAAGGTATATTCCAAGTCGATAGGCCAGATATAAATAATGCCATGATGGAAAAACTTGCATTTCAATGTTCAAATGTAATGGGGAAGACATTTAATATGGCTTCTCCATTCTTGGATGCTGAGAGTGCAGAGTTACGTATGAATTTTATTCATGATTCTATTAGTACTAATGGTATTGCGTGTGTAATTCGTAAAACGCCTGCTAAAATAAGATTGAATAAAGATAAGTTAATAAGTGAAAGATATACTACTATAGAAATTCATGATTTTTTAATAAAATGTGTTGAAGGCCATTGTAATATTATAGTGAGTGGTGAGACTGGTAGTGGTAAAACAGAATTGGTTAAATATTTAGCAAGTTATACAAAAGAAAATGAAAAAATTATTACAATAGAAGATACTTTGGAACTTCATTTGGATAAAATATTTCCTCATAGAGATATAGTTGCAGTAAAAACTAATAATATTGCCAGTTATTCAGATGTATTAGTTTCATGTATGAGACAAAATCCTAAATGGATTTTGTTATCTGAGGTACGTAGTGCTGAAGCTGTTCTTGCTGTTCGTAATTCAATTTCATCTGGGCATAATATTTTATCAACAATTCACTCTGATAAAGCTAGTAGTATACCTTTACGTATGTATTCTTTAATGGAATCAAGTCAAGATATTGAACAATTTCTAAGCAGTATTCATAGATATGTTCAAATTGGTGTATATGTTAAAGGATATTTTAGTAAAGAGTTAAATAGATTTCAAAGAGAAATATTTGAGGTTTGTGAATTTTATGTTAATGAAAAGAATCAACCTAAGAAAAATATAATATATAAAAAATTTATGAATGGTAATTTTCAAATTCAAAATCCTACAAAGTATTTATTAGAATATTTAAGTATTCAAGGGGTTATTCTTCCTGAAGATACATTTAGACTTGGTTCTGTAAATAAGGGAGAAGAAGATTAGAAAGAGGTGAAGTAGAATGATTGAGAGTATTTTGATTGTCTTAATTGTAATATTTGTTTTAATTTCTAGGTTTGGAAAGAATGATACTGTATATGGTTCTGTAAGAGGGACTGTTACCAAATTTTTATCAAAATTAATACCTTATAATTATGAAGATGTTAGAAAAAAAGCAGAAGAATTAGGTCAAACTTTTAATTCAAAACAATATGCATTTCAATTTGTTTTGTTTGCAGTTGGTGGTGGTGGAATAGCATTTTTATATTTTAGAAGTTTGATGTGGGCAATAATATATGGTATTGCTGCAACAACATTTATTCCTTATTTAACAGTATTAAAATATCAAAGAGTTTATAGTGAGTATTTATTTGAATGTATTCAAACATATTGTACAAATGTTATAATGGAATTTAATACTACTCAATCTTTTGTAAAGTCATTAGAAGGAGTAGTTGAAAGTGGGATTTTAGAAGATCCGGTATTAACTGATGTTAAAACAATGATTGATATGTCTTATAAAAATGGTACTATTGATCAAAGTATCGAATGGTTTGATAAAAAATATCCATATTATATGGTAAAGAATATGCATCAATTATTTTTGCAAATTACAAATGAGGGTGCTAAAGATTCTGGAGAATCTTTAGAGAATATGTTGTTGGATATTGATGCTTTAGTAGAAGGAGTTTATCGTGATAAAATGGATAGACAAAACTTTTATACAAAGTTTTTAACATTTGGTATTGCACTTTATTTATTAGTTATGCTTATTCAATTTTTATTAGGATCATCTAATTATTTAGCAATGTTAAGTGAATGGTATGTTCAAATGATTTTACATTTAATAATTATTCTAAACTCATTTTTCTTACTTAAAGGTATAAAATTTTATAATGAAGATACGGGGGTAGAATAATGTTTATAGAAGCTGTTATTATTATAATAATAATATTTATTGTATTACAAGCTAATGGTAGTATAAGTTTAAATAAATTTATAAAAGATAATCAAGAATATTTTAAAACAATGAAAGAAAATGATTATGAATTTTTACTTAAAGCTAGATATGGTGATGGTATAGATTCAGATAGATTGTTTTCTTTGAGAATTAGAGATGGCGCTATAACAATAGTATTAGTAATATTTTTGTTTATTAATGATTTAGATTATACAAAAGTAATAGTAGCTATAGTTGCTGGTTATGGAATGTTTAAAATGGGTTATATAAAGTTAAAAAATTATTATAAAGCTCATTTACATGAAATTGATGCACAATTACCTTATTATTTAAAAAGTTTAGAAATACTAATTCAACATTATACTGTACCTGTTGCAATAGGAAAATCTTTAGAAGATGCTCCTAAAATATTTCAAGAAGGATTAAAAGAATTATTGCAAAAAATTAATGCTGGAGATAGTACTATTACTCCATATATGGACTTTGCGAAAGACTATCCAGTTAGAGATTCTATGAGAATGATGAGACTTTTATATCGTTTAGGATTAGGAAGTCAAGAAAGAAAGCAAGAACAATTATTGCAATTTTCTAGATCTATATCTAGTTTACAACAAAAAGCTCGTGAAACAAGATATAAAAATAGACTAGAAAAAATGGAAAAGAAAACTATGATAATGTTGGTTTGTACTGGAGTAGGAGTAATGTTATTATTGGTAATTTCTATAATGAATATGTTTTAATAACATATTTTTTTATGTTATAATATAAAATGAAATGAGGATTATTTATGGATATTCTATATGTTGGAAAAATAGTCAATACACATGGTATAAAAGGGGAACTAAGAATTAAAAGTGATTTTGAGAAAAAAGAATTAGTTTTTAAAGAAGGAAATAAAATTATCATTGATAAAGAAGAACATATTATAAGAACTTATAGAAAGCATAAAATATTTGATATGATTACAATAGATGAATTTGATAATATAAATGATGTGTTATGTTTTGTTGGAAAAAATGTATATGTTTCAAGAATATCTTTGAAACTTAAAGAAACAGAATATTTATTATCTGATTTAATAGGGTTAGATATTGTATATAATAATAATATTTATGGTATAGTTGAAGATTATTCTAATGATTTAAATCCATTACTAAAAGTAAAATATAAAAAGAATTATTATATACCAATAAATCCTGATTATATTAAAAATGTAGATATAAAAAATAAAAAAATATTTGTCGAAAATATAGAAGGATTAATATTATGAAAATAAGTATTTTAACTCTTTTTCCAAATTTTTTTGATAATTTTTTAAATGAATCTATAGTAAAACGTGCAATAGAAAAAAATAAAGTTAATATAGAAATAATAAATTTTAGAAAATATAGTAAAAGACAAAATAATCAAGTTGATGATACTCCATATGGTGGAGGAGCTGGAATGGTATTAATGTGCCAACCAATAATGGATTGTATTGAAGATATAAAAACAGAAAAGTCTGTAGTAATAATGCTTACTCCAGATGGGAAAGTTTATAATCAATCTATTGCAAAAGATCTATTAAATAAAGAACATATTATTTTATTATGTGGACATTATGAAGGATTTGACGAAAGAATAAAATCAGTTGTGGATTTAGAAATTAGTATTGGAGATTTTATTTTAACTGGTGGTGAAATACCAGCAATGGTAATAGCTGATAGTGTTGTTAGATTAATAGATGGAGTAATAAATAAAGAAAGTTTACAAGACGAGTCATTTGAAGATAATTTATTAGATTATCCAGTTTATACTAAGCCAGCAGATTTTAAAGGACTTAAAGTACCAGAAGTTTTATTAAGTGGCGATCATGCTAAAATTGCTGCGTGGAGAAAAAAAGAACAAATAAAAAAAACAGAACAAAGAAGAATGGATCTTATTGGGGCAAATTATGAAAGTAGTAATAGTAAAGAATAATAGTTATATTAAATATAATTTATTATGTGGAAAAGGGTATACTTTTAAACCTAAAAAATCTCTTAATAATTTAAACATAATAAATATTAATATGATAAAAACTATATTGAAAAAAAGAATAGATAAAGATATTAATAATGCTAAAAATGCTATTAGACTAATGTTAAAAAGTGACTTTACTGAAATTAGTGATTGTAATATGATGATTAAAGAATTAAAAAGATTATCTAATAATTTAGAAAATAAATATAGATTATATTTTAATGAGATGGAATATTTTGAATTAGTTAAACAAATATATCAATTAGATATGGAGATAAATACTAAAAGAATACTTTTAGAAACTAAAGACTAAAGTATTTTTTTTTTATGTTTTTCATATTAATTATTAGGTGAATTATATGGCAAAAAAATATATTAAAGGTTTTATTAGCAGATGTTTAATATGTATAATTTTATATTTAATTATATCTATTATTTGTAATTTTAGTGATACTAATTTATTATGGTTTAAGAATAATGTTTTTAATACTAATTTTAATTTTACTTTTTTTAATAAATTATATACTAAATATATAGACAAATATCTTCCATTTGATTTATATGATGAAAAAGTAGTTATGAAAGAAGGCTTAGTTTATAATTCTAAAAAGTCATATTTAAATGGAGTTTCTTTGGAGGTAGGTAAGAACTATAATATGTACTCTTTACAAGGTGGAATTGTTGTTTATATAGGCGATAAAGAAGAACTAGGTAATACGTTAATTATACAAGGAACAGATGGAATTGATTATTGGTATTCTAATTTAGAAAATTTAAGTGTTAATTTATATGACTATATTGAAAAAGATACTTTACTTGGAGTAAGTAAAAGTGAATTTATCTATTTAAACTTTGTAAAAGATGGAGAATATATAGATTATGAAGACTTTATTTAAAGTAAATATATTTACATATTTATTTTTTTTACTATTTATGTTAGCTGGATTTATTAAGGATGCCTTAATAATATATATTATTTTATTTTGTCATGAATTAGGACATGTTTTTTTTATGAGATTATTTAAAATCGAAATATATTCTGTTACATTTTATCCATATGGTGGCATGATAAAAAGTAATATATTGTTAAATACAAATTCTTTTAAAGTATTAATAATTAGTCTAGGTGGTATATTAATACAATTGTTATTATTTATAGTATTTAATTTATTAAATAAATGTGGGATTATTAACACAGGTATATTAAATATATTTTATAAATATAATATCTCAATAATATTATTTAATTTATTACCTTTATATCCTTTAGATGGAATGAAAATAATGAATAGTATTTTAGAAATGTTTATTCCATATAAATTTACTATATATATTTGTATAACTTTAAATGTTATTTTCTTATTATTATTTTTTTCTTATTTATATATTTATAAAGTAAGTAATTATATTATAGTATTATTTTTGTTAGTTAGTTTAATTAATTATATAAAAAACATAAAGTATATCATTAATAAATTTTATATAGAAAGACTAATTTATAACTTTAAATATAAAGGGATAATAAGCATAAAAGATATAAAATATTTATATAAAAATAAATTAAATTATATAGGTAGTATTAAAGAAGATATTTATTTTAAAAAATTATATTTTAATTTAATTTGAACTTTGTTATAATTTATATGAGGTTTGTATGAAAGCATTTCTAAAAACGATTCTTTATACTTTTTTTATTATAATTTATTCTGTACTTATTGGTTTTTTTTCATTATATGTTGTTAACTTAATTCCAAGTAAATATATTTTAAATAATGTCAGTATTGCTTATGATACAGATAATTATGATGTGTATGAAGAAGAATTATATAATTACAAATCCACTAAAATTGATGAATTTATTGATAGTGTAATTTTATCAGAAGTAATTTATGATAAAGGTACGATTTTAGATAGAATTACTAATAATTATTATTATTTTAATGAAAATTCGGGACCTAAGGGAAGTCTAAATAAATATATAAAACAAAATATAGGAAGAGAAGTTGGGTATGCAAGTTATTGGCATGGGTATATTATTCCCTTAAAAATATTGTTATCATGCTTTAATTTGTCTGAAGTTAAAGTACTTAATTTTTGCTTTCAATTTTCTTTAATATTTGCAATTTGTTTATTGCTTTATAAAAATAAGTTAAAAAAATATATTATTCCATTTTTACTATCTTTATTCATAATGATGCCAATGTATTTTTATAAATCATTTACATTTTCTTTAATGTTTAATTTAATGTTAAGTAGTGTTTTATTATTTATAATATTACATAAAAAAATAAAATATATTTATTATAAATATTTCTTTTTAGTAATAGGAATTTTAACAAGTTTTTTTGATTTACTAACTTTTCCATTAATAACCTTGGGATATTTATTATTGTTCTATCTAATATTAAATAATAAAAACAAAAGTAATAATCAGATAGTTGAAATTTTTAAATATTCATTTTTTTGGCTTTTAGGATATGCTTCTATGTGGTTTGGAAAATGGGTTATTTCTGATATGTTTTTAGATTATAGTGTAATAAAAGCTGGCATAAATAGAGTTCTTTATAGAATGAATGTAATTAGTTCTAATGTTACATATTTAGATATATTAAAAAATAACTTTACTTATGTATATAATAAAATTAATATAGTATTTTTATGCTTTTATATATTGTACATTTTAATATTAAATAAGGGGAAAATAAATAAAAAGAATATATTTTCTTTTTGGCCTTATTTATTAATTTTATTATATCCTTTAGTATGGTATTTAGTAATAAAAAATCATTCTTATATTCATGCTAGATTTACATATAGAATATTATCTATTTCAGTTTTTGCATTCCTGATTTATTTTGTTAATTTATTTGATAAAAAGTCTTATAAATAACTAATAGTTTTTGATTTATAATGTAAATTTGGTAATATAATAATATGATAAGAGTTTGAAAATGAAAATTAAAAAGATTGCGAATTGTATATTGTTTTTGTTTATAGCTTTGTTTTTGTGGGCATTATCCGCTTCTATTTTCAGTTTCCGATTTTTACAAGATGGAAGCAATGGATATTTTATAGAAGCAAAGACATTTTTAAGTTTATTAATAGCAATCATGAAATTAGCTTGTCTCCATAAAAGTGTAAGTAGAACGATTCACCTTCAATTCCTTTTTCAATTTTTATTCTTTTATCTAAATCTAAATGTTTTTGATATATATTACTTGTGTTCATAATAATTCCTTCCTTTCATAAACTAGTAAAATATCGAGTATATATTATAAGGGAAAATAAGGTTAAGTACAAATATGCACTTTTGCCTTAGATAATTATAATTGTTTATTTGTTGTTAAGGTTCAAGATGAACGAGCTTACGCTCGATCTTGACAACATTTCTTTATTAAAAGTGTTGCAAAACTTAATGTCAATTTGATATATCTCTTTGAATTTTATCTTTTCAATTAGCACTTTTTTTCTAATATATAAAAATCAATTGACATGCAAAAGATTATTTGATAAGATACTTTTGTTTGTAAGTGTTCTTATAAACCGCACTGAAAAGGTAAAAGTTACATTTGTACACCTTAAAGGCGAGTCTTCAAAAAATATAAGGAGGTAAAGACATGAAAGCTATATTTGTTACAGGTGGTAAACAATATTATGTTTCTGAAGGTGATGTTATTTATGTTGAAAAGTTAGAAGTTGAAGCTGGAAAAGACATTGAGTTTACTGATGTATTAATGGTTGGAGACAAAGTTGGTACTCCAAATGTCGAAGGAGCTAAAGTAGTTTGTACTGCTGAAAAAAATGGTAAAGCAAAAAAAATTGTTGTATTTAAATATCATCCAAAGAAAAAATATCGTAAAACTCAAGGACATAGACAACCATATACTAAATTAGTAGTTAAGAAAATTATTGGATAATATGATAAAATGCAAAAAGAGTAAAGATATTATAACCATAAGTGGGCATGCGAATTTTAGCGAATTTGGTAAAGATATTGTATGTGCAAGTGTTAGTAGTATTATTACTACGGTGGTAAATTGTATTTTTAATTTAGATAAAGATGCAATAAGTTATAGTGATGATGGTAACATAATTACAATAACTAAGCTTAAATCTGATAAAAATATTAATATTATATTAGATACAATGATTGAATTATTAAAAGATTTAGAATCAAATTATAAACAAAATATTAAAGTTGAGAGTGAGGAATAAAAATGTTATTTTTAAGATTAAACATTCAACGTTTTGCTCATGTTAAGGCTCAAGGTTCTACACATAATGGTCGTGATAGTGAAGGTAGAAGATTAGGTGCTAAAGCTAGTGATGGTCAAACTATCAATGCTGGATCTATTATTTATAGACAAAGAGGAACTAAAATTTATCCTGGGAAAAATGTTGGAATGGGAAAAGATCATACATTATTCGCATTAGTAACTGGTGTAGTTAAATATGAAAGATGCGGAAAAAATAAGAAAAAAGTTAGTGTTTACGAAGCATAAAAAAATATCATCTAAGGTGATACTTTTTTTATATCAATAGACTTTATAGTTAAAATTTAGTAAAATAAATTTGAGGTGTGAATATGCAATATAATATAGTTAAAAATGCAAAAAAAATTATAGATAGTAGTTCATATGTAGTTAAAAATCCAGCAAATTATAAAAATAAATGGCAGAATTTTTTTAAAAATAAGAATCCAATATGCTTAGAGCTAGGAATGGGGAGAGGATCATTTATAATTGAAATGGCAAAAAATTATCCTAATATAAACTTTATTGGATTAGAATTAGATGTTAATCAAACAGCAACTTTTGTAAAAAATATAGGTAATTTAAACCTTAATAATCTTAAAATAATATGTGCAGATGCCAGTGATATTATTAATTTTTTTGGAAAAGAAATTGATACAATTTATTTAACATTCTCTGAACCTTGGCCTAAAAAACAAGATGAGAAAAAACGTTTTACTTCTATTAACTATTTAAAACTATATGATAGAATTTATAAAAAAGATAAACATATTATCTTAAAAACAGATAATAAAATATTATTTCAATCTGCATTAGAAAGTATGAGTTCATATTGGTATGTATTTAATACAGTTAGTATGGATTTACATCATGATGAAAGAAACATTAAAAATATTATGACTGATTTTGAAAAACAATATTTTAAAGAAAAAAGAACTATATATTATGTTGATGCAAGTTTTATAAATTAGTTAAATATTAAATACTTTTTTTTTAATATATTTTATGCTAGAATTTATAATAGGTGGTAATTATGAGAACATATGAGTTTTTAAATCATTCAATTATTGCCCATAGAGGAATATATAATAATATTACTATCTATGAAAATACACTTGAATCTATTATGTATGCAGTAAGAAATAATTTGACTGTAGAAATAGATATACGTTTAACAAAAGATAATAATATAATATTATTTCATGATGAAGATATGAGAAGATTTATAAAATTGAAAGATAAAATTAACTCAATTGAACTAAATGATTTAAATTATATATCTCCATTTCATGTACCTACACTTGAAGAGGTTTTAAAAGAAGTAAATGGGGTAGTGCCTATAATTATTGATATTAAAGAAGAAAATAACAATATAAAAGATATTCTTTTAAAAAAACTAGAAAACTATAATGGAAATGTTGCAATACAAAGTTTTAATTATGATATTATTAAGTTTTTTAAGAAAAAGAAATATATAACTGGGTTATTAATTAGTGATAAAAAAAATAAAAAATATTTATTTAAAAATTTAGATTTTGATTTTTTATCTATTAAATATGATTGTATAGATAAAATGAAAATTAAAGAGTTAAAAAATAAATATTATTTAATTGGTTGGACAATAACAAATAGAGATGATGTAAATTATTATATAAAATATTATAATAATTTAATAATAGATAATATAGAAGAAGTATTTAAATGAAAGGATTATTATTATGAATAAAAAGAGAGGCTTTACTTTAATAGAAGTCATTGTTACATTAGCAATTATTAGTATAGTTGTAGTAAGTGTTTTAGTAATAAATAATAAAGAAAAATCTGTAGATGAAGAAAAAGTAGCTTATTTAGAAGCTTTAAAATTAAGTTCTTCTGTTTATATTGAAAAATATAAGAATGAATATAGTGAATTTACTCCTGGAACAACAGAATTACTATCTATTGATGAGTTAGTTGCTGAAGGTTTAATTGAAGGAGAAAAATATAATCCATTTATAGAAAAAACTAGTGAAAAAATAAATATAGCGGATAAAACTAAAGAAGGTAAAAGTTATTATTATGTTAAACTTTATTATGAAGAAGATACCGATATTTTTGCTATAGAATATCCTTCAAATATTAGTGTTAAAGAAAATCCAGGCGAATCAAAAGAAGAATGTACTGGAAATACTTGTCAAATTACTCCTTGTAATAATAATTGTGATTCTGGAACATCTTCTAAAACAACACCTGAAACCACACCTGAAGCAACACCAGAAAATCCAATTACTTCTTCAGAAGTATCTACAAAAAAAGAGTTGGTATTAGAACTTATTGGAAAAGAAAATGATTCATATACATTACCAAGCAGTAAATATATATATGAACTTTATAAAGAAGATAAAAATATAATTTCCAATATTCAAGATGGTAAATATAATCAATATGAAGATCTTGGTGCTAAATTAGTTTTAAGAAATGAAAATAAAGTTATTGAAAATGCAAAAATAGAAACTAAAATAGAGTGGAATAAAGATGAAAAAACTTGGACTTATGAGTATACTTTATCAAATGAAGATGATTTCAAAGGATATTATTTAATTAATACTACAAATTTAAAAAGAACAGTAAAATTAGTTGATAATGCCTGTCCTATACTTATTTATAATAATAAAATTTATGCTAGTGAAGAAGTAAGCTTAAATAATCTAAAAACATTTGATAATTATGAAGGATTAAAAGATTATTTTGCAACTAATAGTTATATGTCAATTACTGATATTAACAATAATTCTTGTAATTATAAGATAAACTTGAAATCAGCAACTCCATCTCCAGAAACTCCATCTCCAGAAGTTTCACAGAACCCTTCGTCAGAGGTGTCTTCTAGTGGGAATTATGAGTGTGATGATTCTAAAATTTCAGATATGTTAGAAAATTCTATAGGATATTGTTCTGCGGAGACTGACGATGAAAAAAAAGAGCTTCATGATGCCAATGTTACGCTTTCTAAAACTGTTTGTACTACAACTCCAGAATACGATCCTGATACTGGAAGATGGTGGAGACCTAGATCAAATTCAGATCGTACTTTAGTATTTCTTTATGGGATGGGTTCTACTGCAAGAATTAAAGAAGAAATGATTGAGAATTCTTTAAATTGGTTTGGTACAAATCAAGAGACTAAAGAAAAAACACATACATATAATCTTTGTTTAGGACATTTGCTTCCTTTTGAAGCTGAGTATGATGCATCTACTGGTCTTTGGATTTCACGATATACAGATTCAGAGTATGAGCTTAAAGATGGAGAACCAATATATACGATTCCTATAAATATGATAATAAACAAAATGAAAGAAAATTCTAGTGCATATTGTACTTCTCAAGATCAGAAACAAAAAGAGGCTTGGCATCAGATTAACGTTGAGTTAGCAAGCGCTTTAAGAAAATATGAATATTATAAAAATGTAGAATTTGAAGAAACCACAGGATACTGGAAATATACTAGTAATGATGGGACTACGACAACTACGACATATTTATATACTGATGTAGCATGTCCAGTGTGCGAAAGTGGAAAAAACGCTCAAATTAATGATAATGGTGAATTAGTATGTGTAGGTGGAACTTCATCACCAGAAACTTCATCATCAGAAACTTCATCATCAGAAAGTTCATCATCAGAAACTTCATCATCAGAAACTTCATCATCAGAAAGTTCATCATCAGAAACAACATAGGGCATTAGAAATGAGGCAATTTATGAAAAAGAGTACAAAGATTGTTATTATAATTTCTTTAATATTAATATTAATTGTTGGTATATTTTCATTAATTTATTTAGTAAAAAAACATGATAATAATAATGAAAAATTATTTTATTCTAATATGGTTAATAACATGGAAAAAGAATATACATATCTTTTTGAAAATAAAGTTAATTTACCAAATGATGCAGATGAATCTAAAGTAATATTATTTTTAGGGGATATAAAAAGATTTGGTTTTTCTATTGATGATTATGTTAATTTTAAAGATAAAGAACAATGTGATTTAGCAAAATCTTTTGCTGAAAGAAGTGTAAAAAATGGGAAAGTTGAAATAAAGGTTTATTATTCTTGTGGGGATAAGTCAAATTATGATGTAGAGGAGTATTTTTCTTAAGTTCTATGAATAGAGGTAAATTAATTGTTATAGAAGGGACGGATTGCAGTGGTAAAGAGACTCAATCTAAATTACTAATAGAAAGATTAAAAAAAGAAGGTATTAAAATAGCTAGAAGAAGTTTTCCGATGTATGATACTCCTACTGGGAAAATAGTAGGAGCAGATTTGCTTGGTAAACCTGCTATGGGAGAAAGTGTATTTGAAGAAAGTTTCTTAGAAATTAATCCAAAGGTTCGAGCACTTTATTATGCTGCTGATAGATTATATAATATTGAGCCAATAAAAGAAATGTTAAATAGTGGAATAAATGTTATTTTAGATCGTTATGTTACTAGTAATATGGCATATCAAGCAGCTGAATTTGAAACAAAAGAAGAAAAAATTGAAATGATGAAATGGTCTGCTAAATTAGAATATGAACTTTTAGAATTGCCAGAACCAGATTTAGTAATATTTCTATATATGCCTTATCAGTATACTATAGAACTTTTAAATAAACGTAAAAATTTACCAGATAAAAATGAAAAAGATGAAAAGCTATTAAGGAATTCTGAAATCACATATTCTTTAATGTCAGAAAAATATAATTTTGAAGTTGTTCATTGTATTAAAGATGATAAGATTAGAAGTGTAGAAAGTATAAATAATGATATATATAATATTATAAAAAATAAAATATAATTATGTTTTATTTTTTTTTTAAATAGATATTAAAGTTTACTTGTAAAACATAAACTAATTATTTATAATTGAATTATGAGTAAATAGAATAGAGGTATTTATGGTTTTAATTACAGGAGGATCTAGTGGATTAGGATCTGCTATTTCTTTAGTTTTTGCAAAAAATGGATATGACTTATTAATAACATATTTAAATAATGAAAAAAAATGTAGAGAATTTTCAAAACAATTGAATAAAGAATATGGTATAAAAGTTGAATGTCAAAGATTAGATATTAGAGATGAATTAGAGGTTTCTAATTTATTTAATCAATATGAAATAGATATAGTTATTAATAACGCTTCACTATCACTTGATAATGAAATTGAAAATAAAAATTTCGAAGAATTTATGGATGTAATTAAAACTAATATTGGAGGTACATATTTAGTATGCAAGTATGCTACCAAAGCGAAATATATCATTAATTTAAGTAGCAAAGATGGAATTGATACATATAATCCAATTAGTATTGATTATTGTGCTAGTAAAGCAGCGATAATCAATATGAGTAAAAATTTTAGTTTGTATTATAGAGATAAAATTATATATTGTGTGTGCCCTGGCTGGATAAATACAGAAAGTGTTTTAGAAATGAATCCTAATTATTTGAAAAATGAAATGAATAGAATTGGACAAGTTAAGTTATTAGATAAAAATTTTGTGGCAGAAAAAATATTTATGTTAATAAATAGTAATTATGAAAGCGGAAGTGTGATTATAATTGATGAAGAAAAGTGAAATAATTAAATTAGTTAATAATTGTGAAAAAGAACTAACAAATCAATTTCAAAAAATAGATAAAATTTGTGAATTAAATACTTTTAAGGTTTTAGATGCATTTAAAAATAATAAAGTTAGTGAAATTCATTTTAATACTACTACTGGTTATGGGTATGGAGACATTGGTAGAGATGTTATTGAAAAAGTTTATGCAACTATATTTAATAGTGAAGCTGCGTTAGTTAGAAATCAATTTATTAGTGCTAGTCATGCTTTGACAATTGCTTTATTTGCATGTTTACGTCCAGGTGACACTATGTTGTCGATTACTGGGTCTTTATACGATACAATGAATGAAGTAATTGGGTTAAAAGAAAATAATAGTAGCTTAAAAAGTTTTGGAATAAACTATGAAGAAGTTGATTTAGAAAATAATGATTTTAATTATGATTCAATAAAAGAATTAATAAAAACAAATAAATATAAATTAATATATATTCAAAGAAGTAAAGGTTATAGTACAAGAAAAAGTATTAATATTGATAAAGTTAAAAAAGTAATAGAATTAATTAAAAATATTGATAAAAATGTTATTATAATGGTAGATAATTGCTATTGTGAAATGGTATCAACAATGGAACCAACTGAAGTTGGGGCTGATTTAGCAGTTGGTTCATTAATAAAAAATTTAGGGGGAGGAATGGCCTCTAATGGAGCATATATTGTAGGAAGAAAGAATTTAATTAATTTATGTGGTGAAAGATTAACCTTACCAGGAGAAGGATTAGAAGTTGGACCAAGTTTGGGTGTAAATAAAGACTTATTAAAGGGATTATTTTTTGCCCCATCTGTGGTTGCATCAAGTTTAAAAGTATCTGTTCTTACAAGTTTAGTTATGGAAAAACTTGGATATATAGTTGAACCTAAATATAATGAAAAGAGAGTTGATATTGTTCAAAATATTATTTTTAATAATCCAGAATCTTTAATAAAGTATTGCCAAGGTATACAAAGTGGTTCTCCAATAGACTCAAATGCTTTACCTATTCCAACAGATATGCCAGGATATGATGATAAAATTATAATGGCAAGTGGAGCTTTTACTCAAGGAAGTAGCATAGAAATTAGTTGTGATGGGCCTTTAAGAGAACCATTTATTGCTTATCAACAAGGTGGTTTAACCTATGAAAGTGGTAAATATGCTTTAATAAATGCCATTGACTTTTTATTAAATAAATAGTTTAAGATTGATAATTTTTATATTATAATATATACTTTAATAAGGTGATACTATGGCTGATATAAATAAAAAAATTATTTATTTTGGAAATGTTATAAAAAATAATTCTAATCAAAAAATGGTTGAGAATGCAAAAAAGACTTTTATTGATTTAGTAAATATTTTATTTGAAAATAAAGAAAAGACACAAGAAGAGTGCGAAGCACTATTAAAAAGTGTCGGATTAAGTGTAGAAAATTTAAATGCTACAATAAATAAAAAAGATGGTGTTGTTAATCCAAAAAAATCTAATGAAGTACCATCTATAAATGGAAATAATATTTCTGAAACTAAATTTAAAACAAAGGAGTTGTATATTGTTCGATATAGCGTTCCTAAAGATACAGAAAAAATCTCAGCATTTTGTAGAAATGGTGGCGAATTTGACAGGTGGTATAATGCTAATGTTTTTGTATATAAAGATTGGAAAAATCCTCAAATTAGTTTTGATACCTCATCAGACCCATATAATAGTTACACAATAAATGAAATAATAAATATTAATGAAGTTTTTTATAAAATGGGAAGACTTGATTTAGCTAATCGTGAATATGTAAGTGAGAAAGATGTAAATGAAGCTATACAATATTATAGATCTAAGAGATTTCAAGCTGGAAACCTTTATATTGCTGAATATGAAGAAGATTTTTTAAAGGCTTTTTCTTGTTTAATTTATGATGGGTTTTCTGGGGAAATGAGAGATTGGAAAAATAATTCGATTAAGCATAGTAGGTATGATTGGAAGAAATATATTAAAAATTGTAAACCAATATCCGAAGTATTTATAGAGATGGGTCGCTTCGACTTGGTTAATAGAAAAGAATTATTAGAAGAAGATATTTGGTTAGCAATTGATTATGTTAAACAAAATGTTCTTGGTGAAAAGAAGGTAGCTAAAAAGCTATAAAAAATTGTTGATTTTAGTTTAATTATTGTTTATAATATATTTGTAAAAGTTTTTACTTGGATTTAATTTACTCCAAATTATTTCTAAGTTTTAACGGTTTATTAGATATAGGAGGAAATAGTTATGGCTATAACAAAAGATAGAAAAGCTGAATTAGTAAAAGAATTTGGTAAAAATGAAAAAGATACAGGAGCTACTGAAGTTCAAATAGCTATTTTAACAGAAGAAATTAATGACTTAACTGAACATTTAAAAGTTCATATTCATGATTTTCATTCTAAACGTGGGTTACTAATGAAAGTTGGTAAAAGACGTAGTTTATTAGATTATTTGAAAAAACATGATGTGGTTTCATATCGTGAATTAATTCAGAAATTAAATATAAGAAAGTAGGCACTTTATTTTATAGTGTCTTTTTTGTGGAGATTTGATTATATATATTCAAAAGATAGAGAAAGTATAGTTCATTCAAAAGATTTTTATTTTGGACCAGTTTTACAAATTTGTGGTATAGATTATAGTAAAACAAAAAAAAGATATTTATGAAACTGATATAATACATTGCTTAGAGTAAAAGATGATGAAAAAACTTTTGAAGATATTGTATATTGTCAGGAATATATGAGTTTAAAAAACTAGTGCCTTTAAATAAATATATTGAATGTGAAAATGAACTATCTAAAGGGTTATAATTAAAAAAATATTATAAATTAGGATGTGTGAAATGAATAAACAAATATTTGAATTAGATTTTATGGGAAGAAAACTAATTGTTGAAAGTGGAGAGTTAGCTAAACAAAGTAATGGCGCTGTACTAGTAAGATATGAAGATACGGTAGTTCTTAGTACTGCTGTTATGAGTAATACAGTATCAACTGCGGATTTTTTTCCATTAACAGTAGTATATAATGAAAGACTATATTCTGTAGGTAAAATACCTGGAGGATTTATTAAAAGAGAAGGAAGACCAAGTGAAAATGCTACTTTGGCAGCGCGTTTAATAGATAGACCTATTAGACCTATGTTTGATGAAAATTTTAGAAATGAAGTTCAAGTTATTAATACTATATTATCAGTAGATCCGGATAATAGTCCAGAAATGACTGCTTTATTTGGATCAAGTTTAGCACTTGGAATATCAAATATACCTTTTGATGGACCTGTGGCTGGAGTAATAGTTGGTAAAATAGGGAAGAAATTTATTATAAATCCAACAAGTGAACAAATAGAAGATTGTGAACTAACATTAACTGTTGCAGGAACTGAAAATGACATTTGTATGATTGAAGCAGGTGCAAAGCAAGTTAGTGAAGAAATAATGTTGGATGCTTTGGAATTTGGTCAGAAAGCTATAAAAAAGTTATGTAAATTTCAGAAGAAAATTATTAAAGCTATAGGAAAAAAGAAAACTGAAGTAGAGCTTGCTAATATTGACCCAGAATTAGTTAAATTAGTTGAAGAGTATTCAACAAATGATATGTTAGAAGCTATCCAAATTAAAGATAAATTAGAAAAATATGCTAAGATTGAAGAAGTTAAAAATAATACTGTTTTACATTTTAGTGAAGTTTATAAAGATGTGGAAAATTTAGAAAAACTTTTAAATACAGTAAAAAAGATAACTGATATGATAGAAGCAAAGGAAGTCAGAAGGTTAATTACAGAAGAAAAAATTAGACCAGATGGTAGAAAGATGGATGAAATTAGACCGCTTAGTGCAAGTATTGATCTTTTACCTAGAACTCATGGATCTGCTTTATTTACAAGAGGGCAAACCCAAGCATTATCAACAACAACACTAGGAGCGATTGGAGAACATCAAATTCTAGATGGTCTTGAAATTGAAGATACAAAACGCTTTATGTTACATTATAATTTTCCAGCATTTTCAGTAGGCGAAACAGGAAGATATGGCAGTCCTGGAAGAAGAGAGATTGGGCATGGTGCATTAGGAGAAAGAGCTTTACTTCAAGTTATTCCAAGTGAAGAAGAATTTCCTTATACAATTCGTGTTGTAAGTGAGATTCTAGAAAGTAATGGAAGTAGCAGTCAAGCAAGTATTTGTGCAGGATGTTTAAGTTTAATGGCCGCTGGTGTGCCAATAAAGGCACCAGTTGCAGGAATTGCCATGGGACTTATAACAAAAGAAGATAAATATACAATTCTAACAGATATTCAAGGTTTAGAAGACCATATGGGAGATATGGATTTTAAAGTTGCTGGAACAAGAAATGGTATAACTGCATTGCAAATGGATATAAAAATTAAAGGTGTTACAAGAGAAATCTTAAAAGAAGCTTTAGATCAAGCAAAGAAAGCTAGATTGCAAATATTAGATTTGATGGAATCTATTATAAAAGAGCCACGTAAAGAGTTAAGTCCTTATGCTCCAAAAATAAAAACTATTAATATCGATCCAGAAAAAATAAAAGATGTCATTGGTCGTGGCGGTGAAATGATTACTAAAATTATTTTAGATGCCAGTCATGTTAAATCTGTAAATGATAAAGATGCAGTTAAAGTAGATTTAGAAGATGATGGAAGAGTAATTGTTTACCATTCTGATCAATCAATTATTGATAAAACTATTGAAATGATCGAAAATGTCGTTAGAGTAGTAGAAGATGGCAAAATATATTTAGGTAAAGTAGTAAAATTAGAGGACTTTGGATGTTTTGTAGAATTATGGCCAGGATGTGAGGGATTAGTACACGTTTCCCAAATAGATCATACAAGGGTAAATAAGCCAAGTGATGTACTTAAATTAGGAGATGAAATTCAAGTTAAATCCTTAGGATATGACAATAAGGGCAGATTGAATTTATCTAGAAAAGAGGCAATTCCCAAACCTAAAAAAAAGGAAGATAAAGATGAATAAAGATATTAAAGCAAACGATGTATATAGACATTTTAAAGGTATCTTGGTAACTATAATATGTATAGCTAAAGATAGTGAAACGTTAGAAGAATATGTTATTTATAAACATAATGATACTAATGAAATTTGGGCAAGACCAATTAGTATGTTTTTATCTAAAGTAGATAAAGAGAAATATCCAGATGTTGAACAAGTTTATAGATTTGAAAAAATTTAACCATCATTTTGATGGTTTTAATTTTATATTTCAACTCATATATTTAATGAGTGATGCTATGAATAATTTTGTTATTAATATTACGAATAAATTTGGATATTGGGGAATTCTTTTTTTAATAACTGTTGAAAATATATTTCCACCGATTCCAAGTGAAGTTATATTAACATTAGGTGGCTTTATGACAAGCCAAGAAAATTGTACTCTTAATTTATTTGGAGTAGTTATATATTCTACTTTAGGTTCTATGTTAGGTGCTATTATTTTATATTTTTTAGGTTATATATTAAATGAAGAAACACAAAAAAAGATTATAAAATCAAAATTTGGTAAAATATTATGCTTGAAAGAAAAAGATTTAGAAAATTCAGATAAATGGTTTAGTAAAAATGGGAATCTAACTGTATTATATTGTAGATTTATTCCAATTGTAAGAAGTTTGATTTCTGTTCCTGCTGGTATGAATAAAATGAAAATAAGTATATTTTTAATATATACTTTCATAGGGTCATTTATATGGAATTTTGTATTAGTCATTTTAGGAAACTTAGTTGGAGAAAATTATATGGTTGTTGCTAATATATTTAGTAAGTATTCTAAAATAATTTTGATATTAATAATATTCTTAATAATTTATAAAATTATTAAGAAATTTAAAAATAAAAAAAATAGTTAAATTTTGATTGATATAATTAAAGAGAATTTATAAAAAAATTTTGAAAAAATATTAAATAAACTTTAATTTAATCCTATAATTTTGTATAATTAAAAATAGGTGATAAATAATATGATTTATTTAGATTATTCTGCTACTACTCCAGTGCTACCTGAAGTTTTGGATAGCTATAATAAAGTTACTACTGAATATTTTGGAAATCCTAATAGCTTACATGCATTAGGAACTAAATCAAATGAATTGCTTTCTAGTGCTATTGATCAAGTTAGTTCATTATTAAATATATCAAGAGAAGAAATTACATTTACTAGTGGTGCCACTGAAAGCAATAATATTGCTTTAATTGGTACTTGTTTAGCTAATAAAGATAGAGGGGACCATATTATTGTCTCAAAATTAGAACATCCAAGCATATATGGAATTTGTGATTTTTTAACTAGCATTGGATTTAAAGTTAGTTATGTTAACAATAATGAAGAAGGCGTTATAGATTTTGAAGATTTGAAAAAAAAGATGACTGCAAATACTATTTTAGTAAGTATTTGTGCAGTTAATAGTGAAACAGGTGTAAGACAACCTTTACGTACAATTAAACAAGTAATAAATAAATATAATCCCAAAATCATATTACATTCTGATATAACTCAAGCACTAGGTAAAGTATACATTAACTTTAATGATTTTGATTTAGCTAGTGCTAGTGGACATAAGATTTTTGCTCCTAAAGGAGTTGGCTTATTTTATAAAAAAAAGAATATAAAGTGCAAAAAACTTTTATATAGTAGTGATGAATCATATCATCCAGGTACTCCAGCACTTCCTTTAATTGTAAGTTTTTCAAAAGCATTACGAATTTCACTACATGAATTAAATAAAAAAAATGAGATAGTCTTAAAGTGGAATGAAAAAATTATAAATGTTTTAAGTAAAATAGATGGAATAAAGATCAATAATAGCAAATATTGTATTCCACATATTATAAATATTAGTTTAATGGATATAAAACCAGAAACATTTATACATGCTATGGAAAAACATGAAATTTATATATCAAGTAATACTGCTTGCAGCAGTGGGAAATTATCTAGTAGTGTAATGGCTTTATATAATGATAAAAAAAGAGCTGAAACTACAATAAGAATTAGTTTATCTTGTTTAACTAAATTGGAAGAAATTAATGTTTTTATAAATACTTTTAAAGGAGTATATGAAAAACTACATTCTTTAAATGCTTGAATGTAGTTTTTAGTTAAATAAATTCTCATAATATTTTATATCGTATTCACTTTGAATAATACATAAATCATTTTTTTGATTAAAAGAGTAAAATACTTTATTTGAGTTTAGTATAAATGGTTGTGAATAACCATTATTAAAATTAATAATTATACTTTCTATATTTTTTCCGCCTTTTATTAATTTAAATGCATTTTCTTCTAGTTGTTTACTAGTTAAATTATATTCGATTAGTTTATTTTTAAGTTTTATCATAAAAAAGTTGCTTAATAAAGAATTATTATTTTCATCTTTATTGTAAGGAATTTCATCACCATTTATGTCTATATTAGAAATATATAAATTACTAAACATATCATTATTAACAATAATTGTTTTATTATTTTCTAAATTTATAAGTAGATTTTTAATTCCTTTATTCTTCATATGATCACCTTAATTATAATTATAAACAAATAAAAAAAATTTGTCTATTAAAATAATATACAATATTTCAATTTATGTTAATTTAATTAAAAAATAAAAAGTTATGGGTTTTATTTTATTTTTAAATGTGATATACTTATTTAGTAATTAAGGCACCCATAGCTCAATTGGATAGAGCGTTAGACTACGGATCTAAAGGTTAGGGGTTCGACTCCCTTTGGGCGCACCATTGAGTTTAATACACGCACTCTTTTTATAAAAGTGCGTTTTCTTATTTAAGTTGGTTGATAAAATGATAAAGAAAAATTATTAAAATTTATTCCAAAAAAAAATTTAATGACTTTTTTGAATATGATTTTTGTCAAGACATAATGACCAAAATACGCAAAACGAAATAATCGTCTATAAGGGCGATTTTGTTTACTTTTAATTTAAAATAACTAATTTAAATTAAAGATATAAATATTTTTTCTTTGTATTCTTCTCTTAATTTTTTAAAGTTTTATTTAAATGTTTTATTTTTTAATCTAAATAAAATAATTTTATATGTAAAAATATTTTCATAAATTTGTTCCTTTCATCTCTATTTGCACTTGCCGTGCAGACATTACTTTCTTATATAGAATGTCAGATTGAGTGCTATTTCTTTATAGATAGAAATATTAAATTAATATAACGGAAACAAATCTGTGTCATTGGATAAAAGAGCGCAACAGATTTTTTCTTCATAATATCAAGCTTCCTTATTTGTTATATAATGTTAGAATCTTATAAAGAAATCGTTCCCTATTGCAAAATTGTATGATATATTGTGGTTGTACTGAGTTGAGATTATTTCGAGTGTTGAAGTTGGGTTTATGATGTTTTTAAAAGAATGCTCAAATATAAAAAAGTAGTTATTTTTAGAATAACTTTTTAAGTAAAAGTATCAGCTTTTCTTATAGTACTATGAATTACTATTATGTAGAAAGTAGTATTTGCAGATATTATAAATAAAATAGAAAGGAAGTTATAAATATATGAAAACGATAAAGATTAAAGTAAAAGGTATGGTATGTAATGGATGTGAAAATAGAATCAAAAATGTTTTAAAAACAATAGATAATATTGAAGAAGTTCTTGCAGATTATAAACAAGAACTTGTTATTATTAAAACAAATTTAGAAATAGATAAAAATATTATTTATGAAAAAATAGAAGATCTTGGTTTTGAAGTTGAAAAGGAAGATTAATTATGAAAAAAATCATTTTATCTATTGAAGGTATGACTTGTTCTGCTTGTTCTAATGGTCTCGAAAAATATTTGAACAAGCAAGATGGAATTGAAAAAGCATTGGTTAATTTGGTAATGGCTAATGCTACAATAGAATACGATGAGAAAAAACTTAATCAAGAAATGATAGAAGAATTTGTATATAATGCAGGATTTAAAAGTTTGGGTGAATTCAAAGAAATAAAATTAGAACAAAAAAGTAAGCAAGAAAAAATTATACTTATAGTATTTACAATATTAATAATTTTTCTTATGTATGTTTCTATGGGACATATGATAAATTTACCTTTAATACCATTTTTAAATCCTAGTATAAATTCTACTTGTTATATGTTCTGTTTACTTATAATAACTATATGTTTTATAATTTATGGTTTTGATATTTTAAAAAATGGATATAAGAATCTTATTCATAAAACACCAAACATGGATACTTTAGTGGGAATAGGAGTTGTTACAAGCTTTTTATATAGTTTATACAATATGTATTTAGTGATTATGGGTAACACTTCTTTGATAATGAATTTATATTTTGAATCTTCTGCTACTATAATTTATTTTATAAAATTAGGTAGATATATTGAAGGAATAAAGAAAGAAAAAACAAAAGAAGCTTTAAAAAAACTAGTTACAATTACACCCAATAAAGCTGTTATTAAGATAAATAATGAATTTAAAGAAGTAACTCTTGATGAGATAAAAAAAGGCGATATTGTAGTTTCTAAAGCAGGAGAAAAAATCGCTGTAGATGGAGAAGTAATTAGTGGAAAAACTCATTTAGATGAATCTTTTATTACAGGAGAAAGTAAGCCAGTATCACGAAGTGTTGGGGATAAAGTTATTGCAGGCAGTTTGAATCATGATGGTTATATAGAATATAAAGCATTGCATATTGGAAAAGAATCAACTGTATCAGAAATTGTAAGACTTGTAGTTGAAGCTTCTAATACGAAAGCACCTATTGCTAAAACTGTTGATAAAGTAGCTAGTTATTTTGTACCAATAGTAATTATTATTGCAATTCTTACTTTTATTGTATATTTATGTATGGGTCAAACTTTTGAAAGTTCTTTAATTACTTTTGTTACTGTGTTAGTAGTTGCTTGTCCTTGTAGTTTGGGACTTGCGACACCTCTTGCAATAATAGTAAGTGAAGGATTATGTGCAACAAATGGTATATTAATTAAAAAGAGTGAAATATTGGAAAATGCAGCTAAAACAAATACAATTGTATTTGATAAAACAGGCACTTTGACTTATGGAAAATTGCAAATAGCAGAACTTATAAATTATAGTTCTTTATCAAAAAATAAAATATTACAATTAGCTGGAAGTATTGAATCAAAGTCAATACATCCTATTGCAAATGCTTTTACTCTATATTTAGATAAAAATAATATTAAGATTATAAATGTGAATAATATTGAAAGTGTACCTGGATATGGTATTTTAGGAGAAATTGGTAATAAAAAAATAATATTAGGTAATTCAAAAATTTTAAAAAAATATAAAATATCTAATAAACATATCGAAGATGAAAAAAGATTAGCTGATGCAGGAAATAGTATTGTTTATGTAATACAGGATAAAGAAGTTTTAGCACTTATAGGAGTTAACGATGTAATAAGAGAAGAAACACCTAATGTAATAAAAACTCTAAATGATATGAAAATAGATACAATAATGTTAACTGGTGATAATGAAGAAACTGCTAAAAAGGTTGCAGATACAATTGGAATAAAAAAAGTAATAGCTAATGTCTTACCTAAAGAAAAATCAGAGATTATAAAACGATTAAAGACTGAAAATAAATATATCATGATGTGTGGTGATGGAATAAATGATAGTCCAGCTCTTGCTAGTTCTGATATTGGAGTAAGTGTTAATAGTGGAACAGAAATTGCAATGGATTCTTCAGATGTTATATTAACAAAAGGTGATCTAAGAAGTATTTTAAAACTTTTAAATATAAGTAAAAAAACTATTAAAAATATAAGACAAAATTTATTTTGGGCATTTTTCTATAATATCTTGATGATACCTATCGCTATTGGAGTATTAAAACCATTTGGAATATCAATAAATCCAATGTTAGCTAGTGTAGCAATGGTTTTAAGTAGTATTACAGTTATTTTAAATACATTAAGACTTAAAAAATGAATGATATGAATGATTTTTATTTAAAGTCTTTTTTTATTGAATAATGAATAAAATATACTTTATAGTGAAAAATATTATTGGTGGTAATAATGATTAGAGATTATGAATTAAGAAATGAAAAAAATGAACAAATATTATATTTATATTTAGATTTTAATACAGAGTTTGCTAAATTAAATGCAAAAAAAAAGAAAAAAAAATTAAAATCAATTATAAATGATTTTATTAAAGAAAATAATATTGATTTTAAAGGCACTAAAGTAGCATTAGTTGTTGGTGGAGCATTAGTTGGAACAATATTATTTAAACCATTAGAACATGAAGATTATAATTTTGTTAATAATAATACTAATTATGTTGTTAAATTATTAGATGAAAAAAATATAGAAGACAATATTATAAATAATAATATAGATAATATAAATGAAGAAATACCAAAAGATGAAAGCGAAAAAGTTAATAACACAGATTCTACTAAAGAAGAATTAAGTTCAAATAAAGTTTCTAATATAAATAATAATAATTCTAGTAAAAATGAATCACAAGAAATAAATAATAATTCGACAAATTCAACTAATTTATCTGAAGAAAATAATAATATAAATAAAACTGATTCATCTGAAGTAGAACAAAATAATAATCAAGAAGTTAATGAAACTTCTCAAACGTATGTTACTATATATAGAACTAATGGTAGTGTTTTAAATTTAGAATTAGAAGAATATTTAATTGGAGTTGTAGGTGCTGAAATGCCAGCTTCTTTTAATAGTGAAGCTTTAAAAGCTCAAGCTGTTGTTGCTAGAACATATACATTAAAATCTATAAAAACTGGGAAAAAATTAACTGATTCATCTAGTACTCAAAATTATAAAAGTAATGATGAGTTAAAATCTATGTGGGGAAGTAGTTATTCAACTTATTATAATAAAGTAAAAAATGCTGTGAATGCTACAAAAGGCGCTTATTTAACTTATAATGGAACTATAATAGAAGCTGTTTATCATTCTACAAGCAATGGATATACAGAAGATGCTAAAAACGTTTGGGGAAATTCTTTTCCATATTTAGTAACTACTTCTAGTGAATATGACTCAACTAATAAATCTTTTATATATACTGTCTCATTTACATATGAACAAGTTTCAAATAAATTAGGATATATTGTTAATAATGATACGGTTTTTAACATTGTAGAGAAAAATGAGAGCAATAGAGTTTCTACTATTATGGTTAATGAAAATAAATATAGTGGAGTAGAATTTAGAAACTTATTAGGATTAAGATCTACTGACTTTGAAATTGTTAAAAATGATTCTGGTTTAGTTATAACTACTAAAGGTTATGGCCATGGAGTCGGAATGAGTCAATATGGTGCAAATGGTATGGCTAATAATGGCTATAGTTATAAAGATATACTTTTACATTATTATAAAGGTGTTACTATTAGTTATAATTAATTAAAACTTCATTTATACTTGTACCAATTATATTAGAAATTTTTAAAATATATTCATCTATATCACTTGTAGATACTAACAAAGGTATCTTTTTTTCATTTTTTAATTCTAGTGCTGTAGGTATTCCTATTACTAAAACTGGTATTCCTAAATCTTTTTTATTAATTTTTGAATTTATTCCTTTTAAACCACTACCAGGAATTATTCCTTCGTTTGTAATTTCAATAGTTTTATTTATATTTTTTATATCATTACTTACCAATGAATCTATTAATATAACTAGATCTGGTTTTATTTCTTTTACAACACTTTTTATAATCTTTTTAGTATCTATTCCTGTTGTACCTAAAATACCAGGTTCTAATGCTGATACTTTAGTTACATTAGAAGTAATACCTAAATTAACTAAATGAGAATTAATATTTATATGTTTTAAAGTTTTAGGGCCTATTGAATCAGCAGTATTTGATTCATTACCTAAACCAATAATAAATATATGATCATTTTTTCTAAAATTTAAGTAATTTAAAAAAAATATTAATTCTTTTTTAAATATTTTTTTTATAATATTTTCATTAAATGAATTATTAAAATATATTATATGT
>CAYQJD010000007.1:0-34273 GCA_964417835.1 uncultured Muribaculaceae bacterium
TTTATGCTAATGTACTTGGTAAAAAATTAACTGTCTACGATAAGACAGTTTTAGACGACTCCGATTCATCACTATGTAGTCATAAGGAAGATTATGACATTGTTATTAATAATGGAAAGAGTAGAAAATAATAAAATTAGTTTAACAGATAAAGTAACTATAAGTGAAAACGCGTCTAGTATGGGTGGAAGTCAAGTTTTCTTAAATCCAGGAGAAGAAATGACTGTTGAAGAACTTATTAAAAGTATTTGTATTGCTAGTGCAAATGATTCTGCAGTAGCTATGGCAGAATATATTGCTGGTTCAGAAGAAAAATTTGTAGAATTAATGAATAAAAAAGTTAAGGAATTAGGGTTAGAAAATACTAATTTTGAAAATGTTCATGGATTAGATAGTGATAATCATTATTCGTGTGCACATGATATGGCATTTATTGCGAAAGAGTTACTTAAATACGAAAAAATATTAGAATATACAAGTATTTATGAAGAATATTTAAAAAAAAATGATGGTTCAAGTATATGGATGGTTAATACAAATAAGCTTATACGTTATTATAATGGATTAGATGGTTTAAAAACAGGATTTACTAAATCAGCTGGTTATTGTTTAACTGCCACAGCATCAAGAAATGGAATGCGTTTAATAAGCGTAGTTATGGGAGAAGAAAGTAGTGAAGATCGTAGTAATGATACTATTGAACTTATGGATTATGGTTTTAATAATTATAAATTAAAAATTTTATTTGATAAATCTACAGAATTAGGTACAGCTAAAATAAATAATGGAAAACTTGATGAAGTAAAATTAAAATTAGCTCAAGATGTCACTAGTTTAGAAGAAATAGATAATGAATCTAAATATGATCATAAAATAAATATAAAAGAAATTAATGCTCCAGTATATGTTGGTGATATTGTAGGATCTTTAGATTTATATAAAGATGGGAAAAAAATAAATTCTTTTGATATAACTGTTGAAACAACTGTAAAAAAAGCTAATATATGGGATCTTTATAAAAAAAATTTAAAAAAAATTATAAGTGGAAATTTATAATTTTTTTCTCTAAAAATTCTTAATATATTCATATTGTATTCTTAAATATAAGTTAAAATAATAATCGAAAGGAGGAAATAATATAGAAATAAAAATAATAGGAAGCAATAATCATAATGGATTAAAGCTTATTAAGAATATAAAGAAACTTAATAGTGATATAGATATAAATATAACTGAACTTAATGACGACCATTATTTGAAAAAATATAATGTTAAAAATATTCCCGGAATAGTAATTGATGGAAGATTAGTATCCCAAGGAAAAGTCTTAACATCTCGAGAATTATGTAAATTATTAACCAGCTATTAAATAGATGCTCTAAACCGTCAAGCTTTTAACATACTTAATTAAACGTTCTAATATTAGATTTAGGAGGTAAAATATAGATAAATAATAATAAAAACAAGTGTTAAATTAGCTACTTTACTTTGAATTAAGTGAAAGAGAAGAATTTATGAAATTCTTCTCTTTATTTTCTACAAAATTCAACATATTTATTGTATAATATGATATACAAGGTGGTTTATATGAGTTATATAACAAAGTATGTAAAAAACAATAACTTTTCTACAGTACTAATAAATTTTATCTTTCAATTTGAATGTAGAAAAGAAGAGATAATTTCTAATACTATCTTATCAAAAATATTATCTGTAAGTAATAATTATTTTATTAAAGAAAAAGATTTTGCTATAGAGAAATTAAAAAGATACATAATAAATTACAGTTGTAGTGGGCAGTCTATAAACAACGTCTATTTTATTGATTTTAATCTTATGATACCAAATCCTACTCTTATTAAAGAAGATATCCTCGAAAGTGCAATATATTTTGTATTAGACTGTATTTATAAGCCGAATATTGAAAATAACTGTTTTAACGAACATTTATTCGAGAGAGAAAAAAGGTTATATATAGAACATTTATTAAATGGGTACAATAACATAGAATTTATTGCTGAAAAAAACTTATTAGATATTTTAGATCAGGATGGCATCTTTAATAAAATAAAATATAAAGATTTAGAAAATATAAAATATTTAACAAATGAAGAAGTTATGACTTTTTATACGAAGTATATAAAAAATACAAAACCAAAAATATTTGTAAATGGTAATATAGATATTAAAAATACAGAAAAAATTTTATCAACATATATGTCAAAATTAGATTTAAAAGAAAATAGAGTTATTAAAAAGTATAATTGGTTTTATAATGATTTTTCTTTAGTAGAAAAAGAAGAAAAAGCAAATTATTTTCAAAGTATTGTTTACATGATATATGCTGTTAAAGATTATAATGAAGAAGACTTTTATAAATTATTAATGATAAACCTTCTTTTGAGCAGTAGTTCCAGTGATTTATTATTATGCAAATTGAGAAAACAAAATAATCTTGTTTATACATGCGGAAGCTCGGTTCTTTTAAGAAATGGTTTATTATTGATTAAAGCTGTTACAAGTAAAAAAAATATTAATTTATCAAAATTAGTTATCCAAGATTTAGTATTAAGTTTTAAAGATATGGAACAATATAAAGAAAATGTAACTAATATAATGTATCGTTTAAGCTTAAATCTTGAACGAAAAAAAGATGAATTTGTAACATACTCTAATAATATTATTAACAAATATTTTAACACAAATAAGACAGATGAAGAAGAATATAATATACTTTATACTATAGAAAAAAAAGAGCTTGAAAATATAGCAGAAAGACTATCTTTAAAATGTATTTATACTATGGAGGGAAATCGTGAATAATTTTGAAAAAATTACTATTGAAAATGGGCTTAAAATTTTTCTTCTTCCGGATAATTCAAAACATACTACTTATATTAATTTAATAATAAATTATGGCGGGTTAGATAATATTCTAATAGATAAAAAAAATAAGGTTAAAGTAATAAATGGGATGGCACATTTTATTGAACATTTAGTATTAGAAAAAAATTGCTATGGTGATTTAATGGAAAATTTTGGAAAAATGGGTATTAGAAGTAATGGATTAACTAGTTTAAATAGAACACAATTTTATATTGATACAGTTGATCATATATATGATAGTTTAAAAGTGTTAATTAAAGGTATCCATAGTCCAATAATTAATAAAGGAACTGTAAATAAAATAAAAGGGCCCATAATAGAAGAAAAAAGAAGAAGTTTAGATAACAAATTTAGTGAATTATATAATAAAAGTTTATCATATATTTTAAATAATAAACATTTTAATAGTATTCTAGGAGATTTTAAAGATATTGAAAATATTAATCACGAGGATGTAGAGAAATGTTTTAAATCTTTTTATGTTCCGTCTAATGAATATATAATAATAGGAGGTAGATTTGATAAAGATAAAATAGTTAAAACTATAACTGAAACATATAAAACATTTAATTTTTCCAAAGTACCTTTTTATAAGATTCAAAAATTGAATAATAACAAAAAAAATATTAGAAAAAGTATTACAGTAAAGGCAAATACTGGCATTGAACGAGTTTCAATAACCTTTAAATTTAATACAGCATCTTTATCACCATATGAAAGAATCAACTTAGATGGATACATTTTTTGCTTTTTAAAAATGAATTTTGGTATAATGAGTGAATTAAATACTAAATTTGTTGAAGATGAAATAATAATGGATGATATTATATATTCAAATTTTGTACTTGATAACTTTCATTTTATAAGAATAGAAGCAAATACACATAAATCAGAACAATTCATAAAAAAAATATTAAATTACTTTAATAAACATAATTTTATATTTGATGAAGAAATTTTTGATTTAACAAAAAAAAGTTTTATATTAAGCTTTGTTTCACGCAAGGATAATGTTTATTCAACAGTAGATCCTCTTATAGAAAATATATGTACTTTTAATTATGAGGAAATAGATAAAATATCTGATATTGAAAATAGTAACTTTTTAGAATTTAAAGAATATATAAATAAGTTAAGTTTTGATAATTATATCATTGGTAAATTAAAACCATTATAATAAAAAAGATAGAGAATAGTTTTATATTAAAGTTCTCTATCTTTTATTTTTCAATTAAAAATTTTACAAGACTTTCTGGAGAAGTATTTTTTATTATTACATTATAAATAAGATCTATAATTGGCATATCTATATTTCTTTTCTTAACTAGTTTATGAATTGATTTTATAGTATAGTATCCTTCAACAGTATTAGATTCTAAAAATTTCTTTGCTTCTTTAATGTTTTTTCTCCCGATTAAGTAACCATAAGAATAGTTCCTAGATTTAGTACTTGTTGCAGTTAAAAGTAAATCACCTACACCTCCAAAAGACAAGATTGTTAATTTATCTCCTCCTAAAGCATCAATTAATGACTTAATATCATGTAAAGATTCCGTAATAAAAAAACTTCTCGTTGATTCTGAATACCCTAAACCATCTAAGATTCCAGATGCTATTGCTATAACATTTTTAATAGATCCACATATTTCTAATCCAGTGATATCTTTAGTCTCTCTTAATTTTAATGTATTAGAACATAATGCTTTTTTTATTAAGATTATAGTTTTTCTACTTTTACTTGCTATTGATAATCCGACAGGATTATTTTTTGCGATATCAATAGCAAAAGAAGGCCCCGATATTATTGATATATTTGAGGATTTTATATTGGTTTTAAATACTTCTGATACAAATTTGCATGTGTTTTCTTCTATTCCTTTACTTAGAATACAAAAGTGTTTATTTTTTATATTATATTTAGATAATTTTTTAGTTACAGAATCGACAAATTTTGCTGCAACAGCAATAAATATAATTTCTGTATTTTCTATTACGTATTCATAATTATTAGAAAAGATAATAGAAGAGGGGATAGTAATATTTGGTAGAATACCAGAATTATTACGATTCTTATCTAAAAATGTTGCTCTTTCTTCGCTTTCTACCCACATTTTTATATTATTATTATTTTTTAAAAGTGCTAAGGCAATGCTTAATCCATAAGCGCCTGTACCAATAATTGATATATTCATTGATTTCCTCTCATTTCTTTATTAATTTTATTAAGATTGTTCTCATATGTATTATTTTTAGGGATATAATATTTTTTATCCTTAATGTTATCAGGTAAATATTGTTGCTTTATATAATTTTTTGGATAATCATGAGGATATTTATATGTTTTACTATTTGTTTTTATATGATTTGGAACATTTCCTGTATTATTTTTTCTAATGTCATTTAAAGCATTATCTAATGCTAGATATGCGCTGTTGCTTTTAGGAGATAGAGCAAGCTCAAGTACAATAGTAGCTAAAGGAATTCTTGCTTCTGGAAGACCAACAAGTTCTGATGCATTTATAGCAGCATTTACTTTGGGACCCATACTAGGATTTGCAAGCCCAATATCTTCATAAACTATTACACTAAGTCTTCTATATATACTATCTAAATCTCCGGCTTCTATAAGCCTTCCCAAATAATAAATGGCAGCATCAGGATCACTACCTCTTATGCTTTTTTGGAAAGCACTTAAAAGATCGTAATGCGCATCCCCATCTTTATCAGCGACAATTATTCTTTTAGAATTAATTGCCTTTATTGAATCGATATTAATTTCTTTTGATGAACTAGAATAATATGCAGTTTCTAATAGATTAATAGCTGCTCTAAAATCTCCATTAGTTAAATTATATATATATTTTAATGTATCATTATCTGTTTTTATTTCAGAAAGATAAGTACAAGCTTTATTAAGTCCTTTTAATATATCATCTTCATTCAAGTCTTTTAATTCAAATATTTGGCATCTACTTCTTATTGCAGGATTTATTTTATAATAGGGGTTTGATGTAGTAAGCCCTATAAGTATTATTGAGCCTGATTCAATATAAGGTAGAAGCAAATCTTGTTTATCTTTATTCATACGATGAATCTCATCGATAACTAATATCATTTCACCATTCATCTTTGCTTCTTCTATAGCTATATTAAAGTCCAAAACTTTATTAATTGTAGCATTAAGAAACTTATATGGTTTATTAAGTTCATTAACAATTGCATTCGCTATCGAAGTTTTTCCAATTCCAGGTTTGCCATATAAAATTATAGAGAACATTTTTTTGTTTTTAATTAAATTAGTTAATACTTTGTTTTCTCCAATTAAATGCTTTTGACCTAAAACTTCATCAAGTTTTTTAGGTCTCATAATATTAGCAAGTAGTTCCATATTATCACCATTTTTATTGTACTAAATTTTATAATTAAAGTCCATATATACATATACACTATTTAAAGTTTGAAATTATTTAAAAATAAATATATAATTATTATAGGAGCATAGATATGAATGAAAAATATATAAATGATTTTTTATTATATTTAGAATTAGATTTAAATTATTCAAAAAATACAATTGATACATATGGAAATAATTTAAAACAACTAGATAAATTTCTAAACAAAGATTTATTAAAAATTACTGAAAAAGATTTAGAAAACTTTATCTTCAATTTGAATTTAAAAGCAAGTAGTATTAGCAATTACTTAAGTACATACAAATCATTTTATAATTACTATATTAAAATAAATAAAACAAATTCTAATCCAGCGATTTTAATTGATTCTCCTAAATTAGAACATAAACTTCCCATTTACTTAACTAATGAAGAAATAGATGAGTTACTTAATATAAAAATAAATAATGCTTTTGATGCTAGAAATAAATCATTATTGGAACTTCTATATTCTAGTGGAATAAGAGTTAGCGAACTTGTTAATTTAGAATTTAAAAATATAGATTTAAATGAATGTATTATTCGAGTAATGGGGAAGGGGAAAAAAGAAAGAATTGTTCCAATAAATGATATAGCTATATATTATTTAAAAATTTATGTAAAAGAATATCGTCATGTTTTAGTTAAAAAAGAACAGAACAATTATTTATTCTTAAATAATCATGGAAAAAAAATGACAAGACAGGGCGTCTATAAAATGATAAAAAAGATATCTTTAGAAAAAGATATAAAAAAAGACGTATCTCCTCATACTTTAAGGCATTCAATTGCAACTCATATGTTACAAAATGGCGCTGATTTAAGAATAATACAAGAATTTCTGGGACATAGTGATATAAGTACTACACAGATATATACTCATTTATCTAATGAGAAGAAAAAACAGGATTTCATGGATAATTTTCCTAGAAACTAAAAGAAGCCACATATAAATCGGCCTCTTTGAAATTATCTAGCGTTTGAGCTATTTTTTGAATTAGAGTTATTTCTTGCACTAGATTTTTCAGAATTTCTTGAATTAGCTGAACTACGAGAACAATTATTATTCTTTGCTCTATTATTAGTTCTTTCGTTATTTTTACTATTCATAATTTACCTCCCACTATTATTATGTATTGTTATTTTATAAATATTATGGAAAATATTGGTTTTAAAAAAATAATAAAAATATTTCTAAAACATATATTTTAATAGTGATAATATGAATGATTTTTTATATGCTTTTTTAATTAGTACTTTAGCAGGGCTATCAACATTAATTGGATGTATATTTATATTTTTAAGAGTTAAAAATATAAATAATTTTTTATCAATTAGTTTAAGTTTTAGTGCAATTGTAATGATTTTTATAAGTATTTTTGATTTAATACCAGATTCTTTTTTCTATTTATTTATAAAATATAAATATAAAGGTATATTAATTTCAATATTGAGCTTTCTATTAGGAGTAATTTTAATAAAATTTAGCAATAAAATATTAACTAAAATGGAAAATAATGGGAGCAGTTTATATAAAGTTGGTATAGTAAGTGCTATTGTTTTAATGTTACATAATATACCAGAAGGAATAATTACTTTTTTAACCAGTGGGGTAGACCATAATTTAGGATTAAAAATTGCAATTGCTATAATGTTACATAATATACCAGAAGGAATCTGTATTGCGATTCCAATATATTATTCTACGTATTCAATAAAAAAAGCTGTAAAAAGTACCTTGATTAGTGGCCTTTCTGAGCCGTTTGGGGCTCTATTAGCATTTTTATTTCTATCAAAGTTTTTTACATCAGAAATATTATCAATAATATTAATTTTTGTAGCAGGAATTATGATTTCATTAGCAATAAATGAAATTCTAAAAGAGGCAATAAAATATAGTTCTAAAAAAAATAAATATATCTACATTGGTATATTTTTGGGAATAATATTTTTCTTAATTAGCATGTTAATAACATAGTTTTTTTGTAAAAGCTCATTATATAATTGAATTGATTAATTTAAAATGATATAAGTTGTAATGACAATTATAATATTTATAAAAAAGAGCATACTTTTTATTTATACTCTCTCATTGCAGAAACATTCATCACGATCAAGATGATTTAATCCTGCATCTCTAATAATTTTAGGATAATCAATTAATGCAACATCTCCATCTACTCTTGAATCAATACCTGGTAAATCTTCATGTGAAGTATTTTGCCACATTCCAACATCATTTCTAATTTCAAGCCTTGGAGACCATTCTGCAACCCATCTATCATACTTATCTAAACGTATTGAGTTTAAAAGATTTCTAAATCTATACGCACTAGCATAGATACCTACATAATATCTATCATTTTCAATTCTTTCACAATAAGCATTTACTATATTTGTTATTTCGTTTTTACTTAAGTCAGTTCTCCCTTCATAAACATCATAAAATATTGGATATTCTAAATGATAATTTTTTACTAATTCTAAAGTAAATTCAGCCTCCTTATAGGCCTCTTCAACATTTCTTGCCATACCATATAAATAAACACCTACAGGTATTTTCAAGCGTCTACATTCATTAATATTCCTATAAAAATATCTATCTATATTTTCTCCATAACCACATCTGATTATAGCAAAATCAATATATTCTTTTACTCTTTCCCAATCAACTTCACCTTGATATACGGAAACATCAATTCCTTTTTTCATAAATACCTCCTTACTATATACTATGAGTAAAATATTTTTACATCTATTTTAATTATCCTAATAGAGAAGGGAGTATATTTTAAAGAATACAGGATTAAATACAAAGAAAAATTAATTAAATTTTAATTATAACATAATGTTTTAACTAGATCTTATGAATTTTTATAATTTTAAAAATAAGTTATACAATTAAAAAATATTAAAGCCCCTACTCTAAAAGATATAATAAGTAGGGGAGGAATATCTTTTTATAAAGTTATTAGTTTATTAAAAATAATAACAAAAGTTTACTAAAAAAGAGTAGGTAAATAAAAAATATAATAAAATTATATTAATTTAAAAAATTATAAATATAATTATACATATATTAATTAAAATATCTTTATCTTTTATAAAAAATATAACAAACAAAAGTATATAATATAAAAAATTATTAAATATTAAATGAAAAAAATATTAAATATAAAATCATAAAAAAGTTTTTAATAAAATGCAATAATATAATAATATTATTGTAATAGGAGATAGATTAAGATATGATAATAAAAAATAAAATCAATTAACAGAGAAACTCTTCATCTTTAATTTATCAAAGATAGAAGTTAACATAATATATATTATATGAAGTTAAGAATTATACATAAAAATAAATAATATATAAATTTTCTCTATAAAAAATACATTCCCAATTTTCTTATAGTATAACAATATTTTGAAAAATTTTTCTATTATTCTTATTATATCATTAAAATTACTTATATAGTCTAATAATTCAAGCAAATTTTTTATTTTTTGGTTTATTTTTATTTAATAACCAGATAATTCTAAACGTTTTTTAATATGACATCCCCTGTACATTGTACATCGTTATTACACTTTCTTTATAATATAGTTTGATTTAATTTCTAATTCATCTCATCTGCTTAAAACATTTTACCATATTTACTACATATATAATTATGCATAATTATAATCAGAGATTATTTTATTTAAAGCATCACAATTAAGTATTGTTCTCCAGGGTATAAAAGAAGGCAATGATTACGACATTTATAATTTTTCCATTATTTCTCCCCTACACTACTGTAAAGTTTATGTCCACTCTAGGAACAACAAAAAAGTGGTTTATACACCACGTGATTGTATTTCAGCAATTTTTTCAAAAACTTCGGCTGCATTCGAAGCGTTTATCTCATTATATCCAAGTTCTCTTAATGCTTGAATTTTAATAGTATTAAGCTGTTGAGTTCTAGATAATTTTTCTTCATTTCTCGCTTCAATTTCGGCAACAAATCTATCTCTAGAAACAATAACTTTATTTTTAGATGCACCACCATTATTATATAAAGTAAATGCAGAATGAATTATACCTTCAAACATAAATTGTTTATCTTCATTAAAAACAAATTCATTTGGCTTAGTAAATCCAGTTGCTTTACTAATATATCCTAATAAGTATTTTAGTTCAGATATATTATCTACAGATTGTAATAAATGGTAAGTATATTCTATTATATAAAAGTTTTCATTGCCTTTTTCTTCCGCTAACTTTTCTTTTAATAAGAATATAAAATCAGATAATAAAGTTTGTTCTTGTTTATTTAAACCTTTAGTATCTATTAAATCATAATTATTTATTTTATTATTAGCAACTAATCTTTCTTCAACTGCTTCCAAATATTCTGTATTAATTTTTATATTATTTAAATTTTCTTCAGATCCATCTTCAATATTTAAAAGCTTAAGTAATAAGATTTTTTTCTCTTTAGGCCACTTATTTAAACTATCAAGTTCAAGATAATTATAAACCATTTGTCTTGAAACACCTAAGTATTTTGCCAACTTAACTTTTGATATTCCTAAATCATTTAAAATTTCTTTTAGTTTTTCCATTTTTTAATCCTACTCTCCTATTTTGTTTACATAAATATTGTAACTTAGTAGACATATTTTTGTCAAGTAAACTAAATAAAGAATTATAAATACCAAAGTTTTTCCCCATTTTTATATATTTCTTTTATAATGCCGCTCCCAAGGCATTCATTTCCCAAATATAAAACACAAGCTTGACCGGGAGTAACTGCTAATACTTTAGATGGATATTTAACTAATATTTCTTCATTTGGCATATATTCTAATGCTACTTCACAATTTGGGCCTCTATATCTAAATTTTGCAGAACAAAATGCTGGGTGCTTCGAAGAAATAAAATTAACTTTATCAATTATACATGAATCACTAAATAAATATTCATTATTTTCTCCAAAAGCTACATATAATATATTTTCTTTCACATTTTTTCCTACCACAAAATGTCTTTGAGTATTACCACTTATCCCAACGTTTTTTCTTTGACCAATAGTATAATTCATTAATCCATTATGCACGCCAATAACTTCATTAGTTTCGATATTTATAATTTTCCCTGGATTTGGTTTTAAATAATTTTGAAGAAATTTTTGATAATTTCTTTCCCCTATGAAACATATACCTGTTGAATCCTTTTTTGTAGCAGTAACAAGATTTAAATTTTTAGCTATCTTTCTTACCTCTTCTTTTTTTAAAGTACCTAGAGGAAATAAAACGTTTTTTAGTTGATCTGGTTTTAGTTGCGCTAAAAAATATGTTTGATCTTTATTTAAATCTACAGCTCGACATAGTCTATTTCCTTCTATCTTTGCATAATGACCAGTAGCAATATAATCTGCACCTAATTTCTTTGCTTCCTTTGTAAATAAATCAAATTTAATATATTTATTACACATTAAATCAGGATTAGGAGTTCTTCCTAGTTTTAATTCATCTAAAAAATAAGTAAAAACATTATCCCAATATTCTTTAATAAAATCAACTCTATGTAATTCTATTTTAAGTTTTTTACAAACCTCTAAAGCATCATTATAATCTTGTTCTTGAGGGCAAATATTTTCTAAAAGATTAGGATTTCCTTCTATATCATTATTTACCAAGCTATCCCAATTTCTCATAAATAGTCCAATAACTTCATAGCCTTGCTTTTGCAATAAATATGCCGCTACAGAGGAATCTACACCTCCACTCATTCCTACGACAACTTTTGTCATTTAAAATCACCATTAAAATTATATCAATTTATATAAGAAAAATAAACATTTTAATGATCTTAGGAGTTATAAAAATATTAATTAAGTTATATAAAAGAATAATTATAATGGAAAATAAAAATTTTAAAATAATTTTTGAATATAAACTATAAATACTACTATTATTTTTTGTTTTTATAGATATTGTAATACTTCTTATAAACTTATATATACTAATTATTAAATATATTAAAATGATTATATAAATAAATTTTGTTAATATGAAATAAATGATACCAAATAAAAACCCTTTAATAGAAGCCTTTCTTAATAATACTCCTAAAACTAAACCTATACTCATATTTTCTAATAAAAGTATTATAAATGGTAATATCGAGCCTACAATAGTTAAAGAGATTAAGAATACAAAAGCATATATAATTATTGGATATAATAATGTACTAATGTTATTTTTACTGAAATTAATTATATACTCTGTAATATATTCATAAATATTGCTAATTAAATCTTTATTTAAACAAAATGAAGTTATTAATCCTAATGTTATACTTATTGATATAATAAAAAAAATTATATTGTAAAGCTTACTATATTTACTATAACTACCCTTAATATATTTCATGCTATCACCTATTTAATTTTATTAAATACTTTATTTATTATTCGTAATTTAGTATAATTATTTTAACGAGGTGATAATATGGCTAATAAAAAGAAAAAAAGTAATGTTTCACTTACTTATAAAATTTTAGTCTGGATAATGCTAATTGCTATGGTAGGCAGTATGATAGCGGGTTTAATAGTATATTTTATATAAAAATTATAAAAAAGCGTCAGAGCGCTTTTTATTTTTTAGATTAAATGTTATCGAACACATACAACGTTATTGACCATCTACTAATCATAAATATTTATTAGTTTTTGTTCTTTTTTCTTTTACGTGAATTTTTTATCATTTCTTTTTTTGCTTCACGTTTCTCAACTCCAGGTTTTTTAAACGCTTTATGCTTTTTTAGTTCAGAAGGGACTCCACTTTTAGCAAATTTAATTTTAAATTTTTTTAAAGCTCCATCTACATCTCCGCCTTTTACTTCGACTCTAGTCATTAGTTTCCCTCCCTTCCTTTTCTCAATTATTATATCAAGAAAAAGTCATAGGTTCAATAAATTTATTAAAAAAATGACAAAATTTTTATATTATAATCTTTAAATTTGCTATTATATCTTTTTTTTTAACATTAACCTTATTTAATACACCATATATTACAGGTTCGACGTTGTTTTCTAGTAAATATTTCTTAATATTTTCTGTAAATAAATCTTCTAAAACTAACATAAAATCATAATCTTTAATATCAATATTATAATTAAATACATAGTTTATTAACCCCTTTTTATATTTAGTTTTTTTTATTTGATCAATAATTTTTTTATTAAAGCTGGAAATATAGTAAGTATTTGAAGTATTCTTATCTAAAATTGATTCTATATCTTCTAATTCAACTTTTTCTTTTAGTTCTACAAAAACTATAGTATTACTAATTTTACTTATTACATTTGATAATAAAGGTATTTTTGCTGGCCTTTTGGAACTTCCAAAATTAAATTTTAATAATTCTTTATATGTATAATTATTTACGCTACCAGTGCCATTACTAGTTTTATTAATCAAATTATTATGTATAACTACTAATTTATTATCTTTTGTGACTCGTACATCAAGTTCAATACCATCATATCCATTATTTAAAGCATTTTTAAAAGCTTCTAAAGTATTTTCTTTAAAAATACTGTTGATTAAACCTCTATGGGCTATTAATTGCATAAAAAATCACCTAAATAATTATATTCAGGTGATTAATTTAAAAATCTAAATCTCCTAATTCTAATTTTTTTGTTTTCATCAAATCATCTAAAGCTTCATCTATGTTCTGTTCTTCTTTTTCAAGATTTATATCTTCAGCGACATTATTTTCAGTATTTATATCATTTTTTTCTATTTTATCTTCACTTTTAAAATTGTTGTTATTATTGTTATTGTCTTTATTTTTATCTTTCTTATTTTTTCTTCTTTTGAAAATTATAAAATATGCTAATATTATTAATCCTAATCCTATAACTGATAAAATAACAATTAACAACACATTATTTTTTTTCTTTTCCACTTTATTCGTTTCAATAATATTCTCTTCTTCAGTGGCATTTTCAACCATATCCGGTAATTCTTTATTAACTAAAATAGTATATACTTGCTTATTTTTAGAATCACTACTTGTAACTGTAATTGTTATTGTATTTTCTCCCTCTTTTAAATTATTATTACCCTTTACTACAATATTAGCTTTAGGATCTTCAGCAACTGTAACTATATCTAAAGAATTGTCGGTAGTTGATATAGTTGCAGTATAATCATTAGTTAAAGAGTCAAAATTAGGACTCAATTTAGCACCAACTATTTCTAAAGTTGAAAGATAAGCAGAAGCACTTTCTATCTCACCTCTATATATATTTAATGTATATTGTTTGTGGTTATATCCATCTTCGCTTTCAGAGATAATTAATACTCTGTTCGCCCCTACTTGTAAAGAAATTTTTTTATTGTTTGATACAGTACATTCTCCATTTGGACATATAATAGTTGTTTCACAGTTATTATCACATATAGGAGTGATAGTTATTGAATTAATAGTATCTTTAATTCCAGTAATATTATATGTTATATTATCTTTATCAAAATTTTGATCAAAAGTTCCTACAGATATTTTGATATCAGATAAGCTTGGATCACTATTTAGAACCCTTTGTTGCGTAGTAGTTGTTGTTTTCCCCGCAGATAAATTTATTCCTTCCTTTTTAACTTCATTACCATTTATAGATATAGTAAGAGTATCATTAACTACATCTACTTCTGTATTATTCACTAATGTAACAGTAGCTACATCAACAGGAACACCAAGAGCCTCTATTTGTGATACAGGTATAGTACATTCTGTTTCATTACAAGTTCCATTGGTAACATTACTTTTTGAAGTTACAGTAATATTTTCGTTACTATTATTAATAGTAAAATGAATATTATCTACATCTATATCTGATTCACTTTTTGTATACTTAATAGTATATACAACACTATTATTATTTGGAGTTCCTTGTATTGATATACTTTCTGCATTTATTATAGTAGGAGAAAATATAACTCCAATAACTACAACTAATATACAATTAAAAATCTTTTTCAAATTAACACATCCTTTATTATATTTTAATTCTAACATAAATATTTATTTTTTCAATACTATTTTTAAAGGCATTATGTCTATTTAAAATAGATTTATAATTTTTAATTTTCTTCTTCAGCTATATTTTGCTCGCAATTTAAATCTAATACACAATTATACATACAACTATATTTATAACTATCTAAACCAATTGAATTAAAAACATACAATATAATACTTGGCAAAAAAAATATTGCTATTCCTAAAATGATTCTTCTTATAAAAGTTTTTATTTTTTTAAACATTTTCTCTTTTACTGGTTTAATGACTGCTATAAACAAATCAATAGACCCATAAATCATAATAGTGAAAGGAATAGCAAACTTAAATATATATAAAAAAATTCCAACTATTTTATATATTCCCATAAAATTATTAGAACAAATATTCATTATATCACCTTTACTTATATCAATTTCAATAATATTTCATTCATAACATATATTTTATCTGGATTTATAAACACATATCCATCTTTATAAATCAAGTCTTTATTTTTTACTAACGATTTTATAGGAAAAACATCCTGTAAATTCACATTATATTTTTTATAAAAATCTTTTAAACTTACTCCGTTCATTTTTCTTAAACCAAGCATTAATTCGTTTTCTTGTTTTTCTTTAATACCTATAATTTCTTGTTTATCTACATATTTAGATTCGAGATATTTATTTATATTTTTCGTATTTTCATATCTAATTCCATCTATATATCCATGTGCTCCTAATCCAAAGCCATAATATTCTTCATTATTCCAATAATTTAAATTATGAATAGATTGTTTGCCATTTAATGAAAAGTTACTAACTTCATAATGAATATATTTTTTCTTTTTTAATTTATTTCTAATATAATTATACATATTTAATTCTAATTCTTCATCAATAGGTTTTATAGAGTTTAACTTTAATTTAGTATATTCTTCTAAAATTAACGAATAGGTACTAATATGATCTGGTTTTAATTTTAAAAATAAATTTAAATCCTTTTTTAAATCTTTTAAAGTTTCTCCTGGAATACCATACATTAAATCAAGATTAATATTATTTATTCCAATTTTTCTTATCATTTTTATTTTATCTTCTACATCTTCAAATACTGCAAAACGTTCCATAAATTGTAATTTTTTTGAATTAAAAGATTCTACTCCTATGCTTAACCTATTTACATTATTTTCTTTTAAAAATAGAACTAATTCTTCAGTTATATCATTTACATTACATTCAAAAGTAAATTCATTATTATCATTTAAATTTAAAAGTCTAATGATTTCAAAAAGTTTTTTTAATTCTTCTAAGTTTAAACAACTTGGCGTCCCTCCACCTATATAGAGAGTGTCAAGTATTTCTCCATTGTATCGATCCTTTATTTCAAATTCTAATGAATCTAAATATTGCATAGTATTTTGATAATTATATAATTGCTTACAAAAATCACAATAGGTACAAATATTTTTACAAAAAGGTATATGTATATAAGCAGATTTCATCTTTATCACCTTTAAAATTATAACATTTTTCTATCAAAATAGTATAGGCTTTTTATAAAGATTTATCTTTCTATCATTATTTCCATTTTCTTAATATTTTTTATATTTAAATATTACTCTGCTTCTTTAATATTGCATTGATCGTCAAATGAAAAATTAATTGATTTTCTGCTCGCTAAAAAGTCACACATATGTATAAACTTTTGAGTAACAGTTATTGGTAATGGTAAAATAACTTCTGAATAAGGATTTGTATTCCATCTTCCCATATGACTTTCAACATTAGTTGCAATTTCTTCTATTTCTTCAATAGTTAAAGTAAGAGAATTTTGCAAACGTTTTAATAATTTTCTAATTAATAAAGGATGATCAACCCGAGTATATTTTTCTTCTTCAAATCCTTTTTTTAGTCCATCATGAATTAATAAACTAACTATAATTATATCTTTAGTATGTGAATCAAATTTATAAATTTGAAAAAGTAAAGTGGCAAAATGGACAGCTACTTTAACGTGTTTTACTAATCCTTGATCTTCCTGAGCAAACAAAGGATGATATTTTCCAGTAGAAGAAGCCTTAATACGATAAAAGTAATCTGGTAAATTATTTAATAAAATTTCGGCATTACTTTTAATCCTCGAATCTTCTATATAATTTAATTCTCTTTTAAATACTTCACTTTTCATACAACCTCATTTATTTGTTTTTAATATAGATAAAAAAGCTTCAGGTGGGATTTCAACGTTTCCAACCATTTTCATTCTTTTTTTACCTTCTTTTTGTTTTTCTAATAGCTTTCTTTTCCTTGTTATATCTCCTCCATAACATTTAGCTAATACATTTTTTTTCATTGCACTTATATTTTCTCTAGCAATAATTTTATTCCCAATACTTGCTTGAATAGGCACTTGAAACATTTGCCTAGGGATTATTTCTTTAAGCCTCTCAACTATTTCTTTACCTCTGTTATATGCAACACTTTTATGTACTATTACACTAAGAGCATCGACGGGTTCCCCATTTAATAAAATATCCATTTTTACTAGATCACTTTCTTTATAATCAGATATTTCATAATCAAAAGATGCATAACCTTTAGTAAAAGACTTTAATTTATCAAAAAAGTCATATACTATCTCAGAAAGAGGTAATTCATAATGAATCGTTACTCTAGATTTATCTATATATTCAATATTTTTATATATTCCTCTTTTTTCACTACATAAATCCATAATTGGACCAATATAGTCACTTGGAACAAATATATTTGCATTTACATATGGTTCTTTAATTTTTTGTATAACTGACTTATCTGGCATTTCATTAGGAGCATGAATGTCTATTTGCTCCCCATTTGTTTTAATCACTTCATAAATAACACTTGGACTAGTTGCAATTATTTCTACTCCAAATTCTCTTTCTATTCTCTCTTCAATAATTTCCATATGAAGTAAGCCTAAAAAACCTACTCTGAATCCGAATCCTAAAGCAATAGAAGTTACAGGATCAAAAGTCAATGCAGCATCATTTAATTTTAATTTTTCTAATGCTTCTCTAAGTAATTCAAATTTATTTGGTTCAATAGGAAAAATCCCAGAATATACCATAGGTTTCATAGGTTTGTAACCTAGTAAGGGTTCATTAGCAGGATTATTTTCTAAAGTTATTGTATCACCCACATTAATATCATTTATACTTTTTATAGATGCATTAACCCATCCTACTTGTCCACTTACTAATTTATCTAATTTTTTTACATTAGGAGTATTAACGCCTAATTCTACAACTTCGTATATAGCTCCAGTAGACATTAATTTGATTTTATCTTTTAGTTTAATAGATCCTGTTTCAACTTTTATTGAAGCAATAACTCCTCGATAAGAATCAAAATAAGAGTCAAAAATTAAAGCTTTAGTAGGACTTGAATCATCAATTTTAGGAGCAGGTATTCTCTCAATTACTGCATTAAGTAAATTTTCAACCCCATAACCAGTCTTTCCACTACATAAAACAATTTCTTCTCTTTTAAAGCCTAAAACATTAACCAGTTCATTAGTTACTTTTTCTACATCCGCATTAGGTAAATCAATCTTATTTATAACTGGTATTATAGTCAAATTGTTATTAATTGCTAAATACAAGTTCGCAAGCGTTTGTGCTTCGATCCCTTGAGCAGCATCTACTATTAATATAGCCCCTTCACATGCTGCCAAACTTCGTGATACTTCATATGAAAAGTCTACATGCCCTGGTGTATCTATCAAATGAAAAATATAATCTTCATTATTGTAATTATAATGTAGTTCTACTGCATTTAACTTTATAGTAATACCACGTTCTCTTTCAATATCCATTGAATCTAAAAGTTGATTTTTCATTTCATGCTCTTTTACACTATTTGTTATTTCTAATATCCTATCAGCAAGCGTACTTTTTCCATGGTCTATATGAGCTATTATAGAAAAATTTCTTATATTGTTTTTCAAAGTTATCACCAACTAATATTTTAACATAATAATATAAAAATAAATATAATATTTTTAACGTTATCAATAATCAATTTTTTTTATTAATTTTCTTATACTACTTGTTTTTTTGCACCCAGATATAATTAAATCTGAATTTGAAATAATATATCCATTACTATTTTTTAACAATTCATAATCATTCTCATCATTTCCAAAAGAAATAATATCATTGCTTTCATAATCAATATTAAGCTTTTGTAATAATATCTTTAACCCAATTAATTTATTACAATTTTCATGAATCCATAAATATCTATTATATAAGTCAATTCTTGTATGTATGTCCCTAAAATTTCTAACCAAAAAATTTTCTAATTCTCGTATCTTATCAAAATTATTAATTTTTAGTCCAATTAAAATTATTTTTTCATTATTTTTGTTATTACCATATTCATCATACATTTTTATATTTTCATAGTTTTTTTTAAATTTATATACTGCTTTTAATATATCGTTTCTTATATAAAAAGCATTTATTAAGTTGAAATTATTGTCAAATGAAACTAATCCATTATAGGCAGTAAGATAATTAAAAGGAATATTATAAGTTTCTAATTCTTTTTTTATCGAATTAGTTGTTCTCCCAGTAGAAATTATAAATATGTTGCTATTTTTTTGAAAATTCTTAATAGTATGGAGATTAATTCTTAATTTTATAATATCAAATACTGTTTTTTCTCCAAGATTTACAAGTGTACCATCATAATCACTAACTAAAATACTCATACCTACTCACTTATTCCTTTCAAAATATCATTTATTATATAACTTGCACATAAGATTCCAGCCGATGCTGGCACTATCATTAAACTACCTAATGATTTACATTCTAAAGGCTTTTCTTCGCTTGAAACAACAATGATTTTTTCTGTAATTTTTAATTCTTTTACTTTTTTTCTTAATATTTTAGCGATCGGATCATAGGATGTTTTTGATAATTCTGTTATTTTGAGCTTTAATGGATCTATTTTTTTGGCTGTTCCTAAACATGATATCAATTTAATATTATTTTTTTGACTATATTTGATGATTTCTAACTTTGTATCGATGGTATCACATGCATCTATAATATAATCATATTTATTATTTAATATACGCTCTATATTATTTTTATCTAAAAAAATTTTATATACATTTATATTAACGTTAGGATTAATTGATAAAGCTCTTATTTTCGCCTCATCAGCTTTATATTTGTCTATATTATTTAGATTAGCAATTAATTGTCTATTTAAATTTGTTATATCAATTTTATCTGGATCAATAATATCAATATTATTTATTCCACTCCTAATTAAAGTTTCAAAAACATATCCACCTACTCCACCAATCCCAACAATTATAATTTTTTTATTCTTTAAAATATTAAATTTATTTTTACCAATAAGACTTACAATTCTACTATACTGCATTTTTTCCTCCAAAATAAAACCTAGAATCAGTAATTGTGATAAAAACCCGCTCTATAACAGGTGGGCATCACATGAAAGACTTTAGGATCCTAACTCACTTAATGGGTTAGTATTCAACACCGCCAATCACTTAGATTCCCAATTATCACCTTAGTCGGTTTTATAAACTAACCAATTCTAGGTAATTTAAGTATATCAAATTAATTATATTTTGTATAGTAAAATTGTAAATATAAATACTCATTTAATGATATAAGGAACATTTGTTGTACCACTTTCTGGGTGATTGATGATTTAATCGTCAAAGAATTATTTGCAGAATATCCTCAAATTGCACAAATGTCATAATTCAAACGAGGTGTAATTATTGTGTTTAAAGAATATATGTTAAAAAGTGGCTATACACAAGAACAACTTGCAGGAAAAATAAATTTAAGCTAGAGGCAAAGAAAACATATTGAAAATGGAATAAGCGTGCCAACTATTGAAACGTTTAAAAAATTAATCAAAGAATTAAATATAAATGATAAAGATATATTATCATATAAAAAAAGAAATAGCCTATAGACTATTTTTTTATTATAGATTATCCTCTCCATCTATTTACTATATCACAGTTAGAACTATAAGGTGTTGGATTTGGCATATCCATTTTTATAAGTAATGGAATTTTAAATGCGTTCCCAAATGCTACTAATGTACCAGCCTGTAAAGAATTTAGTTTATCTATAACATCACCACTAATATTAGGTAACATTTTTTCAATGTAATCTAAGTCTTTTGGATGAGTCATCTTTAATATAAGGAAATTACTCATTTGTGAAACAACTGTATCACTTATTTCTACAGGTCTTTGGCTTACCAAATCAAGTATAACACCATATTTTCTACCTTCTTTTGCTATTCTTTCAAATATATTGTATCCTAATAAGAAAGTATCATTATCTTTAACAACATATCTATGTGCTTCTTCTATAAATAGATGAAAAGGAATACTTGCTCTATCTGTCCTACTCTTCGCAAAATCAAATAACATTTTTGATAATATTTTAACTATAACTTTAGCAAGGTTATCATCTACTCCTTCTAAATTAACATTTATTATCTGACTACGTTTGTTATTATTCATAATTAGATTAGATATATATGTTTCAAGATTAGAATATTCTTGGACATTAAAGAACTCACTGTTGGAACTATTAATAATTGAATTTAATCTAACTTTTAAAATAATTGCAGCATCTTGAATTGTTTTATTTTCTTGAAAGCCTTCTCCAATTAGAGTGAAATTTAATGCGTTTGATAAATCTGCGAGTGTAAAGAACGCTTGTGGAGGAGTTTGTATAGAACTTTCTAAGCTATCATCTATGTATTTATTTAAATATTCATTTAATAAAACAGACTCGCCAAATTCTCCATTCCTATCAATACCAAAACACTCACTGAAAACTCTAGTATAACCGATTCCTTGAAGCTCTGCTTTTAAATTAAATTCTTCAGTAAAACAAGAACTAACTATACTAAATATATCACTTTTTTTTGCTGTTGAACTTTGATTAGAAAATAATACGTTCATTATTGCCTTAGCAATTAAATGATTTTTTAATTTTTTTGTCAAATCATCATTTCTACTAAATATATGTGCTAATTTTACCATTCTTTCTATTATTGTAATTTGAGAATGTTCAGTAGCCTGTAATAATAAAGCTATATCATCAATTGACAATAAATAAATAGGAATAGTTAATTTACCATCCGTAGGGTCTACAGGGTTAGTTGTTAAAAATTTATATTGATAATTTGGATTGATTTCAGATAAACTTTTAAAAGCATTTTTATATTCACCATATGCATCAAAGAAGAATAAATTTGCATTATATGTTAAAAAATTTTTGTTAAGAAATACATTTTGTATTATCCTAGATACACTACAACTTTTACCACTTCCAGAATTTCCAAATATACATAAATGATTAGAAAATAAATCATTTATATTGCAAAATATACTTTTATTAGGATATATAGGACTTTTACCTATATAAATATTTGACTCGTTATTTGTACCTAAAATTATATTTAATTCTTCTTCATTAATTATTCTTATAGAACTTGAAAGAGATGGTTTTTTTATAGTACCTGCTATAAATCTTTCTCCAACAAATTCTCCTTTTAAATCAATTTCTATGTAATCTGTTAAAATTCCTCTTACTTCTCCTAATAATTTAGATGTATCATCAAAAAAAACAACATGTAAATTCATCAGATTAGGTACAACTTCAGTAGTTTTCAATAATTCAACTTTAACAGTAGAATCTGTAATATTTAATATTTTCCCAAACATAATAAATCACCCTTTACTTTATTCAAGTATATCATTTTCTATTCAATTTCAAAACAATTAATATCATCATTTGACAGTTCAATATTTTTATTAGTGTATAGAGTCGCAAGTATATCATTTTTATTAACTTTATCTCCAATATTTTTAAATAATTTTATTCCTGCCGAATAGTCTACAGAAGAAGTTTTATTTATTCTTCCAACACCTAGTTTAATAGAAAGATTACCTATTTTACTTGCATTAATATCAGTTAAAATTCCCCCTTTTTCACTTCTTATTATTTTTATATTTGCATTTATTTTTAATTTTTTTAAATCTCCCTTTTGTGTCTTAACAAATTCTAAAAATTTTCTGTATGCTTTGCCACTTTTTAAAACTTTGATAACTTCTTCTTCTGCTTCTTTTTTAGTTATATTTTTTGCCAATGATATTAGTATTGATGCTATTTCTTTTGAAGTCTCGTATAATTTATTTTTTTCTCCTTTTAAAACTTTTATAGCTTCCTCAACTTCTAAAGCGTTACCAATAGAATTAGCAAGAGGAACATTCATATCACTTATAATAGTTACAACTTTTTTATTATATTCTTTTCCTATTGCCTTCATCCATGTACTTATTTTTTTAGCTTCTTTTTTAGTTTTTATCAAAGCTCCATTGCCAACTTTTATATCAATTAAAATTATATCAGCACCACAAGCGATCTTTTTTGACATTATACTGGCTGTTATTAATGGAAGTGATTTAGTTGTGCCGGTTATGCTTCTTAAAGAATATACTTTTTTATCAAGTGGTACTAAATCTTCTGTTTGTGAAGAAAGTACAAAACCAACTTTTTTCAAGTTAGTTATAAACTGTTTTTTAGAAAGATTCACTTTAAAATTTGGAATACTTTCTAATTTATCAATGGTTCCACCAGTAATCCCTAAACCTCTCCCACTAACTTTAGCCATTTTAACTTCACAAGATGCAACAATTGGCCCTACGATTAGTGTGGTTGTATCTCCAATCCCACCGGTTGAATGTTTGTCTACAATTGGTCCCTCTATACTACTAAGGTCAAATATTTTTCCGCTTTTTATAAATATATCTGTTAAATTTTTAGTTTCATCAAAACTCATACCATTAATTGTTATTGCCATTAATAAACTGCTCATTTGATAATCTTTTATAGAATTTTTATAAAAACCCATGAAAGCGTAATCTAATTCTTCATAAGATAACTCTTTATTTAATCTCTTTTTTTCAATAATATTTAAAATATCCATTACTTTTACCCCTATTCTATATATAATTTTAACATAATAATTAAAAAAATAAATTATTAATTAATCAAATTATATATAAAACGTAAAAAAATCGTTTTAAAGTAAACGATTTTTAATTTTAATATTTTTAATTTGATTTAATTTGATTCATTACTTCTTCAGCAAAGTTTTCTTCTTTTTTTTCAATTCCTTCGCCAACTTCATAACGTATCATATTTAATACTTTACCACCATTATTTTTTACATATGTTTGAACATCTACATCACCATTTTTTATAAATGCTTGATTTAATAAACAAATTTCTTTATAGAATTTTTTAATTCTTCCGGCAACCATTTTTTCTGCGATATCTGCTGGTTTACCTTCTTCCAAAGCCTGAGATTTTATTACTTCACTTTCTCTTTTTAAAACATCACTAGGAACATCTTCTTCACTTAAGTATAGTGGCTTCATAGCTGCTGATTGCATTGCAACATCTCTTGCAACTTCTTCAGTTGCTCCATCTAATACTGTTAATACAGCTATTCTTCCTCCCATGTGCAAATATGCTCCAAAGTTTTCTGAATCTGATTTTTCAATCAGTTCAAATCTTCTAAAAGATAATTTTTCTCCAATTTTTGAAGTTTTTTCAATTATTAAATCATTTAATGTCCCGTTTTCATACTCTAATGATAAAGCTTCTTCCATTGTCTTAACATTACTTTTTAAAATAGTTTTTCCAATTATATCTATCATATTAGTAAATTCTTCATTTTTACTAACAAAATCTGTTTCACTATTTACTTCAAGTATAACAGCTTTATTACCATCTACGTATATATTAGCTAACCCTTCAGCAGCTATTCTGCTGGCTTTCTTTGCACTTTTAGCAATTCCTTTTTCTCTTAACCAATCTACTGCAGCTTCCATATTACCATTAGTTTCAGTCAAAGCTTTTTTGCAGTCCATCATAGGAGCTCCAGTTAAAGTTCTTAATTCACTTACTTGTTTCGCATTTACCATATTTTTCTCCTTATTATTTATTTAATGCAGATATTAGTTCTTCTTTTTTCATATTTGTATATCCGCTAATTTTTGCTTCTTTAGCTAATGCCTTTAATTCAGCAACAGTTTTTTTAGAAAAATCATCTATTTCTTTTTTTGCTTTAATATTGGCATCTTCTACAACTTCTTTATCTTTTTCTTCTTTCTTAGGAGTTTTCTTTGATTCTTCTTCAGTAACATAATCAACTAACTCTAATCCTTTAGATTCACATATTGCATTATTTAATACACCTAAAACTACTTTTACAGCTCTTACAGCATCATCATTACCTGGGATAACAAAATCAACATCGTCTGGATCACAATTAGTATCTACTATACCAAATACTGGAATATTTAACTTTCTAGCTTCTCTAATTGCGTTAATTTCCTTTTTAGGATCTACAATAATTAAAGCATTAGGAAGTCTATCCATATCTCTTATACCACATAAAACTTTATTAAGTTTTTCATATTCTTTTTTTAACCCGATAACTTCTTTTTTAGGTAGTAAATCAAACATCCCATTTGTTTCCATATTCTCTATTTCTTCTAAACGTTTTACACGTCTTCTAATAGTACGGAAATTAGTTAATGTTCCACCTAACCATCTTTCAGTTACATAAAAGCTTTCACTTCTTAAAGCTTCTTCTTGACAAGCTTCATTAGCTTGTTTTTTTGTACCTACAAATAGAAATTTTCCTCCATTTTCAGCAATTTTTTTAATTTCTGCATATGCTTTTTCAATACATGCAACAGTCTTTTCAAGATCTATTATATAAATATCATCTCTTGAAGTAAAGATATACTCCTTCATCTTAGGATTCCATCTTTTTGTTTGATGTCCAAAATGAACACCTGCTTCTAATAAATTATTCATAGAAACAACAGCCATAATTTTCTCATTCCTTTCGTTATTCATCCACCTATTTCAACTCATTCTTCCAACAATAGCCACTAGGTCGAATAATCTATAGATGTGTATATTTGGTTTTTAAACCAAAGCTATTTTATCAAATAAATTTAATTATTTCAATACAATTCATGTCGAATTCAAAAATAAGTAAACTTTCAAATTCTATTTACTTATTTTTAGAATTATATACACGTTTTCCAAATTTTATACAATTATTATTAGTATCTAATTCTTTTACATTAATTACTAAATCACTATTATATTTAGAAGTGACTAGTTTAATAATATCACTTATAACAATACTACCATTCACTTTATTAGCTAAAACACATTTAGTATTAATTATTTCTCTATCTTTATCTTTTATATTCATCTTCAAAATATAATGATTATCTTGTCTTAAATAATCAACAAACATATTATATATTTTTTTTGTATTTTCAATGGAATCTAATAATAATATATTTTCAAAAAAATTAATCGAATTAATAAAGTTCCTGTCTAATGATAAATTATCCATAATCTCACTTCCTTAAGAAAATATTATAGTCTTTTCATTTAAAAAAAACAATATTATTTAATAAGTTCAAATTACCAATAAATGTTATTAAATTAAAATTATTTTATATAATTTATTGGAGGATTTATGATTTACGGTTTATTAAATTTATTTAAAGGTCTATATTTTTTTACAGGATCTTATTCTATAAATGTATTCCCAGAACCTTTGGCAAATGAAGAAGAACAAGTTTGCCTAGATAAAATGGCTCATGGGGATAAAAATGCTAGAGCTAAACTAATCGAACATAATTTAAGACTGGTTGCTCATATTGTAAAAAAATATGATGCAAAAGAAAAAGATGTTGATGATTTAATTAGTATTGGTACAATTGGACTAATTAAAGGAATCGATTCTTATAAAAATGATAAAAATACCAGACTTACAACTTATTGTGCAAAGTGTATTCAAAATGAGATATTAATGTTTTTTAGAAATAACAAAAAACATGTAAATGATGTAAGTTTAAACGATTCTATAGGAATAGATAAAGATGGAAACGAAATCAATTTAATCGATGTAATAAAAAGTAACGATGAAGATATATTAGAAAAACTACACAATAAAGATTCTATATCTACATTAATTAGATATCTTGAAATTTTAAATAAAAGAGAAAAAGAAATAATTATTAAACGATATGGATTATTTAATAATGATGAATTAACACAAAAAGAAATATCTGAGCAATTAAATATTTCAAGAAGTTATGTGTCTAGAATTGAGAAAAGAGCGCTTTTAAAAATATATAAAAAATTTTTAAAAGATAAAAAAGAATATTGAATAAATTTATATTTATCTACACATTATAATTATGTCTCGTACTATAGGCCCGTTCACTATTTTGGGACTTTTTGAGAAAATATAGTTAGAAAAGGGTGTGATTTACGTGTCTTATTATAATTCGAATGACTATTATTATAATGTTGTAAGAAAAAATATTAAGAAATATCGTAAAGAAAAGCACTTTACGCAACAAAAGTTAGCTGATGAAGCAGATTTATCTGTAGATTACATTTGTGAAATTGAAAGTCTTAAAAAGAATAAAAGTTTTAGTATAGTTACATTAGGTAGAATTGCTGATGTTTTAGAAGTGGATATAAAAGAATTCTTTACTAAATAAAATGATTATCCGCTTTTTTTAATATAAAATAGTAATTTTTTTTCCGTCTTTTTTTATAAAGCCTTCATCTAAAAGATTTTTAAACTCACGAGACATAGCACACCTATCAACATTTAAATATTCAGCTAACCCAGAATAAGACATTGTTATATATATAATCTTCGACTTATTTCTATTTGATATAATTTTAAAATATTCTAAAATTTTATCTCGAATAGTTCTCTTTGTTAAAATTTCTATTTGTTCATTTTTTAATTTTATTTTTTCATTTAAAATTGTTAGTAGATTCTTTATAAATTGATTATAACTATTACTCATGTTGCTCGTTTTCTCAATAATAGAATTATAATCCATTATAACAACAGTTGTATCTTCTTTTGTAATAAGTTCATATTCATTATTATTTAATGATGACAATATTGTCCCAAATACACTATTTTCTTCTAATTCTTCAATTATTGTACGGTTACCATTATAATCTACACGAATAATTTGCATATAGCCAGATAAAACTATTCCAATTATATTATCCCATTTTACAGTCTTTAATATTTGGCTATCTTTCTTGTAAGTTAATGTATTTGCCTCTAAAATTTTTAAAAGTTTTTCTTGATTCTTATGTGAAATCTCATCAAATAAGCTTTTCATTTTACACCTCTAAATAAATTTTAACAAAAAAAGTAAAATGTTGCAATTGCAACATGTATTTTTATAAAGTATAGTTTATATTAATTATGTTAAGAAAGTAGAGGTAGTTTATGAAAGTAATAAAAAGAGATGGACATATGGTAGATTATTGTCCTGAAAAAATTGAAAATGCTATTATGAAAGCTAATAATGAGGTTGATGAAGAATCAAGAGCATCAAATACTCAAATTAAAAATATTATAAAATATATAGAAGGCCTTGGTAAAAAGAGAATACTTGTTGAAGATATACAAGATATAATTGAAATGAAACTTATGAGTATTGGAAAATACTCTTTAGCAAAAAAATATATAACATATCGTTATACTAGAGAATTAGTTAGAAAAAGTAATACTACAGATCTAGCTATAAAAGAATTAATTGATGGTGAAAGCGAATATTGGAACGAAGAAAATTCTAATAAAAATGCAAAAATTGTTACAACCCAACGTGATTATTTGGCAGGAATTACAAGTGTAGATATAACAAGAAGATTTTTACTTCCTGAAGACATTGTAAGTGCTCATGATGATGGGATTATACACTTCCATGATGCAGATTATTTTGCTCAAAATGCACTACATAATTGTGATCTAATCAACTTAGAAGACATGCTACAAAATGGTACTAATATAAATGGCGTTATGATCGAAAAACCTCATAAATTTTTAACAGCAATGACTATTGCTACACAGCTAATAACAGCAGTAAATTCAAGTCAATATGGTGGAGCTACAATAACGTTAACTCACCTAGCCCCTTTTGTTAGAGATAGTTACAAAAAATATCTTGATAAATATAAACAAAGAAAATTAACAAAAGCACAATGTGAAAAATTTGCAAAAGAGGATTTACAGAGAGAAATTATTGATGGAGTTCAAACATTTCAATATCAAATTAATTCTATGACTACTACAAATGGTCAAGCACCTTTCTTGAGCGTTTGTATGTATCTAGGAGAAACAGAAGAATATAAAGAAGAACTTGCTATGATTATAGAAGAAGTATTAAAACAACGTATTAAAGGAATGAAAAATAATCAAGGTGTTTATATTACTCCAGCTTTTCCAAAACTTTTATATGTATTGGAAGAAGATAATATTAAAGAAGATAGCAAATACTATTATTTAACAAAACTTGCAGCAGAATGTACAGCTAAAAGAATGGTACCAGATTATATTTCAGAAAAAATAATGTTAGAAACTAAAATTGATAAAAATGGAAATGGAAATTGTTATCCATGTATGGGATGCCGTTCTTTCTTAACTCCATATGTTGATCCTAAAACAAATAAGCCTAAATATTATGGTAGATTTAATCAAGGAGTAGTAACTATTAACTTAGTTGATGTTGCTTTAACAAGTGACAAAGATATGGATATGTTTTGGAAAATATTTGATGAACGTCTAGAATTATGTCATCGTGCATTACAAATCAGACATAAAAGACTTTCAAAAGCCACAAGCGATGTTGCTCCAATTCTTTGGCAATATGGTGCACTTGCTAGATTGAAAAAAGGAGAATCTATTCACGAATTGCTTCATAATGGTTATTCCACTATCTCACTTGGTTATGCTGGATTATATGAATGCGTTAAGTTTATGACAGGACATTCTCATACTGATGACGGTTGTGGCAAAGCTTTTGGATTAGAAGTAATGCAACACATGAATGATAAATGTAAAGAATGGAAAGAAGCAGAAAAAATTGACTATAGTGTATATGGAACTCCTATCGAATCTACAACATACAAGTTTGCAAAATGTTTAAGAGAGCGTTTTGGAGTTATAAAAGGTATTACAGACAGAAACTATATTACTAACTCTTATCACGTTCCAGTATTTGAAGAAATAAATGCATTTGATAAATTAAAAGTAGAAAGTGAATTCCAAAGACTTAGCCCAGGTGGTGCTATATCTTATATTGAAACTCCGAATCTTTCTAACAATATTGATGCTATTATAGAAGTAATAAAATTTATTTATGATAATATCATGTATGCTGAATTAAATACAAAGCTTGATTATTGTCATGAATGTGGCTATACTGGAGAAATTTTAATTGACGATAAACTAGAATGGTATTGTCCTAATTGTGGAAATAGAGATCATAATAAATTAAATGTTGCACGACGTACATGTGGCTACATTGGAACTAACTTCTGGAATAAAGGAAGAACTCAAGAAATAAAAGAAAGAGTTATACATTTAGATAATAAAGATGCCGAGGAATAATTATGAAATATAATAAAATTAGAAAAATGGATATATCTAATGGACCAGGTGTTAGAGTTTCCATTTTTATGCAAGGATGTACATTTAATTGTAAAAATTGTTTTAATCCTGAAACTCACGATTTTAATGGTGGACTGGATTTTACAAATGATACAATTGAAAAAGTATTAAATTATTGTGATAAAGATTATATTGCTGGGCTTTCTGTTTTGGGAGGAGAGCCTTTGCATCCAAAAAATATTGAAGGCACAACCAAGTTGGCAAAAGCTTTTAAAAAAAAATTTCCAAACAAATCAATATGGATATGGTCTGGATTTCTTTATGAAGAATATTTGTGTAATTTAGAAGTACTTAAATATATAGATGTTTTAATAGATGGACAATATATTGAAAAATTACATAATCCTAATTTAAAATATTGTGGTTCATCTAATCAAAGAGTTATTGATGTAAAAAAAACTTTAAAAATGAAAAATGTTATTTTATTTGAAGAAAAGGAGAAAGAATTAATATGCGTATAAGAGGATTTGAAATTGCTAAAGGATGGGAGGATAAAGATATTCATTTGCCCAAAAGAAGTACCAAAAATGCTGCGGCTTATGATATAGAAGCTGCAGAAGATATGGTTATTCCCGCTTATAAACCAGGTATTAAACCAACTTTAATTCCTACAGGATTAAAAGCATATTGTGCTAGTGATGAATGGTATATGCTTGCTAATCGTAGCAGCGGTCCTAAAAAAGGATTTATTATGGCTAATAGTATTGGTATTATTGATGCAGACTATTATGAAAATGAAACAAATGATGGACACTTTATGTTTCAATATTTTAATTTTTTAGATCATGATTTAGAAGTTAAAAAAGGTGATGTTATCGGACAAGTTATATTTATGAAATATTTAACAGTAGATAATGATAAAGCTGAAGGTATACGTACTGGTGGTTTTGGATCTACTGATAAAAAATAGGAAAATATGGAAGAAAAATTATATAAATATGCAAACTTATTAATTAATGGGTGTTTATCAAATAATAAAAATATACTTTTAATTTCTTCACCATTAGAAGCTTATTCTTTTGTAAGAATAATTTCAAGTGTAGCTTATAAAAGTGGTTATAAAGAAATATATTTTGACTGGAAAGATAACTATATAAAAATAGAAGGTTTAAAATATTTAAATGATGCAGAAATAAAAAATAATTCCATCTTTTCAAGGGAGGTATTTGACAAATATACGCAAAAAGGTGCAAGTTTCTTAATTTTAACAAATACAGAACCTGATATTATGAAAGATACAAATGATAAAAAGTTGGCATTAGCAAATAAAATCTATAGAGAATCTTCACCTCTTTTTAATAAAGAACAATTAGAATTTAATATATCTTGGTGTATAGCAGCTGTCCCTAATTATAATTGGGCAAGAAAAGTTTTACCAAATAGCAATTATCCTATAGAAGAATTATGGAATAAAATCTTTGATATATGTTTTATAAATGAAAAAGACCCTATTGATAAATGGAAAAAAACTTTAGAAACAAATAAAATCATTGTAAATAAGCTAAATAATTTAAATATAAAAAAATTAATATATAAAAATAAATTAGGTACCAATTTTTCAATAGAAGTCGAAAACAATATATGGATTGGTAGCGAGATAAAAGATAAATTAGGCAATAATATAATAGTAAATATGCCTACATTCGAAATTTTCACCTCACCAAATAAGTATAGTGCGAACGGAATTGTATATTCTTCTATTCCACTAAATTATAATGGATCAATTATAGACAAATTTTGGCTAGAGTTTAAAAATGGAAAAGTAATTAATTATAACGCTGAAATAGGTAAAGAAAACTTAAAAAGTATTATAAAAACTACAAATGGAAATTATTTAGGAGAAGTTGCACTAGTTGATAATTCCTCCCCTATTAGCAAATCTAATACATTATTTTATAATACATTATATGATGAAAATGCTTCGTGTCATTTAGCTTTAGGAGAAGGTTTTAAAGAATGCATTAAAAATTTTGAAAATTATGAAAAATCCAAATTAAACCATAGTAAAACACATGTTGATTTTATGATTGGAACTAATGACTTAGAAATAATTGCTGATACTAAGAATGGTTTTATAACACTCATGAAAGATGGAAAAATAACAATTTAAAAAAGTTAGAAACAACTAACCTTTTTTTATTTATCTATATTATTTAAATATTTCATACCTTTTTTTGCTTGTTCATATTCATCATAGTGTTTAATTTTGTAACACTTACCATTCATTATAAAATTTGAACCAGTTTGATGAAATTCAAAATCAACATTATTTTTATCGCATGTTTTCTTGATATGTTTAACCCATTCAAAATCACAAATACGTGCATTTTCATATGATTCGCCACTTACAGATACTAAATCGATTTGAGAATCTTTTAGATATTTATCAAATTCAATATTTTCTAACAAAGGGGCAGCAAAAATATATTTATGTTTTGCCTTAATATTCAAAAAGATTGGTAATCTATAATCTGTTTTTTCTTGATTTTCACAAGTTACAGCAATTATAACATTATCATATCCATCTTCCCAATCATCTGGTATACAATCATTAAACCTTTCTATTCTTTTTGTACATATTAAAAAATTAACATCTTTACGCTCTTTTATTATCTTCCATGCATCTTTTCTCCACTCATCAGCATCACTTAAAAAGAAGTCGGATGTAAAACATGTTGCAACCTCACTATTTGAAGGAATTTTATAATTACCCTTTCTATCTTTTTTTAAAGGCAAATCAAAATTGCTCTTAGACTTACTAACTATATTTGCATCAATATTCCTTATACTATCTAAATAATAAACATAACAATTTAAACACCCAGGACTACACTTATGGCAACCATGCCATGGATTCCAAAACATATTTTCACTTCTTCTCTCTTAAACTAAAATATCAATTATAATTAAATTGATGGATTTTTTTTATATAACAAATATATTTTTACATCTAGTAAATTATTATAAAACAACACCAAATAATTTCCATCTGTAGTTTCTATAATAACATTAAAAAAAGAAAAAATTAATCAATATTATAGATTCTTATAATAAATAAATTATTTTTTGTCATTATACATGTATGTTTATTAAATTGACATATTCAATTTAATTGTGCCAGGTATTATAACACAAATTTTGACATATTAAAACTCGAAATATAAAAGTTCGAGTTTACTATCAATCTGGTACGATTGCCAAAGGGGTTTAACACCCATAATCAAAAAAAATAAGTCCATCAAT